>CAZUKV010000019.1:0-18625 GCA_964621075.1 uncultured bacterium | reverse complement strand
TATCATAGGGACCGAATTTTTTACCATTGAAAATAACCCAGTAATCATATTTATCATAGGACTTTAATTTTTTATATTTTTTCATTATCCCGGGTCCCAGTATTGGTCTTGGACCGTATGGATCAAATCTCCTTTTATACACATCCTTGTTAGAATTTGGTTTTCTTACAACAGCAAATGTATATCGTTTATTATCTTTTTTATCAAGACCGATTTTTCCATAAACAAACTCCTCTCCACTTTTTAAATTATAGATAGAATTTGAACTCTTTTTTGAAACAGGTGGGGTGGTATTTTTTATAACATTTCTTGTCTTTTTATAAATTTTGTTGGTTCTTGCATCAACAAAATACCATTGAGCGGTAGAAACATTGTGATCTCTCCAGATATGTATATTTGTTCCATTGCTGTAATTTTTTCCTTTTAAGCATATAATCCTCCTGTAAGGAGTGTATATTTTCCATCGGCCACCTGATAAATACTTAAATCTGAATTTTTGATTTGATTTTCCATGAAATCGCCAGATTCCAACATTTACTCCATTTGAATTTTTTCCACCTGCAATATCAATGTATCCTTCATTAGCAGAACGAATATAGTAGTATCCATTACCAGCAGGAATAAAACGAAATTGTTGGTCTTTATTAAATGTTCTATCTTTTGACCAGACTTTTAGGTTTGCTCCTTTTTTGTATCTTTTTGGTCTTCCTCCCTGATCCCAGTATCCTCTGTCAACACGTCCGGTTTTAACCGACTTGATAAAAAAATATTTGCCTGTTGGAGGATTGTCATAATAACTTGCATTTATTAGAGATGTAGAAATTAAATTAAAAGAAAAAATAAACAAAAAAATAGACAAAATATTTGTAATTTTCAATAGGTTCTTGAAAAATTTCATAGATATTCTCCTTGTTTTATATTTTATAGAAATTAAATGGGTAAAATAAAAAAAAATTATCTAAAAAAATCAATATTCTCTTCTTCTATAATGCCATTTATATTTTAGTTATTCAAGTTAAATAATTATTTTTTTATTAAAATTTATTTAATAATAGGGTATAGAAAAAAATATTATATAACAATAATTTTTTTAATAAAAAGAGAGAAGTTTTTGTTGTATTATAAATTAATAATGCTATATTTATGAAAAATTAAGAATATTCTTAAGGAGATTATGGATTTTAGTAATTTAAAAAATTCACTCTCATCATACAATATAGATTTCTTAAAACACGACATAAAATCTTCTTTCACAGTTGCGGCTGTTGCTATTCCTCAAAATATGGCTTATGCATTAATTGCTGGAGTTAATCCAATTTATGGAATATATACATCTATAATAGCAATGATATCGGGATCTATTCTGGGTATATCGAATTTCATGATACTTGGTCCAACAAATATGCTTGCAATAGCAATTGCAAGTAATTTAAGTTTTTTGAAAAATGGAAATTATCTGGAAGGTGTCTTTTTTTTAACCTTCATGGTCGGGATTTTACAGATAATTTTGAGTTTGCTAAAATTTGGTAAATTAGTAAACTATATTTCCAATTCTGTAATTGTTGGATTAACCACAGGACTTGCTTTTCTAATTGGCATTGGGCAGATAGGTTCATTATTAGGCTTACAAATAAATTCGGGTTCAAATATCATAAATAATATATTAGGAATTATAAAAAAAATTAAAAATGTTAATATTTCTTCATTATTAATTGGATTAACAACAATAATTTTAATTCTTATTTTTAACAGAATTTTTAAAAAAATTCCTTCATTTCTGGGAGCTTTAATACTGGTTAGTCTGGGTACTTATTTACTGGATATTGAGAACATTTTAAATGTTGTAAAATTTCATGACTCAGGACTGCCTAAATTTTATCTTTTCAATTTTAATACAGATTTAATTGGCAAATTATTTACTGGAGCTTTTTCAATAACTATATTAAGTTTTATTCAACCTGTTTCAATATTAAAAACTCTTGAAGAAAATCGGGGTCAGAGAGTAAATCTTAACAGGGAATTTTTTCGTCTTGGAATGATTAATATAATAGTTTCTTTTTTTAAAGGATTTGTTAGTACTGGTTCAATTACCAATACACATATTAATGATCAGGCCGGAGCAGAGAGTAGATTTTCTCAATTATTAACCGGGATTATAATATTAATTATGTCTGTTCTTTTTAGTTCAATATTTAGCTATATACCTATAGCTGCTTTGTCCGGAATTGTTATTGTGGTGGCATATAATATGGTTGATATTGGCGAGATTTTTAAAATAGTTAAAACTACAAAATTTGATGCAATAGTACTTACTACAACATTTCTTTCAACAATTTTTGTTCCAAGAATTGATTATGCAATATACATAGCAGTAGGCTTATCAATAATTTTGTTATTAAGACGGATGAGTAATCCCGATATAACTCATATCGGTTATAATGATGAAGAAAAAGGAATTTTAGAAAACAAAGAAATTGAAAATAAAAAAAGGGAAGATTATATAATAATAAATTTTTCCGGACATATTTATTTTCATTCTGCACATAAACTTCAAAAAAAACTTGAAAGGTTATACTGTAAAAATCAAAAATTCATTCTAAGATTAAGAAATATAAATCATATTGATTATACTGCTATAAAAGAAATTGATAAGTTCATTGATAAAGTTCTTAAAAATGGAGGAAAGATAATTATTTCAGGGACAAAAGAGAAAGTTTACAAAATTTTATACAAATATGGAATCGTTGATAAAATCGGAAAAGAAAATATTTTTAAGATGAAAGACCAATTTTTTTCAGCAACCCAAAAAGCAATTGAAAAAATAAAAAAAAGTGAAAATAAAGAAAATGGTAATGGGAAGTAATTTCTCACGAGAAAATAAATTTAATTGACATTAAATTATTTTATGATATTTTACTCATGTTAATCTCCGGGGGGAGTATTTTTATATCTAATCTTGTAATTAGTTAAGTAGTTGGTTTAAAAATGTTCCTTTTTAATATAAACAGGGGGATTTTTATAATTAATGTTGATGGTCGTAAATGATATTTTAAAAAAGAAATAATTTTAAACGAGGGAGATTGGATGAAAAAATTAACAAGTATATTTTTAGTAATTATATTATTTTTTAGTTTTACTTTTGCAAATGTATCAAAAATGGTTATTAAAAAAGCTCACAATGGAGATGCTGAAGCTCAGTATAAAGTAGGCATGGATTATGTTGAAAAAAAGCAATATAAAAAAGCATTAAAATGGATAAAAAAATCTGCTGATCAGGGATATGCAAAAGCTCAGGATCAATATGGAATGATGCACTATTTTAGTAAGTATAGAAATCAGATTAAAAAAAATTATAAAATTGCTAAAAAATGGTATGAAAAAGCAGCAAAACAAAATTATGCGGATGCATTATACCACCTTGGACATGTTTATTATTTTGCTAAGGGAGCTTCAAGAAATTACACAACAGCAATTAATTATTATAAAAAAGCAGCTAAATATGGGCGTGCTAATGCAGGGTATAATGTAGGTGTTATGTGTGCAAAAGGACAGGGTACCTTGAAAGATTTTAGAGCAGCTTTGAAATGGCATAAAAAAGCAGCAGAAAATGGAGAAGCTGATTCTCAATATGAGGTTGGTATTCAATATATTAGAGGATTGGGAACAAAAAGAGACATGATAAAAGCGAAAAAATGGATAAAAAAAGCTTATGAAAATCCCAATGCATCAAGTAATACAAAATCAAATGCCATGGAAGTATGGAGAGGTTATAAATTAAGTCAGTATTAATTTAAAATATTAACGGCCATCAACTTAATTTAAATTAATAATTTTTAAAAAAAAGATTATAAAATCAAGTAAATATTTTAAAGGAAATGATATGAAATATAAAAAAATACATATTATAGGGGGACCGGGAAGCGGTAAAACTTACTGTTCAAAAAGAATATCAAAAAAATTTAAAATCCCTGTTTTTGATTTAGATAACATTTTTTGGGATAATAATTCTGATACTTATGGAACTAAAACATCCTATGAAAAGAGAGAAAAAAAATTGAATCAAATATTAAAAATGGATAAATATATTATTGAAGGGGTATATTATTCATGGTTAATAAAAAGTTTTAAAACGGCTGATTTAATAATAATTTTAAACAATTCAGTTTGGGTCAGAGATTTTAGAATTACAAGAAGATTTCTAAAACGAAAATTAGGATTGGTTAAATCCAAAAAAGAGTCATTGAAGGATTTTATTAATTTAGTAAAATGGAATCATAAATATGATAAAAATAATTTAAAGAAAGCTGTAACTATTATTAAAAGTGTAAATGAAAAGTATTGTTTTTTTAAATCTTATAATGGTATTAAAAAATTTTTAATATCAGGAAAAAACTAAAGGAGAAAAGATGAGAAAATTTGCTAAATTTGGGTTGAGATTATTCTCAATATTTTTATTTATTAAATTTATAAATTATATATTCAATTCAGTAGGATTTGTTAGCATATTTGCTTCGGAAAATTTTGAATTAACTTTACCAAAATTATTCATGGTAATAGGGCCTCCACTTATATATTTGCTATTTAGTATATGTTTTTGGGTTTTTTCTGAAAAATTCTCAAAATGGATTGTAAGAGAAGATGAAACTATTAATTTTGATTCAGAATTTAATTTTATAAAATTTGAAAGAATAGTATTATCGCTAATAGGTTTAACTATCATGATTATTGGTTTTACTGGTTCTGTTTCAAATATTACCGGTATATTTTTTTCACAGTCAATAGGGAAACATATGACAATTTTACCGGGTTTGGCGAAGAATTTAATTTTTATTTATATTGGAATAATTTTAATAAAAAAAGGTGAAAAAATTCTTGATAATTTAAGAAAGAAATTAAATTCTAATAAATAGAGTGTATTTTATAATTAATGAGGAGGTTTTTATGAAATGTCATGAGGTGGAATACATATTACACGGGGATGATATGCAAACAGTTGAGATTGAATTAGATCCAGGTGAAAAGGTTGTTGCAGAAGCAGGAGCAATGAACTGGCTTGAAGAAGGAATAAATTTTGACACAAAAATGGGAGATGGTTCAAATCCCAAAGAAGGAGTTTTTGGAAAATTGCTAAATGCTGGTAAAAGAGCTATATCGGGAGAATCAATATTTATAACTCATTTTACAAATGAAACTCAAAATTTAAAAAAAGTTGCATTTGCTGCACCATATCCTGGAAAAATAATACCAATGGATTTAAGTAATCATGATAACACAATCTACTGCCAAAAAGATGCATTTTTATGTGCTGCCTTTGGTACAAAAATTGATATTGCTTTTACAAAAAGAATTGGAGCTGGTTTTTTTGGAGGGGAAGGTTTTATTCTTGAAAAGTTAACAGGTGATGGAATGGTTTTTTTACATGGTGGAGGTACTATTGTTAAAAAAGAACTTAATAATGAAACAATTAAAGTAGATACTGGTTGCTTAATAGGATTCACCGAAGGAATAGATTATTCTATAAATAAAGCAGGAAGTATGAAAACTATGTTTTTTGGTGGGGAGGGATTATTTCTTACAACATTGAAAGGTACAGGAACTGTGTATTTACAATCATTACCTATTTCAAAACTGGCAAAAAAATTATATATTTTAAGCGGGAAGAATAATAATTAAAAAAAATCTTTTATACAAAAGTCATTTAAAAGATGATGAGTTAAATGAAGGATATTTTATAAATGAATAGAAGATTAATTATTGTTGAAGGCCTTCCGGGATCTGGAAAAACTACTGTATCAAAAATAATAAATGAATATCTAATTAATAAAAATATCGATACTCGATATTTTCAGGAGGGAGATTTAGATCATCCTGCAGATTATGATGGTGTATCATATTTTAAAAAAGAAGAATTTTCTAAAAACTTAGATTTATATAACAAAAAAATATCTCTTTTAGATGGAGTATTATATCAGGATAAAAATGATATTTATATTTTTTATGTAAAAAATAGTGATTATTTGAAAAACTTACTTCATGATGAGTTTTATAATTTAATAAAAAAGAATGATATTTATAATTTAAATTTTTCTTTACATAAAAAATTAATCAAAAAAAAATGGCTTAATTTTAAGAGAAATGCTTTAAAAGATAAATTCAAGTATATCTTCGAATGTGTTTTTTTGCAAAATCCTATTACTATTGGTAAAATAAAAGAAAATAAATCTTTAGATTGTATTTACAAATATATTAATAATCTAAATTGTATTATTGAACCTTTAAATCCAATGTTAATTTATATTAATCAGGAAGATATAGAGAAATCATTTAAGAAAATTATTAAAGAAAGGAATACTGCATGGAAAAATTTTTTTATCGATTATTATACATCTAATGATTATGGAATAAAAAATAATTTTAATGGATTAAATGGAACTATAGAAATTTTGAAAAAAAGAAAAAAATGGGAGCTTGACATAATTTCCAAACTGGATATAGAAAGTGAAATAATTGATAATTCTAATTATAACAAATCTGAAATAATTAAACAGATATCTAAAATATTATAAAATTAAATTTAAATTTATTGATTAATATACTAAATGTGTTATTAATAGAAAAGATTTTAAAATATTTATATGAAAAAGTTAAATAAAAAAAATAATTTAAAATATTTTATATTATTTATTTTATCAATATTTATATTTACATCCTTTCTATATGGTGAAGTAAGTGAATATAAATATAAAATACATCCCACTTTAATGCTTTATGATAAGAAACTTGATAAAAAACTTTCAGAGAATATTTCAATTCCAGAAGGTATAAAAATCAATAAATGTGAAAATATAAACCCAAGAATTGGGATTTCAAGCCATCATTTACTGGTATATCCAATAATGGATGCATATTTTAAACATTTATCAGAATTAAAACCTGATATTAAAAATTTTATAATAATATCTCCATCACACTTTGATCAGGGTTTTAAAAATATATCACTATCAAGTTTACCCTGGAACCTCGGTGATATAACAGTAAAAGTTAATAAAAAATATATTGCAGATATCCTGAAGCACCTTAATTTAAATGAGGATAGAAGATCTTTTCATATGGAACATGGAATTTATTCATTACTACCTTTTATAAAAAAATATTTTCCTGATAGTAAGATAGTTCCAATATTAATAAAACAGAAAAAAAATCAGTATCTGAAGATAGTAAAGTTAAAGAATTCTATAAAAAAAATATTAGTTAATGATAAGAATAGTTTCTTGTTAATGTCCATAGATTTCTCACACCATGCAGGAAAAACAGTAACTGAAAAAAGAGATAAGAAAAACATGTTCGCTCTTAAAAATATTGATACTAATTATTATAATAAAATTTGGTGCGATAATACTATTGGTATAAGATTAATGTATAAAATTATAAGAGATTTGAAATTTAAACAATCTTCTATATTCTGTCATACCAATGGTTCTAAGTATCTTAATAAAAATATTGAGGATATTACCAGTTATTTTTGGGTATATATTTATTGATTATTTTTTTTACTTTTAAGGTTTTATGAATAGAATAAGCTTTATAATAATTATATTTTGGATTTTTCCATGAATTTAGGGCAAGATTTGCCTTTCTCATTAAGATTTTTAAAAATGATTTTTTGTTCAAATTATATTCATCCATTATTTGTCCCTGAAGTATTGATCGGTGATTTAGATATTTAACCATCAATGAATTTTTTTGAGGGTCCCATGAGATTGGTGTTTCAATTTTTTCCCATATACCCAGAATTGTAATATCGATTTCAAGATTTATAAATTCTTTCCTGGTTATATTTTTATACCTGTTATCAAAAAAAGCAGCGTTGATTGAAGCTACTCTACAGGCTTCTTCAAAGGTTTTAAGATTTTTTATAAATCCAATACATCCTCTATCAATTTTTTCATTTTTTAATCTGATAATTATACCATAATTTTTATCTCCATATTCAATTTCTTGAAAATTTGAGAAATTATTATATTTGAATTCATTTAAAATACTTTTAACAGAGATTACAAACATTTTTTTCCAAAATTTATTTGAAAAATTTGACTTGAAATTTTTATAATTGTTTTGAGATGAACTGTTTGTGAAAGAATCAGAAAATATAAAAATATTATAAAAAATAAAAAGAATTATAACAAATTTTTTCACTGGAGTTATTATATTTTAGAGTAAAGTTATGTCAAGTTTTATAATTTATGAAAAATATAACTTTTTTATAATAATATTTTTTGATATTATTTAGGCAGATATGTATAAAAAAAATAATTATAAAATATTTGTACTTATGTTTATTCTTGTATTTATAATGAATGATATTTTTCCTGAAAAGAATTTAAAAAAAACACATTCGAAAGTTTCTATTGTTATATTTGGTGATTTAATGATACATGAAGAACAAATAAAATCCGCTTATAATAAAAAAACAAAATCATATAATTTTGACAATTCTTTCAAATATATAAAAGATTTTTTTAAAAAACAGGATTTAGTTATAGGAAATCTGGAATTTACCTTTGGAGGAAAACCATATGAAGGTTTTCCCATTTTTAGTTCTCCTGTTTCAATGGCTGAATCATTGAAAAATTCTGGTATTAACTGTGTTGTTACTGCTAATAATCATTCAAATGATAGAGATAATTACGGCATTAAAAATACTATTAATGTTTTAGATAAATATAAAATAAAACATACTGGAACCTTTAAAAATAAAAAAGATAAACAAAAGAATAATCCTTTAATTATTTCAATTAAGGGAATTAAAATTGCACTATTAAATTATACAGCTTTTACGAATATACCGCTTAAAAAAAATAACTACCAAATTAATATTATTAATAAAACTTCACTTATAAATGATATAAAAAAAGTTAAAAGCAGAGAAGCAGATATTATAATTGTTTATTTTCACTGGGGAAATGAATATGATTCTAAAATAACAAATTATCAAAAAATTGTGTCTGATATATGTATAAAAAATGGGGTTGATATAATAGTTGGATCACACCCACATGTTATACAAAAAATTAAAACTTTTAATAATATGGATAAAAAACAAGTAGTAGCTTATTCACTTGGTAATTTTTTATCAGCCCAGGGAGATTTTTCTAATTCAGGCGGGGCTGGATTGAAATTAATAATAAAAAAAGAAAATAATAAAAGCTATATCACTAATGCCAGATACTTTTTAAATTATGTTTATAGCTCTATAGAAAATAATAAGAGAAATTTTATTGTAATACCTCAATGGTATTTTAGCAGATTCCATCAAAAGGATTTTGAATTTATTAGGATGAAAAAATTTTTTAACAATCATGATAAATATTTAAGAAATATACCAAAGGGAATTAATGCCTTAAATTATAATATTATTAATGATTAAAAACATAAAATTATTAGGATAATTAATTATTATATAATATTTTAATATGATAAATAATACTTTATAATTAGAGATTTTTATGTTAAATTAGCATTAATTGGAAGTTTAAAATTTATCAATAAAAAAAGGGGGAGTTTCTAAAATGAAAAAGTTAATGATAATATTTTTAGTTATCTTGTTTCTTTTTCAAATTAATATTTTAGCTGATGATGAAAAAGAGATTAGTTTTTTGGATCTTGATAAAAGTGAGTATAAAAATATCGATTATAAAAAATTATTTTTGGTTGGTAATCATGATGTTAAGTTATATAAAAAAATGGTAAATTATGAAGTTCCTGCAAAAGCTAAGGTGAGATTGAAAGAAGAATATGGAGATGAGGTTGTATTTATTGATAGCAAAAATTCAAGTGTTGATAGGTATATTGAAACTGATTTACAAATCGGTACAGTTTTAAAAATAATAAAAAAATGTTCTGTACCCAAAAAAGAAGATGAGGATTTTATATCAGATTTTTATGATAAAAAAATATCATTAAAAAAAGCATTGGGGTTAACTTTTTTTAAAACTCCCAAACTGAAAAAGGGCGGAAAAAGTGATCTCGAATTTTATAATTATAATAGCTGGTTTAAAGTTAAATATAATGGTAAAACCGGATATGTTTTTGGTTCCTTTAGGAAAAAATATCTACGAAGTCTCGAAAAAATCTTAAAGTGGAGTTATTTCTATAAAAATCCGGTTTATACTCCTGATTTTTTGGATTTTGCTGGACCTTATAATTTAAGTAACAAAATGCAGAATAAATTAAAAAGAAACAAACTTTTATTTGAAAGGATGGAATCTAATAAATTTTCTAAATCATATGATGACATGTTTGATGCTTATGATAATCTTCCGGGGTATAATAAAACTTTAAGTATCTTTATTACAACTGATTTATATTTACATACATTGCATTTATTATTTGACAATGTGTTAAAAAAGGTAGAACAGGATCATTTTTATCCTGTTTTACAGGAATTCATAAAAAAATCATATAAAAGGTTAAAAGATTTAAAAAGAAATATAGCTACAAATAATCTGGATTCTGATTCTATAGACAGAGCTCTTTCATATTTCATAGTTGCAGGGAATTTAATGGATTTAAAACTGACAGATAAGTCCAAATATCCTGTTAGTGCAATTAATGAATTGAAGAAAATAAAAAATAAGAAAAAAATGGCTGATAATATTATTTATGGAGAAAAGGAAGATTATACACAATATAAAGTAAGAGGCCACTATGATGAATCTGAAAAGTTAAAAAAATATTTTAAAACCATGATGTGGTTTGGAAGGACAAGTATAAGAGGCAGCAGTCAGAAAGAAACTGATAACAGGATTGAGGTTTTTTCTTATCTTTATAAAAAAAATGAAGATCTTTATAAACTCTGGCTAAAATTATTTGAACCAATTACTTATGTTGTTGGGGAACCTGATAATACCAGTCTTTCAGATTTAATGGCCGGGAAAAAAAGAATATCCAGAATTTCTGATACAAGTTTAACAATGAGTGATTGGGATAAAATAACTGAAGAAGGGACAATAAACAGTTTTAGATTGTTCCCCCAAAGATTTTCATTTGATTCCTATATTTATCATAAATTATCATCTCCCAGAATTGGAACAAGAGAAAATCTCAGAACTATGGTAAGTGGAAAAGATGTGATGGGGTTATTTGGAAATGAATATGCTAAAAACTGGATAAAAGAAGAGATAAAACAGTATGCAGGAGGAATTGAAAATTATAAAGAATTAAAAAAAGGACTCGATGGTTTTTCAGAAAAACGATGGAGAAAGAATTTCTATTACAGTTATTTAAAACTTCTAAAAATATTAACTTCTTATAATCCGGATAAATTTTTCTTTACAGGTACAGAAGGGTGGATTAAAAAAAGTTTATTAACTTCCTCAGCCGGGTATGCTGATTTGAAACATGCTACTATTTTATATACAAAACAGGCATATAGTGAAATGGCAGGGGGAGGATATAATGATTATAAAACCTATGAAGTAATTGATATCAAAAATAGAATAAATTACATAGAACCAAATTTAGAGTTTTTCACATGGCTTGATAAGATGTTGGTTGATTTAAAAAATATTTTACAAAATCAGGGATTCCTTGATATCAAAATTAGATCAAAGATACTTGATTTTAAAGATATTTTAGAAAATACCATAGAAATTGTTAGGATTGAAAATAATGACAAACCCATATCAAGAGAACAAAATGAATATATTAGAAAACTGATTAATAAAATATCAGTTGTTCCATATTTTGAGAATGTTGGAAGTATGAGCAGAAGAACTGCAGAAAGTGATTTACGCATGGCTCTTGTAGCAGATGTTTTTACTGATAGTGCTGGCAGGAAAGTTCTGGAACAGGCTGTTGGAAAACCATACAGATTTTATGTACCTCTTTATGATAATCATGGAGGTAAAAGAATTGCAGTAGGATATACATATAGCTACTATGAATTTAAACAGCCAATGAATAATAGATTAAATGATAAACAGTGGAAGAAAAAGGTCTACAGTGATGATATAAACAGTTTAAATGAATATATACCAAACTGGATGACAGATTTAATATTATTTAAAAATGGTAACTCAAAAAATAAAGATACTGTTAAAAAATCAGATACCACATCTGAAAGTAAACTTATAATTGCTGTAAAAGAAAATAATGTTAAATTGGTAAAAAAGCTATTAAAAGATGGGGCAGATATAAATAAAAAAAATAGTTCAGGAAATACTGCACTAATAGAAGCCAGTAAAACTGGTAACAAGTCTATTGTAATGACTCTACTGGTAAATGGTGCTGATAAAAAAATTGAGAACAATGAAGGGAAAACTGCTTATGATATTGCAAAAGAAAATGGACATAGCAACATTATTAAATTTCTGGATTAATTTTTAAAATTAAAGATTATTATTTAATTTCTTTTAAATTCTGTGGGCAGCTTTTTATTGAGCTGCTTACAGTATAAAAGATTTAGGGATTAATTGGAATCGGTTGTAAGGGAGAGCTGCTTTTAAATTTATTTATATTTTCAAAAAATATATTGATAATTCAAAAATTTGAATTAATGGAACTATAAATCTAAAGAGGGGGATAAGATGAAACTTAGTTTTAAAAATATTTTAACTGGATTCTTGGTTTTTATTTTTATATTTAGCTGCACAAAAAGCAGTAGTTTTAAACCTATTAATTATTCAGAAGAAGTTGCTAAAATAATAACTCATATTACAAAAGATTATATTAGATCAAAAAGTCCAATAACTGTTAAATTTAAAGATTTTGTTGCAGCAAAAAATGTGCTTGGGAAAAAAGTTAAAGAAAAATTATTTTCATTTAATCCTGGAATAGATGGTAAAGCTGTTTGGAAGGATAGACAGACCTTAAAATTTATTCCAAAACAGGATTTGAAAACGGGTAATATTTATAATGGAAAATTAAATATAGATAAAATATTCAAAGGTAGACGATCTTCTTTAAATGATATAAAAATTAGATTTAAAGTTCTTGCAAATGAAATAAGAAATTTAAAAGCTGATTTTGAAGTACCTGATTTAAGTAATCCTGAGAAAGTTGTATATAAAGGAATTATAGAGTTTGCAGATAAAGTAGAAAAGGAAGATTTAAAAAAAGCAGTTAAATTAAAAAAAGGATTTAAGAAGGTAGATCTGGTATTTAGAGAGAAATCAAATCAAAAACTATATGCATTTAATTCATCAGTTATAAACAGGGAGGATGAAACAGGTGAGTATAAATTATGTATAGCTAAAAACAGTACAAATTTAAAAAATGACTATGAAAAAAAAGAAAAATTAGAACCTGTTAAAAATTTTAAAGTACAAAAAATTGAATCATTTATAGAAAATGGAGAGGCTAAGGTAAGGATAAAATTTTCTGATAGAGTGAAACAATCACTTGATTTGAGGGGTTTAGTCAGGGTTACTCCGGAAGTAGATTTTAAAATAAGAAAAAATAAAAAAGAAGTTATTTTAATTGGGGATTTTCAATTTAATGAAAAATATCGAATCGATGTAAATAAAGGTATCTTGAGTAAATGGGATGTAAAAACAAAAAAAAGTGAATATGATATTTTGAGATTTGATGAAATTAAACCCAAAGTTGTTTTTTCGAGTAATGGAGTATTTTTACCTTCAGCAAATAATAAAAAATTATTATTTAAAACTGTGAATGTTGAAAATGTACATATTCGTATTAAAAAAGTTTTTGATAATAATGTTGGACAGTTTTTACAAACTGAAAAACTTGATAGTGAAAATGATAGAGGAAGAAGATTTAATAACACATATTTAAATAGAGTAGGAGTTACAGTTGTAAATAAGAATTTAAAAATTGGGGATAAGAAAAATCAGTGGTTGCAGCATGAACTTGATATAAGTAAGTTACTTGAATCAGAAAAAAATGGGTTATTTGTAATTGAATTATCCTTTACAGAAAATGATATTTTGTATGATACTGATAATGATGGTAGACAGTCTTATAATTCTAACCCTGCAAATTACAGATATTATAGAAATCACGGCAATATTTACAAACCGGTAGTTTTAAGTGATATTGGATTATTATATAAAGAAATGGAAGATAAGAATTTAGTACTGGCTACGGATATAATTTCAGGAAAACCTCTCAGTGGAATAAAAGTCAAATTAATGACATATCAAAATCAAGTTGTTAATGAAAAAGAAACCAATGGTGATGGAATTGTTGAATTTACAAATATTGATAAAAATATTTTTTATATATTAGCTGATTATAAAAATCAAAGAAGTATTATTAAATTAAATGAAATGAAATGGAACCTATCTAAATATGACATAGGAGGGGTTACTTTAAATAAAAATGGCTTAAAGCATTTTGTCTATACTGAAAGAGGAGTTTACAGACCAGGTGATAAAATTAATTTTTCCCTGATATTGAGAAATGAACAGAAACCATTTCCGGATAAACATCCAATAACAATGAAAATTTTCAATCCAAAAGGACAGTTAACTCATAAAACAACTAATAGTGAAGGAGTAAATGGTTTTTATAATTTTAAGTATAAAACAGAATTTAATGATTTAACTGGGGAGTGGAAAGCAAAATTTCTTACCGGTGGAAGTATTTTAACCCACAAGTTTAAAATAGAAACTGTTGTACCGTATAAATTGAAAATTGATATTAAAACCGATAAGGATGAATTGAATTATAATGATGAAATTCTAAAAGGTTCTGTAATAACAAAGTATTTAATGGGAAATCCGGCAGCTGGTTTAGAAGCAAATTTGAAATTAAAAATCAATCATGAAAAGCTTAATTTCAGGTCTAAATATAAAGGATTTGTGTTTGATGATAAGTCAAAAGAATTTAAACAGATTAAAACAACCCTTTATGACAGTGAGTTGAATAAAAAAGGGATTATCAATATCAATAAAGATTTACCTTCTTCTTCAAATATTCCATCAATATTAAACCTTAAATTAGAAACGAGAGTTCTTGAAAAGGGAGGGAGAACTGTATATAAATATAAAAATTTAAAATACTATCCATATAAACATTATGCTGGAATAAAACTACCTGATTTTAATTATGGAAGGGCAATGGTATCAAAGCCTGTAAATCTAGAGTTTGTTTTAGTTGATAAAAATGGGGAATCAATATCTGGAAAAACTCTTGAATATAAAATTTATAGAAATCGAAGATATTGGTGGTGGGAATATTCAAATAGAAAAAACCACAGGTTAAATTATAAATCTGATAATCATACTTATCTTGTTAAAAAGGGAACAGTTAATTCATCAAATGAAAAAACAGCAGAGATTGAATTTTTGCCTGAAGAATATGGAACATATTATGTAGAAGTAAGAAAAAAAGGTGATAATACTCATAAAGCTGGTGTGTTTTTTAGAGCTTCCAGCTGGGGCAGTGTAGGAAAAGATCCTAAAAATGCAGGATTGATAAAATTAAAAACCGATAAAGAAAAATATCATCCTGGAGAAAAAGCTATTCTTTCATTTCCTGCTCCTCAGGAAGGTTATGTATTTTTGACTATTGAGAAAAGTAATAAAATTTTAAAAAAAGAATATTTTGAGTGTGAAACTAAAAATAATGAAATGAGTATTGAAATTGATATAAATGATAAAATGTTACCTAATGCGTATGCTTCTGTCATGGTTCTGCAGCCGCATGAACAAACTAAAAATGATAGACCACTAAGGATGTATGGTGTTATACCACTGATGGTTGAAAAAAAAGATACTCATAAAGAAATTACAATCAAAACCCTTGATAAATTTGAGCCAAAGAAAAAATTTAATGTAGAAGTTCAGACAAAAGATAGAAAAGAAACTTATTTTACAATAGCGGTAGTTGATGAGGGATTATTGGGACTTACACAGTATAAAACACCAGAACCCTGGAAAAAGTTTTTTCAAAAAGAGAAATTAATGGTAAAAACTTATGATTTATTTGAACATGTTATTTCTGCAAATAGTGGAGATATTTATAAGAGATTTTCACTTGGAGGGGGTTCTGGAATAGATTATGGGTCCGGTAAAAAAAGAGATAGAGCAAAACGTTTTGAACCGGTTTCAATGTTTAAAGGGCCTTTAAAAACTGATAAAGATGGTTATGCTAATGTATCTTTTAATATGCCGAATTATATGGGTGCTGTAAGGATTATGGTTGTTGGGGCCAAGGATAATTCTTACGGGCACGCAGAAAAAACAGTACCTGTAAAAGGTGATATTGTAATGCTTCCGACTTTTCCAAGGGTTCTTGGACCAAATGATAAGATAAAAGTTCCTGTTACAATTTTTAGAGACAAGAAAGATATTGATTATTCAATTATAAATATTGAAACAGAAGGCCCTGTTCAGGTAATTGGCAGTGATAAAAAAGTTGCTAATTTTGAGAATAAAGATAAAACTGATATTACATTTGAATTAAAAGCACGACAAGCTATTGGCATTGGTAAAATAACTCTCAAGGCAAGATATAAAGGCGGAGAAATAAATAAAAAAACAGAAATTGATATCAGGCCGTCTTCTCCAAGAATTTTTGAAACTAAGTATAAAAGTTGTAAACCTGGAGATAGGACTTCTTTTAAAATTCCTGATAAAGGTCTACCGGGTACAAATGAGGCAATGATTAAAATTTCTAAACTTGAAAATCTGAATTTAGGACATCGATTAAAATGGTTGATGAAATATCCTTATGGATGTTTAGAACAAACTACATCAAGTGTATTTCCACAGATTTATTTAAAAAATTTTATGAAAACAGATAAAAAAGATCTTGAAGAAATTAATAATAATATAAACAGTGGCATTAAGAGATTGAGGAAATTTCAGACAAAATCAGGTGGATTTTCTTACTGGCCTGGAAGAAGAAGTCCCAGTAAATGGGGAACAAATTATGCCGGACATTTCCTAATTGCAGCAAAAAAAGAAGGTTATTTTGTTCCGGAAGATCTTTTTAAAAAATGGTTAAAATACCAGAAATCAGAATCATTTAAAACAGGTGGATCTTTGAAAGCAAGAAGCTATAGAGTTTATTTGCTGGCGCTGGCCGGAAAACCAAATATTGGCGCTATGAATCTATTGAAGGAAAATGACCTTGATGATATGGGTAATACAGAAAAGTGGTTGTTAGCTGGAGCATATCAGTTAGCTGGATATGATAAAATAGCAATGAATATTTTAAAAAATTCATCAACACATGTAGAAGAATATCGTGAACTTGGTGGAACTTATGGTTCTACTTTAAGGGATAAAGCTATTATAATGAATATCGCTATGGATTTTAAAAACTGGAGAGTATGTAGAAATTTATATGATATCTTATCAGAAAGATTATCTTCATCGAAATGGTATTCAACTCAAACATCAGGTTATATGTTACTTGCTATAGGAAGATATGTAAATTACATAAAAGGAAATGAAAATGAGAAATCAATCTTAGCTGGAGAAATTATTTTTCCTGATGGTACAAAAGAGAAATTCAATACTGAAGAGATAATTGTTTCAAGAGAAATTGAAAGTGGATTTGGAAAAAATATAGTAGTAAAAATTAATAGTAAGACCGATGTAAATTTTGTTGATGTTTCACTTGAATGGGATGGAGTACCTTATAGGTCAAAAGGTAAAAACATTTCTAACAAACTTTTTTTAAATATTGACTGGTATGATGAAGATGGAAAAAAAATCAGTCCTGAAAAATTACCTCAGGGAAAAACTATCTGGGGACACTTTGAAGTAAAAAACCCAAATCATAACAAATTAGAGGAAGTTGCTCTTGAACAAATTTTACCTTCAGGTTGGGAAATTGAAAATATAAGATTACTTGGTCAATCATATCCTGAGTGGGTAAATGATAAAAACTGGAAATTAAAAAATGAAGAATATGTTGATATACGAGATGATAGAATAACATGGTTTTTTGATATAAGATCTAATAGAAAACTGGATTTCCTTGTTAAATTAAATGCAGTTACAGTTGGTGATTTTATACTACCTCCTGGTATTGCGAAAACCATGTATGATAATAGTTATAAAACACAAAAAAAGGGCATGGATGTAAAAGTTTCATCAGGTAATACTGATATAATTTACATTGGACCAAAAAAGAAATAAAAATTTAAAATATACAGGAGTCATTTAGACTCCTGTATATGGTCTTGAGTCTGAAACTTGAAAGTTATGACCGAGAACATATAACAGAAGACCAAAAATTTAAAAGAAATTTCATGATGGTTCCTCGATGACAGATGATTGTGACGGACTTAATACTTCAGGGTAGTTTACACCTTATTTGTTAGCAAGGATTACAGTATGTATTAATATCAACATTATTTATATAATATATAATAAATAAAACAAAATATTTTGACGCAGATTTGCGTAGATCCAACACTTCCTTTTCAAGTAATTGCTGGAAAGCAGATTAAGAAATTTTTCAGAATTCAGATAACAGTCATTCCGAATCTTGTTTCGGAATCTCTTTTCATTACGTTTAATATTTTCACAAGAACCAACATAAATATTAAAAGATTAATTTAGACGCAGTCCAGCACTTTCTTTATATAACAAGTTAGTGCTGGAACGCAGATATAGAAAATACTGACATATTTTCTATAACGCAG
>CAZUKV010000018.1:0-18756 GCA_964621075.1 uncultured bacterium | reverse complement strand
CATCGTAATCTCTAATAATTTTAATATCTTTGAAATCATATTTTTTTCTAATACTATAATCACTTTTAACTATTTCAATTGTTTTCTCTAATACCTCATCTATTTTTTCTCTGAAAAATTCACCCTCTTTATTACGGCTGAATTCAAGCATGTTTTTAACAATTTTAGACGCTCTTTTAGAAGAATCTATTATGTTATCTACCATAATTAAAATTTTTCTCTCCCTGATATAATCTTCAAATTTATCTCTGGAAATACCGATATCTTCTATCTTTTTAATATTAATTTCTTTATCCAGAATTAATCTGCTTTTTAAAACTTCGGAATTTGCAAGAATAGCAGCAAGTGGGTTGTTTATTTCATGAGCAATTCCAGCAGCCAATCCTCCAATAGCCATCATTTTTTCTGATTGCATGATAATTTCTCTGAGTTTTATCTTCTCCGTTACATCATCAACCCTGATTACTGCACCTTCAACTCCATTTCTTATAAGAGGATATATAGTAATATCTTCATAAATTCTATTATTTTTTTCTACTCTTTTAACTGCTTCTTTTTGTTGAATTTTCTCATTTTTGATAGATTTTTTTACTACCGAATTTATATCCTCATAATAATTCAATATATTTTCAATCAAATCACCCTGGTTATCCTCATTAATTTCATATTTTTTTTCTGCCCTATTATTCCAATAAAAAATTCTTCCCTTTTTATCCACTGTAAGTAAAACCGAGGGCATTGAATTTGTTATATTTTCAAGCAGACCCTTTAGATTAACTATTTCTTTTTCAGCTTTTTTTAAATTTGTAATATCTACATGCGTACCGGATATTCTTACCGGGTTTCCATCCCCATCCTTTTCAATAATTTTTCCCCTATCAAGTATCCATACCCATTCTCCTGATTTAGATTTTAATCTATACTCAGCTTCATAAAAACCTGAATCCCCTTCAATATGCCGGTTTAACTCATTTACAACCCAGTCATAATCAGCCGGATGAATTAAAGATTTCCAGTATTCCACACTCTCTTCTATTTCATTTTTAGTATACCCAATCATCTCATACCATTTATCATTGAACCTAACTTTATTAGTTTTATAATTCCAATCCCAAATCCCAAGATCCGCACCCTCAATTACAACTTCAAATCTTTTTCTTTCTCTTCTCAATTCATTTTCCATTTTTTTTCTATCATCTATATCTATAACAGAAATTAACCCTGCAGGTTTGCCCTCCACCTCAGTATAAGATCCAAATAGTAGAACCCATTTACTCTTTCCTTCTTTTGTAACAATTTTTAGTTCATAACTGTCTTTCGCTTTTAATCCTTTTTGCCTTTTTTCTCCTCTTTTTTTTACCATTTCCTTATAATCAGGATGAACAAAATCCCAGAAATTCCTTCCATACAATTCCTCTTTTTTATAACCACTTATATCTTCTGCAGCTTTATTTGCATAAATCCACTTATCATTTTGATATATCATAACAGCCATTGGAGTCGTTTCTGCAAGATTTTCAAATTTACTTTCACTTTCATTCAGCTTATTAGATTTAATTTTTACCTGATAACCTAAAATAACATACCCCGCCCCGAATAAAATAATTAAAAAAAGTAAAATTATGAGTGCATAAATTAAATTTTCATTATTATTCTGATTTTTATTAACCAGTTGATTACTAAAATCAATAAAATTAAAAAAAATAGAACCAAGAAACAATTTATTTAAATATGAACCTGCAACCTTCGAATTTTTCTTAAAATAATTATTTATAGAAATACAAATTAATCTCTTTTGTAAATACAGAAAATTATTCTGAAAAAAATGTTTGTTCTTTTGTTTGAATATTATTTTAATAAACTCAATTTTTTTTCTAAAAAATATTTTAGGATTAAAAAAATTTAAAAATCTATATGTAAATTTATTTTTCATCAACTTTGTTAATTATTTTGTAAATCTCATCCTTTAAATTTTTTAAATGTGAAATCGGTTTTTTGAAAACCTTATTGGATACAAATTTTTTATTTTTAATCTGTTCTGTAATCTCATAGTCAAGAGCTCCGGTAATTATTATGAATTTAAGATTTTTATTTTTTTTATGAGCTTTCTTAATAAATTTTTCTCCATCCATTCCGGGAAGACGTAAATCCACAAGAACTATATCAAAATCAAGTTTCTTTTTTAAAGCCTGTTCCCCGCTTTTTGTAGATTTTGCTTTCATACCGCAATCATTAAGATATTCTTTTAAGACAAAACTCATATTTAAATCATCCTCTACTATCAAAACTTTTATAAAACCATTCATTATATCACCTTAGAAATATTATATAATTGATTATAACTTTTATCAAGTATTATAAATAGTTTATACTCAAATCTACCTTGACTTTTACACTATTTTAGATAAACTTCCTACTAAGGAGGTATTTGATGAAAAAACTTATATTTAGCTTTTTTTTAGTTGTAATTTTTATATTTTCATGCGGTAAAAAGGGTCCTATAGAATTATCAAATTATGATGATCCTAACATAAAAGACCCCAGTAGTATTACGGATATTACAATAAGTGATGATTTTTATTCACATAGACGGGAATATGAACCTTTAAACATGGATGAACTCTGGGTGGGTTCTTCAAAAGGAAGAAATATAAAAATATTGTTGAATTTTGGATTTAGTGATGAAGATATGGGAAATTCCCCATATTTCTTAAAATTATATATAAAAAGAAATTTAATATCATCCATGGATCTATCAATAGGAAGATTAAATAAGGATTGGAACAGTTCAGAAGTCACTTATGCAGAAAGATTGGATGGAGAAGAATGGGATTGGAATGCCGATGTTGAAGACATCAAAACTATAACAGATGCCAACAGATATTATGATGAGGAAAATGATAAATATTATCTAAAAATTGATATTACCGATTATATCAATGCGTGGGATAGTGATAGTATAGATAATAATGGAGTAGTAATTTACTCAAACAATATTATTTCAGATTATGATTTTATCTCTTTTTATTCAAAAAATGCTTCGGACTATTATCCAAAAATTTACTATGAATTTTTAAATAGTGAAGATGAAACAGAAACAGAGGAATATGACCTTAACTCAGATATTCATATTGCACAAACCAATGATGACATGAATTATAATAATGAAATATATCTTGGTGATGGATATTATCCAATATTTGAAGTGGATTTTGATTTAAATAATATAGACCCAAAATGGGAAATACTGGAAGGCCACCTGGTGTTTAAAAATATTGATTTAACAAGACTTGAAAATTCTTTTGATATAAATTTGTCTGATTACAATGATGGAGATGTTAAATTTTATATCGGAACAGTTGCTAATGACAATGTAACTGATTTTGAACTTGATAACATAGAAGTTTGTGATGCAGAAATATTTAATGGGTATTTTGCTATAAATGTAACTAATTTTTTAAATATCAGAAATCAGCACAACAACAAATTATATTTTGGAATAATGCCTGAAGATGATAGATCGAAATTTAGATTTATAGATATAGCTGAAAAACCGGAATTAAAAATAATTTATAGAGAAAATCCCGAAGGATAGAGGTGTAGATAATGAAAAAATTTCTCTTATTAACAATAACCGTTTTTGTTTTATTATCATTTATTCATGGTGAAAGTTTTATAACACAACAGACTTTTGGAAGATTAAATAATGTTGGAGATATTCGTAGTATTTCTATGGGACTTAGAGGATTATCCTTATATGATAATGAAAATAGTTCAACAATTAATCCTGCTACATCAACCTATTCTGAAAATATCATCATTAGTTTGGGAGAGATAGTAACCAATTATAACATCAGCTATAACAAATTTTCAGAGGATTTCTATAAAAGAAATTTTACTACTCCATATCTAAATATTATTTTCCCATCTCCTGTTAAAGATTTGACCTTTTCTGCTTATTTTAACTCAGAAATTAATTCAAATCTTCATCTTAAATTTGAAAATAATAATGAAATAATAAATGAATTTTTTGAAAAAAATCTCAATAAAATACAATTTGCTTCTGCTTATAAAATTTTTGATAACCTCTCATTATCTTTAGGAGGTTTATATCTTTTTGGTAATGAAGAAAATAAATATCTAATAAGAAATACTGAATATACAAATAATTTAGAAGAAGATATTTGGAAATATAAATATGAAGGTTATGGAATAAAATTTGGTACTCTATTAAATCTTGACAATTTTAATTTTAGTGGAATGTATAGACCATCATTTGAGGTTGATATAAATAGATCTCTTGATGAAATAGCTTATGGCAAATTTACTTTTGATTATCCACAAAACATATCATTGGGGGTTTCATACTCAAATAATGATAATTTATTAGTTTCAACAGAATATATTACAGAAAATTGGAGCAATCTTAATTATTCTTCATACCAGAATTTCAAAATGCAAGACATGTCAAGATATGCAATAGGTCTTGAATATCAATTAGAAATAAAAAAGAAACAGAACTATATTAAGAAAAAAATATCTATACCTATAAGAACAGGATTCTATTATCAGGATGGTTATTATCAGAATGGAAAAGAATATGCCTTTTCACTTGGAACTTCTATAAATCCATTTGAATCCAAACATGCAAGATTTGATTTTACTTTATCCATAGGAAAAAGAGAAATGAGATTAGACACAGATTATGAAGAAACTTTTATAAATTTTGGAATATCATTTAATGGAAAAGATAAATGGTATAATATTAAATAATAATCGAAACGGGATCCAATTCCCGTTTCTTCTCTTTTTTGTTATAATTTTCATATTTTCTAATTTATCATGTAATAAAAAAGTTCAAAAAAAAGAATTACTTGTTTTATGTTTTCATACTGTAAATCCAAATATTGAATCTTTCCCAAATGTTAAACCAAACCAGCTTGAAAAAATAATAATGAATTTAAAATTGAATAACTATAACTTTGTATCAAGTATGAGTCAGTTTTACAGAAGTAATAAAAATAAGAATGTTATTTTAACTTTTGATGATGGATGGAAAAGTCAGTATTTGTGGGCAATTAATCTTTTAAATAAATATAAAATTAAAGCTCTTTTTTTCATTTATCCTACCGTTATTGACAGATTTGATAAATACATGAACTGGGAAATGATTAAATCGATAAAAAATCAGGGACATGAAATTGGAATTCATAGTTATAATCATCCCGACCTGACAAAACATAGGCAAAATTATAATTCATTTTTAAAGAAACAAATAATTGAATCTAAAAATATTATTGAAAACAAGTTAAACTGCAAAATTCATAATTTTGCTTATCCTTTTGGTTTATATAACAAAAAAATACAAAAATTTTTGTATTCCGGTAATTACAGATATGCTTTTACAACTAATAATAGCAAAAATGATCTTGAAACTTATCCGTATTATATTAATCGTTTTGTTGTTAATAAACATACTAATATTAGAGATATTATAAATTGTAAAATTTTAAAACTTAAATATTTATACCCGGAAAATGGTAAAACTTATAAAAAAGAAATTGATATAATTAAAGGAGAGCTGACTAATAATATTCCTTATATTGATATTTATTTAATGAATAACTGGATCGGAAGAGTGAAAGTTCAGAATAAAAAATTTAAAATTAAATATAATTTACAAAAAAATAAAAAATATCAGATCAATTTAATATATAAAAATTACTTCTATTCAAATTTATTCACCATCAGATAATTTTTTACCATTAATTAACAAAAAAGTTATATCATCAGGAAGATTTTCTCTTCCTTTTAAATCAAAATATTTAATAAAATCCTCAATTTTCATGTCTACATTTTTTATTGAATCAAGTAATCTATCTTCCTGTTTTTCAATTTTATTTTCTTCCATAATTTCGAGTATTCCATCTGAACAGGTTAGTAAAACAAATTCTTCCGGTAACTTGATTTGATGATTCTCATATTTTGAAAATTCAAACAATCCAACAGGCAGATTACCGGTATATAATTTTTGATATTCATTACCATCAAAAAGGATTGGATACGGGTCCTGCCCGGCATTTTCATAGATCAAATTATTATTTTTTATATCTATTACCCCATAAAATATTACAAGATATTTTTCAAGTTTTAAGTCATATATTTCCTTATTTAATACAGAAAGAAATTTATCCGGTTTTATCAATAAATTTACATTATCCCTTTTAAATCTTTTATAATAATGTTCAAAAATATTTTTCAATAATACAGTAACAAATGATGATGCAACACCGTGCCCTGAAATATCTGCAAGAAAGAAAACAATATAATCTTCAGAAATCACCTTATAGTCAACAAAATCTCCACTCAAGTATAGAGATGGTAAAATAATCCTGGAAAATTTAAATCTATCATATTCAAAATTTTGAGGGGGTAAAAGTTTAAATTGAATTTTTCTACCTGCGTTTTGTTCTTTTCTTAGCAAATCTAAACTCTTTTTCAATTTAGCATTTGTTCTATTCAATTCTTCAGTTCTTTCTTCAACCTTAAGTTCCAATTTTTCATTTAACTCCTTTAAATTCTTTTCAGCCTCTCTCCTCTTGATAGAGTTTATAATAATTTCTGATAATGTTGAAAATACTGTTTTTTCCTCTTTATTCCATAATCTATTTTTATCATATATTTCCACAATTATTAATCCATTAACAGAGTTTTTATAATACAACCTCGATATCAATAAAGATTTAGGAGGATTGTTTTCATAATTTTTCAATAATTCCTTTTTAATTTCATCCGGAAGATTATTAAAATAACACTTTGATATCACATCACTTTTTTTTATTTTATCAAGAAATTTGCTATCTTTTTTAAGAAATATTTTATCAATTAAGGGAATATCCCTGCTATTCTTTTTATTTATCCATTTATATTTATTCAAATAAATGTTATCTCTATTTTTTATTAACAAATTAATTCTATTATAATTGAAATATTTACCAAGCATTTTGAAAGATTTCAAAATTGCATTTGACATTTCTGTAGAAGAAAAAATAAAATATTTAGAAATATTATTAATTATTTTTTCAACCTCAATATGAAAATTAATATTCTCAACAAGCTGATTAAATCCTTCATAAAGCATCCCAATTTCATCTTTTCTATCGGATTTTATATTTATGGAGTAATCGTTATATTTTATAATTCTTCTAATAAATTTAAGTAGTTTTAAAATTGGCTTTGTAGTGTTAGTTGAAAATCTATAAGCGCTATAAGTACCTATAATTATTGTTATTATCAAAAATAAAAGAGTTGTATAAACGGTTTTATTAACCGAGGAATATATAAAATCTTTATTAGTTAGTGAAAGAAGATTCCAGTTATTGTTTAATTTGTTAACACTTCCTATCATAATTTTATCTTCTTTGCTTCTATACTTGTAAATATTTTCTTCTTCAAGTGAGGTAAAATATTTTATGTTATTTAAAATCAAATTATTATTCCTGTGATATAGAATTTGTCCTGAAGAATCAAAAACAACATTAAGATGCTGTGTTTCATTAATAACCAATTCTGAAAATAACTCGTTCAAATTAAAAACAAAAATTAATGCTCCATCAAGGGTTCCATATTTTTTTATTGGATTTGAAAATATAATCTGATAATTTCTTTTGCTATCTCTAAAAATATAATCCTTAAAAAAAATCGATTCATTTAAATTCAAATTTGGCAGATATGTTTTTAATTGATTTTTTACATGAGAATCCCCTATTGAATTTAATATTGTTTTTTCTTTATTTACAAGTACAATATCTGTAATTAATTTATCATATTTTTTATAAATTTCTTCAAGAGCATTTGTAGACATTTTCTTGATCATGGGGTCATTATAATTAAGCTGTTCCCAGAAAATACTGTTTTTTGATGAATTATAAATAAATAATCTTATAAAATTTAATTTTTTATTAAAAACTTTAACATAACTATCATTTTGAATCTTTATCATTTTTTTCGTTTTATTTACAGTATCCTGAACAAATAATATTTCTATTATCAAAAAAAAGGATATTGAAAAGGATAGAATTATTATTAAAAAATAAAAAATTAATTTATTACGTAATTTCATTTTTTTCCTTTTAATCTACTCTATTTATTTTAGGATAATTATCTATACTTTTCAATTAAATATTTATGTTTTTTTTTACAATAAATCATATAATTGATTAGTTCTAATTTCCAGGTCTCTCATTAAATTTAATGTTTTATCTACGGTGTAATAATTTTTCCATGGATATTTTTTCACATTATGAATTAGGGGTATAGAACTATTTTTAGTTAATTTTTTTATTATATTCTGTCCTTTTTTATTAAAATCTATAATTTCAAGAAAAGGGTATCTTCTCTTATTCAGGTAATTAAAAGATTCTTTTTTTATATTTAAAAATATTGAGAGTAAACTCCTTTTTAAAAAACTTTTTGTATATCGTTTAGTTAATAACTCATAGATTAAATCACTATATGAGTTTGTTTTATTAACACCATTATAAAGTAGATTTTCTAATCCCTCGACAATTCCACGGTATTTTTTTATACTGGTTCCCTCTCTTATTATTATTTTTTTTAAAAAAGGAAATATAGTTTCAACTTTCCTGTATTTAGTATTAAATAAGGATCTAATATTTTTAGGAACTGATTTTTCCCAATTTTTCCCATCGCTTTTTAAAATCTTTCTTATACCTGTTGCACTCATGATATCCCCATAAGATGTATCATTATAATCTTTTCCTGCTCTTTTTACTGTGAAAGGTTTAACTTTATTTTCAATATTAAATTTGTATATATTTTTTATATAATCAATCCCAAGTAAATTATTCGACCCTTTTAAAAGATGTTCTGAACCAAAAACTTTATTAATAAATTTTTCTCTTGCTTCAGGTACCGATATCCCATTTTTCAAAAATTTTCTAATCTGCTGATAGTATTCATTTTCATATTTTGCAAGATATCTACCCACTTTCACTAATTTGTTCAATTCTCCTGCTTCGCTTCCAAAAGATAAATATCCGCTAACATTTAATTCCTTTATAATTTTAATTGCACCGAAAGTAAAAAAATCTGAAGATGCTGTAGAATAAAGAGTTGGTAATTTGATAACAAGATCTGCTCCATTTTTAACAGCCATTTTTGCCCTAATATCCTGATTTAGAATAGCGGGTTCTCCCCTTTGAACAAAATTACCTGATAAAATAATTATTAAATTATTACAATCGATTTCTTTTTTTGTTTTCTCTATATGATATTTATGTCCCTTATGAAATGGATTATACTCAGCAATAACAAAAATAAATTTTTTCATATTTTTTGGAACCTTTTTTATTCCCGCTTGTTTTATTATTAGTAGTTAATAAAGAAGGAAATACCGACCAACCTCCTTTCTTTATTACCATCCAACCAACCCGCATGCACCAATTTCCCCCTGGTGCATGCTTTTTTTTTACATCTTATTAAATTTTTCTGTAAAATCATCTTTTCCCATTAAATACTCAGAAACATTTGGAAAAATTTCTTTTAGTTTTTCTTCAACCCTTTTTGCAAGAGCTCTTATTTCCCATTGGGCATGTTCATCAGCTCTTAATCTGATAAAATGATACCACTCTCTCATATTTGCTTTCATGATAACTTTTCTTCTGTGTGAATTGGTTAGAATATAATCCGCAGCATTTTCATCATAAGTTTTAACTTTTCTATAAAATTGTTCAATCTTTTTAATCATATCCATGAATTTTTCTTCTTCACCAATTGCTTCAATAGAACTTGGAACAGTTACCGACCAGTTGATATTATAAGCACCTTTTAAAATAGTTGAAAGTCTATGTCTTTTCAATTGAGCAAATGCAGATGATGAAAGTAAAAATTCAAATTGAGCACTGGCAAGTTCAAAAGCTCTATCAACACTATGATAAAAATCAATTCCCTTAAAAACCTTATTTAAAACTTCTTTTTTATCAATTTTATTAATATTTTTTAAGATATTGTCAAAACTATAATCAGAATTTTGATAAACCAGTCCTGCAACAATTTGATCCTCACCATTTTCAGTATAGTCAATTAATTTAACATGTTCATAGTCATTATCCTCAAGGGACTTATTAAAATCATATTCAAAACGCCCTCTCCAGTTTTTGTAATCATAATCTTTTGGTTCATCAAATACAATTAATGATGGTACCTTATCCTTTACAATACCGTTTATCTTTTCGCCTAATTCTTGTATTTCAAATAAAGGATTTGCCTGAAATAATTTTAACATATACTCCAGGTTTCTTGCATTGATCGTCATTCCCATTTGTGAAGTTGTTGCAAGAGATAAAATATATCTTGAGTCCTCTTTGGCTTTACCTTCTACTTCCCTTTTACTTAATTCGGAATATTTATTTTTAAAATATATTTTCAACTTATCATAAAAATAATTATATAATTTATTCTCCCGTTGTATCAAGGAGGTAAATTCATCAACTAAATCGTTATTATCTTTTATTTCTTCAGGAATAATAAAATCTTTTTCTAATTTTATATATCTTTGCGATTTTTCTGTATATGAAACAAGCCTATGCTTTTGGATAAATTCTGAGGCAAGTCTTGAAATATTAATTATATCAATATTAAACACAGCATGTTCAGCAATTGACCCATGACCCATACCATACACAATTTTCTTATTTGATTTTCTTGCTTTATCAATTTTATTAATTGAGTTTTCTCTTAACTTTTCAATGGAAAGAGGTGATCTGCTTATACGTGCATATGCAGCCGAAAGAGTCTCAGGAGTAAAAACCTTCGTATCTGGAATTTCCTTAACTTCAATCTCCCCTTTTTCAAGTTTTTTTATCTTCCTTATATGGTCGTAATCAATATTTAAACCTGCTAATAAAACTTTCATGATAACCTCCAGTTAAAGCTAAAAAAATAATATATCACAATTCTGCAATTGTTACAACACCTCTTTGATCTTCATAATAATAATTTTTTATATTGGGATTTTTTTCAAGATAATCATGTATTGCTTTTCTTAAAACCCCGGTACCAAGACCATGAACAATTTTAATTTTATCATGTCCTTCAAGAATAGCATGGGATATAAAATCTCCAACTTTATCAATAGCATCTTCTCTAATTAGACCAACAACTACCAGTTCATTTCCAATATATTTTGAAGTTTTTTCAACACTGTAATTAGTCATTTTTTCAATATCTTTTGTAGAATTGTTACCATTTTTATCTATTTTGTATCCGATTAAATTATCTAATTCCACACTAACAATCATACTATTGCAGTTTAACCTGCATATATTTTTATCTCTATCAATTTCAGTGATTTTTCCCTTGATGTTATATTCTTCAAGAAAAATCTCATCTCCTACTTTTGGGTTTTCAATTTTTTCCATTTTTTTCTCAACTTTTTTACGTTCTTTTTTTACTTTTTTTATTGCTTTATCAAATTTTTCACGGGCTTCTTTTTGATTTATAACCTGTTTTTTATTTTCTAATTCTTTCTCTTTTTTGTGGATTTCGTTTAAAATATTGTTTAATTTATCTTTCAGGTTGAAAAATTCATTCTCAAAATCTCTCAATGATTCCATTTTTTTTCTTGTTCTTTTTTGAGTAATTTTTTCAAGCTCCTCTTCATAATAAGTCATTTTTTTCTGCAGCTCTTCATTTTCTCTTTTCAATTTCTCTTTTAAATCTTCTGTACTGCTCAATTTTTTTTCTAAATCTGCAATTGTCTTCTCAAGTTTAAGGTGCTCCTGATTCATAAAACTTTTAGCTTTATTTATCAATTTTTTCGGTAACCCCAATTTTTCTGCAACAAGCAAACCACTGCTTGACCCCGGAATTCCAACCTTAATTTTATATAGAGGCTCGATATTATCATAGTCAAACATGCATGAAGCATTTTCTAAACGCTCATCTTCAATTGAATGTCTTTTTAAAGAATTATAGTGTGTCGTAACAATAACCTTGGCTTTTTCATTCATGAAGTAATCAATTAATGACATGGCCAAAGAAGCTCCTTCTTCGGGATCAGTTCCGGCACCGACTTCATCCATTAAAATTAAGGTATTTTCATCTACATTTTTTACAAATTCTACAAAATTTGTTATATGCCCTGAAAAGGTGGATAAATTCTGTTCGATACTTTGTGTATCTCCGATATCAACAAAAATATTTTTAAAAATAGATATTTTTGACCACTCTTTTGCAGGTATCATTAAACCATACATTGCCATGAGAGTGATAATCCCGGCTGTTTTCAAAGACACAGTTTTACCACCAGCATTGGGCCCTGTTATAACAAGCCCTCTCTTATTATCTTTTATCCACAAATCTATGGGTACTACTTCATCTTCATCCAGCATGGGATGTCTGGCCTGATATAATTCCATTGTACCCTTATCATTGATTTCCGGTTTTTCTGCATTAATATCAATGGTGTATTTCGCTTTTGCTATCTCAAAATCCATATCATAAAGGGTTTCAAAAGTCAGATTAATTTTTTCATAATTTTCTTTGACTTTTTCGCCAAGGTTAAATATAATTCTTTTCTTTTCTTCTTCAATTTGATATATAGTTGAAGATAGTTCATTATTGATTTCTACAATTTCCATTGGTTCTATATATAAAGTGTTTCCTGTAGTTGAAGTCCCCTGAACAATACCTTTAAATCTCTCTCTATATTTTGATTTAACCGGTAGTACATATCTATCATTTCTTGAGGTATATAAATTATCCTGTAAATAACCTTTATTGTTATATTTTTTCAAACTCTGATTTAATTTTTCACGTAGTTTATTACCAAGAGAACTTTTCTTGTTGTTCAAATTTAATAATTTTTTTGTAGCATTTGTTTTTATTTCACCTTCTTCATCAATTTTACTTTCAATTAAATCAGTTAATTCATCAAGTACATGTAAATAATTTTCATAATTCTTTATTAAATTGAAATTGGCTTCGAGTTTTGATATTACCGATTTTAATCTTCTGCTTTCTCTTAAGGAATATTCAAGATTTTTATATTTTTTTGGTAACTGTAAAAACCTATTTTTCTTTATATTTTTTAGAAAATCATTAAGATCATATAAATTTCCAATAAAAAAATCATCATTTGTTAAAAGTAACTTTCTAAATTGTGAATTTTTTTCAATTCTTGATTTAACTTTATTAATTTTTGTAGAAAATTCATTTTTTTCAACTAATTTTTTGGCACTATCGGTATTGCAATAGTTTTTTAAATAATTTTTTATTTTTTTAAATTCAAGTTTTTCTGTATTTATAAACAAATTTTCTCCTAATTTAATATTTAAACATATTATTAATTGCCCTGTATGCTTTATCTCTTATTTCTTTCTCAAGATTCAATTCATATTTATCGTCTTTTAATGAAATATACAATTTTTTTAGAGTATTTTTTTTCATGTTTTTGCATATGAAATATCTCCCTAATTTATAAAAATTTTTGTCAGGATAAAGAGTTTTTAATCTATAAATTAATCCTTTTTCTGTGCCAATCAAAAATTCCTGTTTATCTGTCTTCCCGACAAAATCCACCATCTGTCCTGTAGATAAAACCTCATCAGCCTTTTTTAAAACATCCATGGGAGCTTCAGGATGAATTATGGTACATGCATCGGGATGATTCTTTTTACCTTCTTCAAAATCATACATAGAAATATTATTATGAACTGAACAAAACCCCTGCCATATTTTTATTTCTTTTTCCGGTACATTTTTTTTAACCCAGCTACCCAAATTTTTATCGGGTACAAAATAAATTTTATCATTTGGATAATTTCTAACAATATCTATTGCGTTTGCTGAAGTACAGCAAATATCAGCCTCTGCTTTTACCTCTGCACTTGTATTAACATAAGCAACAATGGAATACTCCGGATAATCCTTTTTTATTTTTTTCATGTCCTCCCTGGTTATCATATCAGCCATAGGACACCCTGCTTCAGGCTCTGGTATTAATATTTTCTTTTCAGGGGCAAGTATCTTTATACTTTCAGCCATAAATCTTACTCCACAGAAGACAACAAGGTTATTTTCAACATCTTTACTGATTTTAGCCAGCTGTAATGAACCTCCCTGGTGATCAGATATATCCTGTATATCTGGAATTTGATAATTATGAGCCATTATAACAGCATTCTTTTCTTTTTTTAATTTATTAATTTTTGTTTTTAATTTTTCAACAGTCATAATATATACCTCCATAATATTTATAAATTATCAATTAATATAAAGCATTTTCTTAAAAATCTATAAATAATTTTAAACTATTATAATGAAATATCAAATAATTGTTAAAGATTTCTGAAAATATTATATTATTTAAAATATTAAAGGGGTGCTTGGAACACCCCGAAGTTTTTTCAAACTATTAAAATGCAACACCAAACCAGAGAGTGGTATCACTTTCGTCAATAAATCTTGATTTTAATTCAACAAAAACATCAAAATTTTCACTAATTGAGAAATCGAAACCGGTCAAAACATGTAATTTAAAATCGGTTTCACTTCCTTCTGCAAAATCATTGTCATAATTCCAGTGAATTATATCAACACCAGCTCCAATATAGGGAGTCATGTTTTCAACCGGAATAAAATATTGAAATGAAGCTGCAACTCCAAATTTCTTTAAATCTCCAAAAAAGTCAAGTTCTCCCTGAGGAACAAAATAAACATTTTTGGCTATGGTATTAAGATTCAAATCCACTCCAAGAGACAAATCTTCAGAATCAAAATTATATCCTGATTTTACAGCCCATCCCTGGAAACTCAATTCAGCATGAGCAAAAGTACAAAATAAAAAAACAAATATAAAAATAACAATAACTCTTTTCATGTTTCCACCATCCTTTATAGTTCTAATACTTTATTTATCTTTTGCATTCCTTTTAAGGTATGCTTTACAAAATCATCAAGCGGCATAAAATCCCTGCATTTTTTTATAACATCCCGATCCGCACCTTTTGCAAAATTTTTTTCATCAAATCGCCTTAAAACAAAATCATGTTTCATTTTTGTAATATCCTTATCTGGATGCATTAAAGCAGATGCAACAATTAAACCGGTTAATGGATCAACAGAATGTAAAACTTTATCAAATAATGATTTAGCTTTTACATTCCCTGAATGAGCTTTTATTGCATATAAAATATCATCCCCTATGTCTAATTTGGATTTTTTCAATATTTCTTCTGCCTTGAATCCATGCATTTCCGGCTCATTTTTAGTATATTCATAATCAATATCATGAAGCAGTCCTGCAACTGCCCATTTTTCAATATCTTTATCAAAATGTTGAGCAAATTCCTTCATTGCTGCTTCAACCGCATAAGAATGTTTTAATAAATTTTCCTGGGACAGGTTATCCTTTAACAGTTCTAATGCTTTTTCTCTCTTCATTCTTTTTCTTTACCTTCCTTTTTATTAATCTTTTCTATTATAGTTACCTTGGTTTCTGTATTATAACTTTTGAGATCACACCCTATTTCTTCAGCATGATCATACAATTTTTGTTTTTTATTTTTATTCAAAGGTGTTTTTAGATTATCCTTTTCATCATCAATATTTTCATCTTCTTTAGGAACAATTTTCTCAATTTCTTCCTGCTTTAAATTATATTCCTGTTTAACTCTTTTAATTTCAAGTAAAACCTCATTTAATTCTTCATTAACTTTTTCAATATCTCTAAATCTTGAAAGAACCTGTTCTTTATTTTCAATATTTTTTTCAGTTTCCTTGATTAAATCATAAACTATTTCTCCAAGATTTCTATAAATTCTATTCCTATCTTTTTGCAGACTTTTCTGTTTAATTTTTAGCTCGGCAATAATTGCATATTCTTTACTTTTTTCAAATGCTTCTTTGCTTATTTTTTTAACACTATTCCAAACTTTATTAACTGTATCTTTTATATCTTTATTCTCCATAAAATCCTCCCTTCATTAATTATAATATCATATAACTAACCAGATTCAAGTTTAATAGATGAATAATCTTTCTACAAATTTTTTTTATTTTTAAAAACATATTTCCCTCCTGAAATAACAAAATCAATATCATAGGTATCACGATTTAAAACAACAAAATCAGAGTCTCCGCCTGTTTTGATTTCTCCTTTTTTATCTAATTTATATATCTTAGATGGAGTTCTGGTTATGGGTAGTAAAGCTTCTTCTAATTTAAAATTAAAATCTATAATTAAACTTTTGAATGTTTCATGTAATGAGTTTAATTTACCTACTCCCATCTTTAAAAATTTCCCCTCTGGGTTGAACCTTGGAAGACTACCCTGTCCATCCGAACTAAAAGTTATCTTTCCAATATCTGCACCTGACTCTATTAGAAAATTAAAATCTTCCGCTTTACTTCTGTAATCTTTACTGGACGAACTTGCAGTTAAATCAATGAAGCCTCCTTCTTTAATATATTTAATTCCTTCCCTTAATAAATATTTACTTCTATTCATGTGGGTAGGCAATATATTTTTTGGAGAAATATCATAATTTTTTACTAAATATATAAGGTCTTCAATTCCTTTTTTATCTTTCCCAACATGAAAATTAACAACACCCGCTTTATCTGCAAGTAACCCACCTCTTGCAGAATCAGTAATAATTTTAATTATTTCATCTCTGCTTGGATAAGAGGAACGATGATCTGATATAGCAATTTCTCCTGTTCCTATTATATTATCTATAAATACAATATCTCTTATTATAGAACCTGTTAAAGTTTTAACCGGAACTCTGTAAGAACCGGTTAGTATATAAGCAGTAATATTTTTTTCATTCAAGGACTTTGCTTTTGCAAAAAGATCTTCTATTGTTCTCGTTGTTCCATCAGTTCCTAATAGTCCTATAAGAGTCGTAACACCGCTTTTATAAATATCATCCGCAGTAATTGGATCAATCCTTGTGCTAAAACCTCCTTCACCGCCTCCTCCAGTAATGTGAACATGATTGTCAATGAATCCAGGTACAACAAACCTGTTTTTCATGTCATGGATTTGAATATTAGATACTCCAGTAATATCTATTTCATCTTCAATACTGATTATCTGGTTACTGGAAAACAATATATCTTTTTTTCCCATCTTCTCGGGATTAAATAAAAAACAGTTTTTTAACAATTTCAAAAAAATCCCCCCCCTGTATCTATGTTATTTAACAATCTTCTTCAACCAAAGTATCTGAAAAGGATTTATATTAATATCTTCTTCATATAAGATATCTGTTAATAAATCACGAAAAATATTTTCTCCAAGAATATGATCTATATTAATCTTTATTTCTTTATCTGATATATTTATCAAGGATAAAATTTCATCATTTTTGTATTTTCGCTTTACACAAAATATTTTATTATTAACATCAAAAATTTTAAAAGATCCATTTGGATGAAAAGCCTTTTCATTTTTTCTTATTTTTAACATCCTCTTGTATTTAATGAAAATTTTATTCCTGAATGATTCTTTTGTTTCCAATTCTTTTATCAATTCTTTATAGTTTAATTTTTCTCTATTGATTTTTCTTTTTTCATCATATTTTTTTACACCTTTATTCCAATTTCTGGATCCTATCAAACTGTGAATATATATGGCAGGTACACCAGGTATAACAAGAGGAATAGCCTGAGATGCTAAAAATCTATTTATTTGAATAGAACTTCTTTTTTCATTTTGCATTTTCATTGCATCAACATAAGTTATATTTAATTCATAAGGAGTTTTTGTACCATCCTTATTATTTTTGTATGAAATATATCCATTATTCTTCTTTACATGATTTATCAGTAATTCCATTTCTTTTTCAGGTATAATTCCTTCAAGAGGTCTAACACCTATCCCATCATGGGATGCTGTAAAATTAAAAAATGTAGTTGTAACCGAGGGTGTTTTTAATTTTTTTGCCCATGAATTTAAAACAGAAACATCATTTTTCAAAAAAGAATATAAAATTAGTGGAGGTAATGTGAAATTGTAAACCATTTGTGCTTCATTTTTACCATTGCCAAAATAACTAATGTTCTCCTGGTGAGGAACATTTGTTTCAGTAATGATTATCCCCTTGTTACATAAATATTCAATAATCAATCTTAAAATTTTAACAAAATAATGAACTTCGGGAAGATGAATACATTTGGTTCCAATTTTTTTCCAGAGATAAGCAATAGCATCCAATCTAATTGTACTGGCACCCTGCTTAATATAAAAAATAAACACATCAATCATTTTCTCCAGGATATCAAGACTCTTATAATTCAAATCTATCTGATCAGGACTGAATGTTGTCCATACAAAAACTTCTTTTCCATTATCTTTTTCAAATTTAGTTAATAGAGGTTTAGCACGTGGACGTACCACTTCACTTAAATTTACTTCCGGGTCTACTTCTATTGCAAGATTTTTGAATTCTTCTATACCTGATAAATAATCTTCAAACCATTCACTTTCAGCTGAAATATGATTGCATACAAAATCAAACATTAAATTAAAATTTTCATTTAAGTTATCAATATTTTCCCAATTCCCTACATCCGGATCTACCTGATAATAATCAATAATAGAAAAACCATCATCTGACGAATATGGAAAAAAAGGGAGAATATGAATAGAACTTATAATTTCTTTCAAATAGTTATCAGAAAACTTTTTCAAGTAGTGTAATGGAGGTTTTTCTTCAATTCCCATTT
>CAZUKV010000017.1:0-19278 GCA_964621075.1 uncultured bacterium | reverse complement strand
CAACAATATTCCCAAAAAACTTTTCTGCAATATCAGGAAGAACAACTAAATTTTCCCTAAAAGATTTGTTAAAATCCGCAACAAAAAATAAACCATTAAAAGCAGTTGTATAACTTTTATATTTTTTTCCCTTCATAAATAATGAATGACGGTGATATCTTTCATGTTTAAATTGAGCCTTGATTTCAGAAAGCATTATTTCAGTTTTTTCAATTTTACCCTTTACCAAATCTTCCCCCTGGCATCTATCAGGTGTTTTAGTTAATAAACCACTCATTGTGAAATAAACAGGCGGCACATGATCATGAGGGTAATAATCAAGATTTTCTGAAATATAAGATATTATTCTGTTAATAATATTATGTTTATAATCTTTTCTATAATTATCCATTGAATGTTTTGTTGTAAATATAAAATAAATAGAAGTAAAAAAAGAAAAAAAAGCAACAATAAAAAATAGCTTGTTGACTCTATTATCATCAATAAATAAAAAAAATGAAATAAAGGATCCTAAAAAAAATAATATTGAAATAACTGTCATTACTACTTGAGAATTAAAAATATGTTTTCTTTTTTTTTCTAATTTCAGTAATTCAGAATATATTTTTTTTCCAGCAAATTTTTCAAATTCAACTGATGATTTCATATTTATTCTCACTCATTAAATATTTTACCAACATCTACATTTTTTCTTTCTTCTTCAGTTATCTCGAATAATTTTTTTTCTCTAAAATTAAACATTCCGGCAATTATATTATTTGGAAACACCCTTATAGAATTATTAAAATCTGTTACTGCTGCATTATAAGCTCTTCTTGCAGCTGAAATCTGCCCCTCAATAGTATTTAAAGTTGTCTGTAATCTTAAAAAATTTTGATTTGCCTTTAGTGTCGGATAATTTTCCACCTGCACCATTAAACTTTTCAACAAACCATCCATTTTTTTCTCAATATCCATTGTTTTTTCGGGATTATCAGTTTTAACCGCCTGTGATCTTAATTCTGTAATTTTGGTTAGAGTTTTGTTTTCATGCTGCATGTAAGTTTTTACTGTATTAACAAGATTTGGAATTAAATCATATCTCTTTTTTAAAAGAGTATCTACAGATGCAAAAGAATTTTTAACTATATTTCTTTTAACAACCAGTGAATTATATAAAAAAACCGTAAATAAAATAAAAACTGCTAAAACAATTAATAGTGGTATCATAATCCCCCCTTATTTATTATATTTATTACAATTTTATTATAGATTATTAATTTTAATATTTCAATAAAATTGATAAAAAATGTTTCTTTGACAAAATTTTTCTCATAGTTTATTATTATTAAAAATAAGGAGGTTCGTATGGAGAAACGAAGTTTTGCAAGTGATAATAATTCCGGGGTACATGAAAATATTTTAAACGCATTAAAAGAAGCAAATAAAAATGATTACATTGCTTATGGTGATGATCCTATAACTAAAAAAGCAATTAGAAATTTCAAAGAAATTTTTGGAGATGATATAAATGTATTTCTTGTTCTCACAGGAACAGGTGCTAATGTCCTTGGATTAAAAACTGTTCTGAGATCTTACAATTCTGTTATTGCAACAGATTTTTCACATATAAATGTTGATGAGGTAGGAGCTATTGAAAATAATATTGGATGCAAAATAAATTTAATTCCAACAGAAGATGGAAAATTAGATATTAGAAAAGCCAAAAATCTTTTACATGTAAAAGGGGTTCAACATCACAGCCAACCCAAAGCGATTTCAATTTCTCAAACAACTGAAATGGGAACAGTTTACTCTATAGATGAAATCAAAAATATAGCAGATTTTGCTCATAATAATGATATGTATCTACACATGGACGGAGCGAGAATTTCGAATGCCGCAGTTAGTTTAGAAAAATCTTTTAAAGAATTCACAAAAGATGCTGGCGTTGATATTTTATCTTTCGGAGGAACTAAAAATGGAATGCTCATAGGAGAAGCTGTTGTTTTCATGAATAAGAAACTTGGAAAAGATTTTAAATATTTAAGAAAAGAAGGTTTAAACCTATATTCTAAAATGAGATATTTATCAGCACAATTTAATGAGTTTTTTAAAAATGACCTCTGGCATAAAAATGCAGCTCATGCCAATAACATGGCAAAATATTTAAAGAAAAAAGTGGAAAAATTCAATGAAGTTGAAATTACCCAAAATGTTGATGCAAATGCCATTTTTGCAAAAATTCCAAAAAATAAAATTAAAAAATTACAGAAAGAACATTTTTTCTACATATGGGATAATGGAGAAGGTATTGTAAGATGGATGACCTCTTTCCAAACAAAGAAAAAAGATATTGATACATTCGTAGAAATTTTAGAAAAATATTTAAAATAAGTTGTTTTCAAAAAGTGGGAAGATGGTTTTTCCATCTTCCCTAAAAGTGTTTATTTAATTAATGTTAATATTAAGAACATCTTCAACAAGCGATATTAAGTTTTGAGCTTTAGAAGTTAAAGCAACATTAATTGTATCTGAATAGTTAACAACTTCATTTAAATAAAATGCTGCATATTCATAATAGTCATCTCTCCCATTTGAACCTTGAACCTCATCTCCACTAACCAAATCAATTGAAAGATTATCGGTACCATCTGATATATTAACAAACATTTGGGCTAATAGCGTATAAATATTTATTCCTGTTATTTCTAAATCACTATTATTATGAGGAAAATTCCAGCTTATATTAATCTCTTCAAAAACCGGATATTTTGAATATACAGTTTGTGCTCCTGAAGTACTCTCAGCTTTACAATAAAGCATTCCTATACATGCCCATTTTTCATAATCAGAAAAAAAATTATTTGATACAGAAAATTCATCAGATAATCCTTGGTTGAAATTACTATAAGCACTATTATAATTAGAAGATACAAGGTCACACATGCCCAGTCCTACATAAGCCATATATACATCTTCTTCAGCTGAATCGTTATCATCGATTACGCCATTAAATTCATCTCTTGCAGAATTATAATATTGATCTGAAAAATAATCCCAACCCTGATCTACTGAATATACAGAATCATCAGTACTACCTCCATCTCCATCATCACCGTTTGAAAATTCTGTTGTTTCATTACAACCAAGAGTTATAGTTATAAGAATTATAGATATAATTACTAATATTTTTTTCATATTCTTGCCCCCTTTATTTTAAGAGAACCATTTTCTTTATATGTTTTTCGCCGTTTTTAACTAATAAGTAATAATACACACCACTTGAAACTTCACATGAATTTTTATCTTTACCATCCCATGTAATTTCATGTACATTTCCATCATCATAATATTGATTCTCAATTAACTTTTTGATTACTTTCCCTTTGCTATTATAAATAATTAAAGAAATCGTTCCTGCATTTTTCAACTGAAATCTTATAGTAGTAGTTGGATTAAAAGGATTCGGATAATTCATCATATTAACAGATTTATCAATTTTGGGAACATTTGATTTAACTAAAGCATAATACCCTGTTTCTGTTATTTTTCCCACTTCTTTCCAAAATGTATTTTTCCATATATAGAATTTATAATTATCTTCAATTTTAACATTCAATTTTTCATAACTTGAAGAATTAATATAATATATTTTTCCATTAATTTCTTCAATATCATAAATTTCTGGGTCTTTTATTTCCATGTACCCTAAATTTAGAGTAGTATAAGAACTATTTATTGTTAATCCTCTTGTAATAGAATAGTCTTTTTCAGAAATATTTGCAATAGTATAAGTTATTGAAGATCCGATTTCCAAATAATACTCATTTAAAGTTTTTTTCATAGTTGATAACAGAGTAAAAGTAACATCACTATTATAAATTTTTGAATTAAAATCATCAGGAGTCGTGAAAATACCTGTCCCATTAGGAATTAATTTCCAGCTATTACCAAAACTATCTTCTAAAAGCAGTAATTTGATACTTTTTTCTGGATCAGTTAATCCTTTTCCAATTGCAAAAACCTGAAAATAATTTTCATCAAAACTCGGTATAATCTTCCATCTAAACTGCCTTACATTGAATTCCTTAACAATAGTATGATCAAATCCACTTATTGTTGTAAACTTAAAATAATATTTATATTTCCCCGGAGAATCAATTAAAGTTTCGGTCGATATATTAAAATCATAATATTTTTCGTTTGTTTCAGTTCCATCCTGAATAGATGAAGTTATTTCTGTAAAATCAGTATCCTGTGGTGCTTGAGCACTTGCTTTAGTAATTGTATGATAATAATTTGTAACTGTCTCATTTTCAAACCAATTTATATATAGTGGACAGGGATTAGCCCCTCCATAATTATTTTGCATAATAAAATCAGTGTACCTTTGTTCTCCTCCAGAATTGTAACTATCCTGTAAAACAAAATTTCCTATTACACTATTGATTGATTGATACTCAATTTCTAAAATATTATCAGAATAATAAATCTCACCAGTATCTGTTCTCTCTGCCATCATTCTTATTTCATAAGTTCCAAATTCTGAAAAAATATCATCAGGTGTTGTATCTAAACTGTAAACATTACTATTAAATGATTGGTGATTATTCCATTCTTCCCCGGAAACAGGATTTCCCTGACTATCAGCAATTAATTTATACTGTAGTGTATAAGTTGATTGAAAAGCTGGTTCACCCCATCTAAATTGAATCAATTCACTTTGATAATAGGGCTCATTTCTAAATTCTGGAGAAAGAAGTGAATAACCAATTTTATGATAATCTATACTAATTTTATTTACAGTTTCATAATATGCATCCCATTCTTCATTTGTACCATCTCCATCTTCATCCATATCATTCTCATCAGGCCAATTAGGATCATATGCTACAACCTTGAAATACATAAATCCATAGTAATCTTTAAAAACATTTGCAAGTGTAGTACTATATCTCCAGGTATTATTAATATTATCATAACTGAAATCAGTCATTGAAACGGGAGTTCCATCCGGTTTTAAAAGAACTTCATATTCTTCCTCTTCATCATAAGAATACATTATTGTATATTCAATATCGCTAGAATCATTCCCTTCTCCTTTAGGTTTTTTCCATTTAAAATCTAAAGTAGCTGTATCAGCATTTTCTGAAAAGGTTGTATAATGTATTGTAGAATCGGGATTTGCATCATAAGCATCAGCATTAATGGCCCAATTATCCTGACTCATAACATTACCAAGAGTTAATGGATATTCAATCCATCCATAGTCTAAATATTCTATATTTGATACTCTTTCACTCATACTGCAAAATCCATCATCATTGTAATCAAAAACGGAATCATTTTCACTTAATGGTGAAACATTAATTTCACCTGATTCAGTTAATGTATATTTTCTAACTTCTAAATAAATTCGATACCTGCCAAAATCCAAATTCCCATTATCTTCATTGAAAAAGAAATAATGTGGAATAGACCCCCCTGCAGAATAACTTCCATCAGAAGTGTAAGGTAAAGATTCTATAGACCAGCCATTTTCATTGTAATATAATATAGTTGGAGATAAATCATGAACACCATCATTATAATAAAAAGAATCTTTCCCTTCCAATTTGTTTATGCGTTTATAAATACCTTTTTCAACTCTCATTATTACACAATAACTATAATCATCATCAACCTGCGGATTTCCATCATTATCATACTCCTGAACTTGTGTTGGAAGTCCATTTATATCTAATGATAAATCTACTTCTTTTTTTGTTGAGTAATTATATAAATATGCACCATCATCTGATTGATCTGGATTATTCTGAATAGTTAAATTTAGTGTCATAGAATCTGGAATTGAATAAATAAATGAAATGGATAAAATAAAAAATAAAATAAAAATAATATATTTTTTCATATACCCCCCTTTATATATTTTTATATTCAATAATATTATAGAAAAAAAAAGATATAAAGTCAATTTTTAATATAAAAAGACTAATCTAATACCCCGAAAAGGGTCCAGCCGGAAACTTTATTGATTTTCACCTGGATAAACTTACCTATTAAATTTTTAGGTGAATCAAAAACTACAACTTTGTTTTGTTCTGTTCTTCCTTTATATTGATTTTCGGAAGATCTACCTTTTCCTGTTACCAGAATTTCCATTTTTTCACCTACAAGCATTTTATTTCTTTTTAAAGCACTTTTCTTTACAATTTTATTCAGCTTAAGAAGTCTTTTTTGTTTTACTTTATCAGAAATATTATCAGGAATCTCATATCCCCTGGTTCCCGGTCTTGGATTATATTTGAATATAAAAGCTGAATCAAATTGAGAATGGCTTGTAATTTCAATAGTTTTTTGGAAATCTTCTTTTTCTTCATCCGTGAATCCTACTATAATATCAGTTGTAATAGAAGCAAGTGGAGCCTTTTCTCTAATTGTGTCTATAAGTTCTATATAATGTTCTGCAGTATATTTACGGTTCATTTTATTCAATATTTTATTTGATCCCGCCTGCATTGGTAGATGGTAATGATTACAAATTTTTGGAATCTCAATCAGCTCTTTTAATATCTCCGGAGTCATATCTTTAGGATGAGAAGTTGTAAATCTAATTCTTTTTAAACCATCAATTTTTGAAACCATTTTTATCAATTTAAGAAAATCAATATCTTCATATTGATAGGAATTAACATTTTGACCAAGTAGATTAACTTCAACTGTGCCATTTTTTACTAAATATTTTGTTTCTTCAATTATTTTTTTGTAATCCCGGCTTCTCTCTCTTCCTCTAACATAAGGAACAATGCAGTAGGTACAAAAATTATTACAGCCTCTCATTATAGAAATATATTCCTGAAGCTGCGGTTTTAATCTACCAGTTTCTTTAAACTCAATAAACTCATTTTCACTTTCAGTTTTTACTATTTGTTCTTCCGGATGTTCTTTTAAATATTTAATTGTAGGAATTATTCTATTTAAAAAATCAGTTCCCATGACAAAATTCACATGTGGATGTTTTTCAATAAGAAGTTTGCCATAATTTTGAGCCATACAGCCTATTACACCGAGAATAAAATTATATTTTTTTTTCATTCTTTTCATGTGACCGAGCTGGCCATGAACTCTATTTTCTGCTGATTCTCTTACAGCACATGTATTAAAAATAACTATATCCGTATCTTCAATTTTATTGGTTTTTTTATATCCTTCTTTTAAAAACTCATAGGATAAAATATCTGTATCATACTCATTCATCTGACAGCCATAAGTTTCTATATAATATTTCATTTTTTATATTTCCTTTCAGAGAAATTCTAAAACAATAGAGTTATTAATCAATACTTTTTTTATTTAAGCATCTTTTCTGCAAGTTTAATATCCAGCTCAGTTGTTTCAAAATTAATTCTACTTTCTTTAATCAAAACAACCGCGTAACTGAAAAGAAATACCAGTCCTAACAAAAGTGCTATTACAGAAAATATTATTAAAAAATTGAAATACTGTTCAAAAAATAAAAATATTGTAGTTAAAACAAATGAAAAAAATGCAAGATAATTAAAGGTCATTGCTTTTTTTACCAATTTTCCTCTCTGTTTAAAATAGTTTAGCTGTTTTCTATAATTATCAATCACACTCTCATCAATATTTATTTTATCCTGAATTAAGGTATTATTTAAACTTCTAATTCTATCTCTAATTCTTGAATTTCTATTTGTGGTAGATATTAAAAGTAAAGCACAAACATTTATCATAACAGCCGGGGTTAATATTGCAGAAATAAATTCTAATGATATATCCATTACTCCTCCTTTTTTGAAAGTATGTTATATAATTTTCATATAATGTCAAATAATTTGTTTATAAATATTAAGTTAAGCAATTTAGTTAGAGTTTGAGTTAAAGTTTAAGTAATAAAACTTTCGAAAAAATATATTATTTATTATTCTCAAGATCAATAAAAAGTCTAAAAAATAATCACGTTTGATAAATAATAAAATCGACTTCGAAACTCATCTTTTTTAATATTATAAAATAATCTATAATTTTTAATATTAGAAACTCTTTACTTATTAATCAATCATTAAAAATTATCCCTAAAGTCCATGAATTCATATTTTTCAAAAGTTTCTTCAAGTTCATACCATTCTTTTTTTGTATGTTCTTTTTCAATATATCCGCTTACTACTTGATATCTCTGTAAAACATATTTTTTTACATCTTTTTTAATTATATTGTTTATTATATTATTAACTGTATCTTTAGTAATCACAGTTGGAATAACAGTTGTTCTAAATTCATAATTTACATTCGAGTTCTTAATTATTTGAATACTTTTTTTTAATTTATCTAAATCAAAATTCAACCCTATTACCTCCGGATATCCTTTCCAATCAGATTTAATATCCATGGCTATATAATCAACAAGATTATCATCTATTAATGATTTAAGTACCTCAGGTCTTGACCCATTTGTATCAAGTTTTACTGCCAATCCCTTTCTTTTAACTACTTTAAAAATTTCTCCCAGGTCAGGGTAAAGGGTAGGCTCTCCCCCTGTAAATGCAATTCCCTGAAGAAAATCTCTTCTTTTTTCCACGAAATTATTAATATAATTTTTAGTCAAAAGTTCGTTCTCAGGTTTAATCAAGTCCTTGTTATGACAGTACGGGCAGCGGAAATTACAACCCTGAATAAATATTGTAGCTGCAATGTGTTCGGGAAAGTCTATGAGAGTAGTTTTTTGTATAGCTGTCATGCCTACCATAATGAATCCTTTCTATTAAATAAAATTAATTCTTTTTTTCAGCAACATCAAAATCTTTTCTTTCTTTAAACTCTTCCTTTTTCCCCTTATTCCATAATTTTACTGGTCTGTAATATCCCACAACTCTACTGTAAACTTCAGTTGGTTTTCCACAGTCAGGACATAAAGGCTGTTTACCTTTAAAATATCCATGCTCATCACAAACAGAAAATGTAGGAGATATAGTATAATAAGGTAAAGAATAATTATAAGCAACTTTCTTAACAAGACTTTTTGTTGCCTCTCTATCTGGACCATCTTCTCCAAGAAATATATGAAGCACAGTTCCGCCATTATATTTAGTTTGAATATTATCCTGATTTTCAAGAACTTCAAAAATATCTTCGCTGTAATTAACAGGCAGTTGAGAAGAATTAGTGTAATATGGTTCTTCTTCACCCTGTGTAATTATATCTTCAAATTTTTTCTTATCCATTTTAGCTAATCTATAAGAAGTTCCTTCTGCAGGGCTCGCTTCTAAATTATAAATATGCCCTGTTTCTTCCTGATAATCTGAAATTTTATTTCTCATAAATGTAAGCACTTCAAGTGCAAATTGCTTTCCTTCTTCAGAACCAATATTTTCTCCCATATAATTCAATACTGCTTCATTCATACCAACAAGTCCAATAGTATTAAAATGTCCATCTAAAGATCCCAGATATCTCTTTGAATAAGGAAGCAAACCATTTTCCATATTTCTTGTTACAACTTTTCTTTTAACTTCAAGTGACTGTTTCGCCAGATCCATTAAATATTCCAATCTCCCAAAAAATTCATTCTTTGTAGATGAAAGATATCCTATTCTTGGAAGATTAATTGTAACAACTCCTATGCTACCTGTCTTTTCACCACTTCCAAACAATCCCCCTGTTCTGCTTTTTAATTCTCTTAAATCAAGTTGTAATCTACAGCACATTGAACGAACATCACTTGGATTTAAAGAACTATTCACAAAATTCTGAAAATAAGGAATACCATATTTAGAAGTCATGTCAAATAAGAGATTTGCATTTTCTGAATCCCAGTTAAAATCCTCTGTAATATTGTAAGTTGGAATTGGAAATGTGAAAATTCTTCCTGTAGAATCGCCTTCAAGCATTACTTCAAGAAAAGCTTTATTAATCATATCCATTTCTTTCTGATAATCTCCATATTTGTCATCAATTACTTTACCAGCAAAAACTACATTTTGATCTCTCATATCTTCAGGAACTGTCCAATCAAGTGTAATATTTGTAAAAGGAGTCTGGCCTCCCCATCTTGAGGCAACATTTAAATTAAATACAAACATCTGTATTGCCTGTTTTACATCTTCATAGTTAAGATTATCTTTTCTAACAAATGGAGCTAAATAAGTATCAAAAGATGAAAAAGCTTGAGCACCTGCCCATTCATTCTGTAAAGTTCCTAAAAAATTTACCATCTGCATTAAAGCAGTAGATAAATGTTTAGGTGGATTTGATTCTACTTTTCCGGAAACTCCGTTGAATCCTTCATATAAAAGTTCTTTCAACGACCATCCAGCACAATAGCCTGCTATTCCCATTGACAAATCATGAATGTGAAAATCTCCTTCTCTATGAGAATCTGATACTTCTCTTGAATAAACTTTTTTTAGAGTATAGTTAGCAAGAACGCTTCCCGCTGTATGCATGAGCAATCCTGAAAATGAATATCCGGAATTAGAGTTCTCATTAACTCTCCAATCATCCATGTCAACATATCCATCGATTGTTTTTTCTACATCAAGCATTAACTTTTTAGTATCACGTATTACTTCTCTCTCTTTTCTATATAGAATATAAGCTTTAGCTGTTTTAGCATGTCCTCTTTCAATAAGAATTTTCTCTACATAATCCTGTACATCTTCTACCGAAGGAATATCTTTTTTAAAATCATTAACAAGCTCTTCAACCACTTTTTCTGTTAATGACTTAGTTAAAGTCCTGTTACTACCACCCACTGATTTTGCAGCCTTAAATATTGCTTCTTCAATTTTATTCTGATCAAATTCAACTACATCCCCATTTCTTTTTCTAATTTTTTCAATCACGGGCTCCTCCTTCCATTTTTTCAACCCACTATATATTGTTTACTTTATCCCTACCCCTACAATATATTGTATATTTTATAAAAAGTCAAGTCTAAATTTATAGTTTCCCGAAAAATATTTGATTTTTTTCTGACCATTAATCTAACTTCTGGAATAATAATTAGATATAAAAGTGATTAATTATTTTCTTTAAATAAAAATCTTTTTACCTTGTTAGTAGAAGTTTTCGGTAATTCCTCATAGCTAATCTCAACATCTTGAGGTTTTTTATAATAAGGTAATTTTTCTATTAATTTATTTATCTCATCTGAAATTAATTTTTCAATATCTTTATTTGAAAGAGTTTTGTCTTTCTCAGCTTCAAGTACAGAAATTGCCTCCATATTGGGATGCACAACAGCATGTGGATATTCATCATTATTTTTATCTTTTTTCCCAACAACTATTATTTCATCAATATACTCACTTTTAATAATTTTATTTTCTATTTCTTCAGGGTAAATATTTTTTCCACTTTTATTAACAATTACATTTTTTAATCTTCCAGTAATAAATAGATATCCATCTTCATCAATATATCCAATATCGCCAGTATGAAACCAACCATCTTCATCAAAAACTTCTTCAGTTTTATAGGGAAGTTTATAATATCCTTTCATAACCGGATCACCTTTAACAAGAACTTCTCCATTACCATTTTCATCAGGATTCTCTATTTTAATCTGAACATTAACAAGAGGGAGTCCAACTGACCCTACTCTATGATGAACAGGGTTGCCTGTAGCAACTACAGGTGATGTTTCTGTTAAACCATATCCCTCATATATATTAATTCCAAGGGTAGCCATCCCATCAATTATATCAGGAGATATTTTCCCCCCTCCACAGATAAAAAAACGAAAATGTGTCATTCCAAGCTTTTCATGTATAGATTTAAATAAATATTTCCCAATTTTGATATCAAATTTTTTATAAAAAAAAGAAGAAATCATATACATTATATGAAAAATTGTTCTTACAAAAATAGATTTGAGTTTCACATTTGAAAGTATTTTTTTATACATTTTTTCAACCAGTAATGGAACAGTGGGGAAAAGTGTGACTTTTGTATCTTTCATCATTTTTAACATCACATCAGATCTTAAAGTTGCACTTGTTGTCATGCATGCATTAGTTAATATAGGAACAAATATTCCAGCAATTGCAGGAAAAGTATGATGTAGAGGAAGAATAATGAACCAGTTATCACTCTTATAAGTTTCTGTAGTTTGTTGTATAGCATCTCCATCAGATACTAAATTATAATGTGTTAACATTACTCCTTTGGGTAAGCCAGTAGTTCCAGATGTAAATATAATGGCAGCGATATCATTTTTGTTTACTTCAACATCCCTGTATAAAAGTTCATTTCTTCTAAGCATTATTTCACCCATATACAACATTGCATAAAAATATAAATATTTATTTTCTGCAAATGGCTTTTCTCTTTTATATTCTTTTTTGGTTATTTTTTTCCAGTCATCTGTAAAATTAATATTATTCTTTTTCTTTAAAACTTTGTTTAATAAAGAAGTCTTTTGTCTTTTGTTTAATATTTCATTTTTATCAAATAATATTATTTTTTCAATATTTTTATTATGCTGTGTAGCTCTGTTGATTTTTTCAAAATATCTATTGGAAGTTATTATCATTTTTGAATCACTATTTCTTATTATATGTGAAAGTTCATCGGAATGCAGCTCTTTATCAAAGGGAACTATTACACCCCCTATATATGTAACTGCAAGATATGAAATTATCCATTCATTTCTATTCTCAGCGACTAACCCTATGTGATCACCTTTTTTAACTCCAATTTTTAATAGGGAATCTCCAAAATGCCGAATCATTTCCTGCATTTCCTTGTAAGATAATGTCCAGTAATCATCACCTTTTTGCATTGATAAAGCTGGATAATTTAATTTAGAATCCTCTAGCTCATCTATCATTTCTCTAATAGTTGATAGATTTTTTGCAGGAACAACTTTATTTTTAAGCATAATTCTCCTTTTTTTAATAAATGATATTATAAATCATATTTCTATCTTTTAAAAGAAATATTCTTGTAATATTTCTTTTAATATTTTAATTTTTAATAACTTATGCAATTGTTATTTTATTATTTTTATATATATCCTGTATGGAATTTAATATTTTAACACCTTCTTTCATTGGTTTTTGAAAAGATTTTCTCCCTGTAATTAACCCCATACCACCAGCTCTTTTATTAATAACAGCTGTTCTTATAACCTGCTGCAAATCATTCTCACCTGATGCACCACCAGAATTTATTAATCCGACTCTACCCATATAACAATTTGCTACCTGATATCTTGTTAGGTCAATTGGATGGTCAGTTGTTAAATTCTCATAAACTTTTTCATCTGTATATCCAAAATTTAATGCTTTAAACCCCCCATTATTTTCAGCCTGTTTCTGTTTAATAATATCTGCTTCAATCGTTGCAGCTAAATAATTAGCCTGTCCCGTTAAATCTGCAGATTTATGATAATCAACATCATCCTTTTTAAATGATTTATTCCTTAAATATGCCCACAAAACTGTTACAAGACCCAGCTCATGAGCATATTCAAAAGCTCTGGAAATTTCCTGAATCTGTCTATTACTTTCTTCAGAACCATAGTATATTGTTGCACCAACTGCAACAGCTCCAAGATTAAATGCTCTATCAATAGAGCTAAATAATATTTGATCATAATGATTTGGATAGCTGAGCATTTCATTATGATTGATTTTCACCAAAAAAGGAATTTTGTGTGCATATTTTCTTGATACTGAACCAAGTATTCCAAGTGAAGATGCAACAGCGTTACACCCACCCTCAATGGCAAGTTTAATAATATTTTCCGGATCAAAATAAATTGGATTTGGAGAAAAAGATGCTCCTGCTGAATGTTCAATACCCTGGTCCACGGGTAATATTGAAAGATATCCTGTTCCACTCAATCTACCATGATCAAAAATAGCTTGTAAGTTCCTTAATACTACAGGAGATCGATCACTATTTTTCATAATCCTGTCTATATAATCCGGACCAGGTAAATGTAAATCTTCCTTTTTTATTGTTTTACTTTTGTAATCCAGCAAATATTCTTTCTCATCACCAAGCAAATCCAATAATTCTTTTCCCATAATATTATACCTCCTTAAAAATATCTTATAATAAATTATAATACTCTGAATTGAGTAATCAAGATTAGAAATAAAAAAATATTCATAAAAAAAAGGTAAGGGGCACACATTAAACTTTTAATGTGTGACCCCTTATATTAATATATGATTAACAATTTTGTTTAAATAAAATAGAAAACAATTAAGGGATGAGAAATCCCATCCCTTAATTTTTTCAATATTTTATAATACATTAAAAAGTGTTAAGAAAACACCTGCTGCTATGGCTGAACCTATAACACCACTAACATTAGGTGCCATTGCATGCATCAATAAATGATTATCCTTATCATGCTTTCTTGCAAACTGCTGTACTACTCTTGCCGAATTAGGAACTGCAGAAACTCCAGCAGCTCCAATTAAAGGATTAATCTTTTCTTTCAATATTAAATTCATCAACTTGGCAAATAACAACCCACTTATTGTTGCCAAAGAAAAGGCTATTACCCCAAGTCCAAACATCTTTAATGAACTAAATCTTAAAAATTTACCGGCTTGAGTACTTGCACCAACTGCAAAACCAAGTAATATTGTAGCTATATCCATTAATGCATTTGCAGCAGTTTTAGCCAATCTGTCAGTTACTCCGGATTCTTTTAATAAATTACCAAACATAAGCATTCCTACAAGAGGTAAAGCTCCAGGAGCAATTAAAGTAGCAATTAAAACAGCCATAATCGGAAAAGCAATTCTTTCAATTTTAGAAACCTTACGCGGGGGTTTCATTCTTATCAATCTTTCTTTTTTTGTTGTTAATAACTTCATGAAAGGTGGCTGTATTATCGGAACAAGAGCCATATATGAATATGCAGCTATAGCAATTGGTCCTAATAAATTTGGAGCAAGTTGAGATGATAAGAATATTGCAGTTGGCCCATCTGCACCACCAATTATACCAATTGAAGCTGCTTGAGGGTTATTAAAACCAAGCATTAATGCTCCAAGATATGTTAAAAATATCCCAACCTGAGCAGCTGCACCCAATAATGCAGATTTTGGATTTGATATCAATGTGGAAAAATCGGTCATGGCACCAATACCTAAAAATATCAATGGGGGTAAAACACCATTTCCAACTAACATATATATAATACTGAAAACACTTCCTTCATCATATACCCCCAAAGGAAGCCCTGCCGGATATGCTATATTTCCAAGAATTATACCAAATCCAATGGGAAGTAAAAGCAATGGTTCATATTTTTTGGCTATCGCAAGATAAATTGCAATTAGCCCAACAGCAACCATGATGACATTCTCCCATTGCATTTCAGCAAATCCTGTTTTATTTATTACTTCAATAATAATTTCCATTATCTATTCCTCCAATTATTCAAGTTCGATTAAGATGTCTCCTTCATAAACAGATTCACCTTTTTTAATTTTTATCTCTTTAACAGTACCACTTGATGTAGCCTGAATTTCATTTTCCATTTTCATAGCTTCCATTACAAGAATATCCTGTCCAGCTTCAATTTCTTCTCCTACTTTAACCTGGATTTCAAGAATCAATCCCGGTAATGGCGCTTTTATAACATTTTTTATTGGTTTTTTCTTTTTGGGTTTTACTTTTTTTGGTTTAGCTCTTTTTGTATTTTTGCTATTCACATCCGGTATTTCTCTTACTCCAAGGTCTTTCAACCCTACTACATAATCTTTACCATTTACCGTTACTTCGGCATTCTCAGAGCCAAAAGAATTTACCTTAACTTTATATTCTTTGCCTTTTATTTCTAAAACTATTTCTTTCATTATTCCTCCTCAGTATCACTTTCTATTACCGAATTTATAACCCATTTTCCAATTGGATTTTTGAGTACCCTGTTTAAAGTTGATTTTGCTTTGAAGGGTTTCTACATGAAGTCTTTTATATAACTCCAATGCTGTTGTAATCGCTATTATTGTTTCATCATCGATTTTTTTCCCTGTTTTAAATATGCTTTCTTCAATTTCCTGTCCAAGGCTTTTAACAGAACTTTCTTTATGTTCTCCCCCTCTTTTATTTCCAAAATATTTGAATATCAAATCAAAAATTACTATAGAAACTGCAATTAAAACAAGTCCTAAAAACACAGTAACAATTCCACTTATTGCAACTTCAAAACCATTAGGCTCAACATTTGTTATATTTTGAATCAATTTTAATAACATTTAAAACTCCTTTTAAAGGGGTATATTCCCATGTTTTTTACTTGGATTTTCATCTCTTTTATTTTCTAACATTTTTAAAGATTTAATTAATTTATATCTGGTTAATTTTGGTTCAATTACTTCATCAATATAACCTTTAGATGCTCCAACATAAGGATTAGCAAATTTTTCTCTATAGTCTTCAATTTTTTCCTGAAGTTTAGCTTCTGAATCCTCTGCATTCTTAATTTCTTTTCTGAAGATAATCTGACTTGCACCTTTAGGTCCCATAACTGCAATTTCTGCAGAAGGCCATGCAAATATTAAATCTCCCCTTAATTCTTTAGAATTCATAACACAATAAGCACCACCATAAGCTTTTCTTGTTATTACAGTAATTTTAGGAATTGTTGCTTCTGCGTAAGCATACATTAATTTGGCACCATGTCTAATAATACCCCCATATTCCTGCTTGGTTCCAGGCATAAATCCCGGAACATCTTCAAAAGTAATAACCGGAATATTAAAACTATCACAAAATCTTACAAATCTTGCAGCTTTAACCGAAGCATTAATATCTAAAACTCCAGCAAGGTGCTTGGGTTGATTGGCAACTATACCAACACTTTTTCCACCAAGACGTCCAAAACCTATTACTATATTGGGAGCATATAATTTCTGAACTTCGAAAAATTCTCCATCATCAAGAATCATTTTTAAAATGTCTTTAACTTCATAAGGTTTATTTGGATTATCCGGAACTATATAATTTAAATCTTCTTCTATCCTATCTACTGGATCTTCAGTAGAAATTTCTGGGGGTTCTTCCATATTATTTTGAGGCACATAAGAAATTAATTTTCTTATACCATCCAATAAATCTTTTTCATCATCATAAGTAAAATGTGTTACTCCACTTTTTGTAGCATGAACCATGGCACCACCTAAATCTTCATGGCTGACATCTTCCTGGGTTACACTTTTTACGACTCTTGGCCCTGTAATATACATAAAGGACGTATCTTTTTTTTGAAATATAAAATCAGTTAATGCAGGAGAATAAACTGCACCACCAGCACAAGGTCCAACTATTCCTGTTATTTGTGGAACAACACCTGAATACATTACATTTTTTTGAAATATGGAAGCATATCCACTTAATGCATCAATACCTTCCTGAATTCTGGCTCCCCCTGAATCATTTAAACCAATTATTGGTGCTCCCATTTTTTCAGACATCTCCATTACTTTAACTATTTTTTTTGCAACTGTTTTTGATAATGAACCACCAATAACAGTAAAATCAAATGCATAAATATACACCAATCTACCGTCAATAGTTCCATAACCTACTACAACTCCATCCCCCAACATCTTTTTATTTTCCATTCCAAATTCGTTACATTGATGTTCTCTAAACATGTCAATTTCTTCAAAACTACCTTCATCTAAAAGATAATTAATTCTTTCACGGGCTGTTAATTTTCCTTTATTATGCTGTTTCTCAATTCTTTTTTCCCCGCCACCTATCTTGGCTTTTTCAATTTTTTCCTTTAATTCCAGGATTTTTCTCTCCATTGTCATAATATACCCTCCTAATTATTGATTTCACATATTTCGGTTAGAACTCTTCCAGATGATTTTGGATGAACAAAAGCTATCTTGGTTCCATGAGCTCCATCCCTTGGTTTTTTGTCTATCATCCTAATATCATTTTCTTTCAACTTATTTATTTCACCTGAAATATCATCGGTTTGATAAGCTATATGATGAATCCCTTCGCCTCTTTTTTGAATAAATTTATAAATAGGACTCTCTTCAGATGTCGGTTCAAGTAATTCTATTTTAACTTTCCCAACCTTTATCATTGCTACTTTAACCATTTGTTCTTCAACTTCTTCTTTTCCCGTCAGTTCAAGCCCAAGTATCTCTGTATAAAAAGGTAGATGATTTGCCAATTTGTTTACTGCAATTCCAATATGATTTATTTTTTCAATCATAAAACTTCACTCTCCTTTATAAAACTATTTATTTTTTTATTAATTAATGAATAGGGCTTTTCTTCTTTTCGATAAATCTTGTCAACCCACTTGTGAATATTATCCGAAAAATTAATATGCAGATTCAAAAGTTTTTGTAATTTTTTTGAAAATATTTTATTCAATTCTTTCTCAATTCTTTCTTTTCTTTTAATTTCCCACTTATTCTCTTTTTTTAACTTTTTCATATAATCATATATTGTAATTACCAGACTTTTGATTCCATCATTATTCAAAGCTGATACTTTTTTTATGGGGTTTTTATCTTCAGGATTATCATGATATTTTATATTTAAAACATAATCTATTTCCATTTTAACCTTATCAGCCCCATCCTTGTCTTTCTTATTTACAACAAAAATATCACCTATTTCCATTATACCCGCTTTCATAGCCTGAATATCATCACCCATACCGGGAGCAAGAACCAGTAACACAATATCAGCTAATTCAACAATCTCAACTTCTGTTTGTCCCACTCCAATAGTTTCAATAATTATAGTATCATATCCTGCAGCATCAAGTATTTTTACAGCATCAGAAGTAGCTACAGCTATGCCACCTAAATGCCCTCTTGATGCCATTGATCTAATGAAAACATCAGGGTTAGAAGAATGTTTTTGCATTCTTATTCTATCTCCAAGTAAAGCGCCCCCGGAAAAAGGTGAACTTGGATCGATAGCTAAAACTGCTACTTTTTTATCCTTATTTAATTCCTGATCAATAATTTTATCTACTAATGTACTTTTACCCGAACCAGGAGATCCGGTTACCCCTATTACTAAAGCATTGCCTGTATATTTATAAATTTCATCGATCAGGTCTTCATTTTCCTGAATATTATTTTCAATTTGAGAAATAGCCCTGGCAATATCTCTATGGCTGCCATTTTTTATTTTTTTAATGTAAACCGATTTCTTATTATTTTCCAACCTTGTCCCTTTTTGATTCTATAAAATCAACAACTTCTTTAATTGGCGTTCCCGGAGTAAAAATAGCCTGTACACCTTTCTCTTTTAAAAAAGGGATATCAT
>CAZUKV010000016.1:0-19585 GCA_964621075.1 uncultured bacterium | reverse complement strand
AACATGATTCTCTTTTAAAAGAAATTGAAATTAAAACTTCTTTTATAAACACGGGCAAAAATAATAAGGAAGAAATTTTGCTTAATATTTCAGATTTAACCGAGATAAAAAAAGAAAATGAGGAAATTCTTAACAGCTTAAATGAAAATTTAACAACTTTAAGAGATGAAAAAAATGAGCTTCTTTCCCGCATTGAAGAATTAGAATCTAACTTACATAACATATCACAAAATGCAAGTGCTGGAATGACAGTTAAACCACTTTATAATTCCATAACTAAAAATGCAAATAAATCTCTTAAAGCTCTTAAAAAATTAAACTTTTTATTATTCGATGATGAAGAAAAAAAATATGTTAAATTCATAAAAAATGAAATATATCATATTAATTTTTCTGTAAAAAATCTATCAATTTTCAATGAAGATATTGAAATTAATAGAAGGGAATACAACCTTCATAAATTAATAAAGCAATCATTCAATTTTTATAAATTTTATTTCAAGTCAAAAAACATAAATATAGTTACAGATTTTGAAGAGTCAATAAATGAAGTTGTTTGTGATAAAATTTATTTAGGATTAGCATTCAATAATATAATATATCAAATAATCTCAACTCAATTGTCCACCCATTCCGTTGAAATAAAGACTAAAAAAGCTCACGATAACAAAATAGAAATAAAAATTCAATATGAATCAATGGAAGATAGTTTAAACAATAAAATAGTTGTTGATAAAAATAATATCGAAAATCAATTACAATTACTAAATAATATTATTTACAGAATAATTGAAAAACATAATGGGAGTTACAGTATTTTAAAAGATGAAAAAGAATATGTACATCAGATAATAATATAAGATAAATATGTTTAGAAAAAACTGGAAAATAAAAGATAATCCTTATTATGTTTTGGTTCTTACTCTTATTGTTGTATCTGTTTTAATTCTTTTCAACAAATTCACAAAAGGGAAATATCAGATAAAACAGATCCAGCCTTTTATAAAAATAAAAAATATAAAATCAATAAGAGTAATACTTGATAAAAAAGAATATATAATAAAAGATAAAGAGATAATCGATAAGATAAGGACTTTAAAATGTTTTGAAAGTGAAAAAGATATTAAACTGAATAATAAAAATAAAATCATTGTAAATTCAAAAGAATTCCTTATCGGAATTCCAAGATCCATTGTAGAGGTAACAATACTAAAAAATGATAAAATCACTTTAACTTATGATGATAATTTATTAGAGGTGCTGGAAATTGAAAAATAGAATTATCAATATTAAAAAAATAATAAAAAAATATGAAATTCCCCATATTTCAAAACATATTAAATTATATATGGAAAATAATATCCAACCTTCTATGGGCGCTATCATTACAGGAAGTGATCCCGGTTCAATATCATACATGAAAGGAATTGAAAATTTTTGTAAAAAATATCATATAGATTTTATTAAAAAAGCAACTAACAAAAAAAATGAGTTGATAAAAATAATAAAAAAATGGAACAATGATAAAAATATTAATGGTTTTATGATCATGTATCCTACAATTTTTAATGCTAAAGACACTTTGTTCATGAACATGATTAAGGAAACTAAAGATCTCGAAGGATTAACAGCTAATCACCTGGGTTATTTAGTTCAGCACAAAAAATATAAAGACCCGGAAAAATTAAGAAAATTGATTATTCCACCTACTGCTAAAGGAATACTTTATATTTTCAAGAAATATTATACAATTTATGAAAATTATTATAAAAAAAATAACTGTTTTCCTGACAATCTGGATAAAAATCCATTTAAAATTGAAGGTAAAAAAATAACCATAATTAATGATTCACTGGCTGTTGGCAGATCTCTTGGTTTAATGCTCCTCAATGAAAACGGATCTGTAAGAATATGTCATGAGTATAATTCTTTTGAGGATATACTTGAATCTGTATCTATATCAGATTTTATTATATCTGCTGTTCCTTCAGCTGAATTTAAAATACCCACCAAAAAAATTCCTAAAAACAGCATCGTAATTGACCTCTCTTTCAATGGGAATTTTAAATATCCAGATATCTATAATAAAGTTTACAAAATAGCACCAAAATGGAAACTTGTAGAAAAAGGAAACAGAATAAATGATATTACCCTCTACAGATTAATTTCTAATCTCTTTTATTTAATAAATCTAAAGCTACCTATAAATTTAATAAAAAAACTTCAATAAAATTTTCTTTTTTTCTCAAACCCATACTTCAAAATTTTTTATATAACTTATTTTCAATAACCATTTTTTAATTTTACTTAGGCTTTGACTTTATCTAAAAAATAGCTGTGCTCCTTTTCACTCTCACTACTAAATTGGTAATATATCCTGAGTCTCTTATTTTAAGATTGAGAATTTATATGAACAATAATATGCGTTTAATATTGCACAGCTATTTTTTTCACACAGACAATGCCACTTACTCTACAAAAATCACTTCTGCTGATTTTGTATCTCAAACCTCTTCGATTCCCAGAAGAAGCCTTATTACCTGATTTGCCTGATGGTTGGCACATATTGATACTCTCGGAGCCATCAAGCCCTGTCCCGGCCTTGCTTCTGTTTTTTCATCCCCGCATATATACAATTTACCTATTTCCCTTGTTTTTATTGTATTGGAAGATTCATACCCTGCCATTCCTGATGCTGCTACGATATATTTATCCATATTGTTCAACACATAATCAATAAGCATGGCCTTTGTTTCTGGTTTATCAAATGCCTCTACTATAATATCACATTCACTGAATAGATCTTTTATATTATTTTTTTTAACCTTTTCATTGTGTGTTTCATATTTCACATAAGGATTTATTTTTTTCAACACCTCTTTAATTGCTTCTGATTTGTATTTACCCAGTTGATCAATAAAATACTCCTGCCTATTTAAATTAGAGGGTTCAACAACATCATAATCAACCAGTACAAGTTTTCCAATACCCATTCTTGTAAGAGATACTGCTACATTAGAACCTAATCCGCCAAGTCCAGCAATACCTACTGTGGAATTTTTAATTTTTTCATGTACCTGAGGAGTATGTCTAGCAACAATCATAGCTTCTAATTTGTCTTTATCAGGAATTTTTCCTTTTTTAATAAAAACAATAGAATCATTTTCAGATAATTTAACATCTTCAGTTACATGATATCCATTATAAATATATATATCAGCATCCGGATTATATATTTTTTTTAAATCTAATAAGGAAATGCCGGAATCTACTTCAATCTCTTTTTCATTAAGATATACTTTCATGGCTATTCATCTCTTTTTCCAATAATCAGAGTCATATCATCCTGAATAACGTTATTTGATTTAAACTCATCAACTTTTTCAATAATTTTTGATACAATAATTTTGGAAGATTCATTTTTGTTTTTTATCAATAATTTTTTTAAATTTTCATCCATGAATTCATTACCGTATTGATCAGTTATTTCTGTTATCCCGTCTGTAAAACAGGAAAAAAGATCCCCTTTATCAAAAATTTCTTGTCCCATTTCATAATCAGTATCGGGCATAATCCCTAAAATCATTCCTCCTTTTTTCAATCTTACTATACTATTATTTTTTCTGATTAGGAAAGGAGGATTATGACCTGCATTAATGTACTTTAATTTATCATTTTTTAAATTAATGTACCCTATAAAAAAAGTAATAAACTGTTCTGATGATGTATTATTAAAAATAAGATAATTCAACCGGTCCACAATTTTTTCTAATTCAATTTGACTTTGAGTTAATATACTGAAAGCTGAGTGAAGTGTAGAAACAAGTAAAGCTGCTGGGACACTCTTTCCGGTTACATCAGCAATTACAAAACATAACTTGTTTTTAATCTTTTTAATATAAAAATAATCTCCCCCAACTTCTCTGCTTGGGATATTTATTCCATGTAGGTCCCAATTTTTTACATCTGGTATCTCATTGGGTAATATATTTTTTTGAATATCTTTTGCTAATTGTAATTCCTGCTCCATTCGTTTTTTCTCTATAGATTCCTGAATTAATTTTGAATTCTCAACAGCAAATATTACATTTGTTGCAAGAGAAAATAAAAAATCATATTCGCTTTTGGGAATATTTTCTTTATCCATCTTATATCCTAATACAGCTAATCCACGGGTTTCATTTAAATACTGCATGGGAACAATTAGATTAACTTTTTCTTCGTTTAACTTAGTAAAATCCGGAAATCTATCCTTATCATAATCATCATCTAAATTAATAACTTTTTTTAATGGATTATTCAATATTATTTTATCAGGTAATTTATCAAAACCTTTTTGAATTTCTAATTGAAAATTTTTCTCATTTTCAGATAAATAAATACCAACTTTTGAAATCATTACCTGACCCATTACTGCAAATATAAAAGAACTGAAAATATTTTCTTCATCTCTCATGAAAATTAGTTCTCTTGAAATCTCCATTAAAGTTTCTACCTGTTTTTGTTTCTGTAATCTGCTTTTTGAAACATTTAATATTGTTTTATATAGAATAATATTAGAAACCATGATTTTTAATAATTCTATATCTTCAGTTTTTTCTTTGTTATCAATCCTGATATTCTTGTCCATATAAAAAATAATATATTCATAAGAATTACTTCTTAAAACCATACTATTTTTGTATTTTTTTTTATCTTTTCCCTTGAGGTATAAAATATCATGCTTTTTTTTGTCAATTATTTTACAGTTTTCAATATTATATTTCTCTTCAAAATAATCCATATAGTAGTCAATACTATCTCTTAAATGTACTTCATTATTTATTTTTTTTAATATATCAATATCCATTAATTCCCCTTAGATTTTTTTCTAAAAGATAACATCGCAATATCATCTGATTGTTTGTACTCTCCTCTAAATCTGAAAATATTCTGACTTACTTTATTTGTAATTGTTTTAACATCACTGTCACGATATTTTGATACAATTTCAAACAACCTATCACTACCAAAAAATTCTTCCTTTTGATTTCTTGCTTCGGTTATTCCATCAGTATATAAAAATATAAAATCATCTTCTTCCATTTTAATATTTTTTGTTGAAACCACTTCATCAAAAATACTATTATCAACCATTCCCAGAGCCATGCCATCTGATTCAAGATATTTCACATTATCTTTTTTTGAATCAAAATAGATAGGATTATTATGTCCTAAATGTATATATTCAATTTCACCTTTCTCATAATCATATAAAAAAACTAACATTGTTACAAATAATTTGGCCGGTAATTTTTCTTTTAAATATTTATTTAAATACATTAATATTTCTTTAACTGAAATTGATCTTAAAGCTGTATGGAACAATGTCCTAATCATACTCATATAGATTGCACCTTTAATACCTTTACCGCTTACATCAGCTATTAAAAAACATAACTTATTATCTACTTCAATAACATCGCAGTAATCGCCACCAATTTTTGTTGCTGGTTTATATCTCCAATAAATATCAAAATTATCATTTTTAATATTTTTTTCAGGCAAAAGTGAAAATTGAATTTTTTTTGCAAGATTTAACTCTTTTTCCATAACTTTTTTTTCATATAATTGTTTGTTTACACTCATATTGTGTAAAAGCATGGAAATCTGTAAGGTTATTGATTTTAATATGTCAATCTCTGTTTTTTTATATGTATTTTTTGATATTTTACTTCCAATCAACAAAAATCCAAAAATTTTCTCATTAAACTTTAAAGGAAAAAAATAGAGAGCCCATTTATAATTTTTCTGGTAGTATTCATCAACTTCAAAATAATCATAATAATTTTTTCTGGAATATTTCTCATCAATATCATCAAAAAGAATAATATCAACATTTTCAATATTCAATAATTTTTTTAATTCTTCAATAACACTATTACGTATCTCAGAAAAAGAATCATATTTAGCTATTTTCATAAAAAAGTTTTTAATAATTTCTTCATAGTTCATTTGATCTTTAATAAAGAAATAGCTTATAAACTTTTTTAAATATCTGTAATAAAAGATGAAGATAACATAACTTAAAGCTATTGAAATATAGCTATATGCATTATTATAAGTCTGTGAAATCCTTGATATAATAAATGTAATAATCAGGGCATATATTGATATAAAAAACACCCATACAAAATAGTAAAGAACACTTTTTCTTTTGAGTCTAATATTTAAAAATTTATATTTTACCATTGCCAGGCTTATTAATATTGCATTTATTATAATTGCAAAAGAATACAAGTATTTAACTCTTTCAGAGGTAATTAAATTGCTAAATAATCCAAAATACTGACTTATAATACTAATTATAAAAACGAAAGCAAAGGATTGTATTCCAATAGTTATAAGTTTTAACTGTTTTTTTAAGGATGATGACTCGCATGTACTCATTTTCTTTTTTAAAATATAAGTTGAAATAAATATATAAAATATATTTAATATTAATAGTAGCAAAGAAAATATTTTTGATAAAAATAAATCAGTTGTACCTTTTATTATATCAAATAAAAAAGTTTCTTTTAGAAGCACCATAGTTAATATTTTTATTAAAAAATAAATTATAAAATATAAAAAATATGGTGCAAAAATAATGTATTTATATTTTGAATTTTTTATTTTTTTTGTTAATTTAATTTCATAGGGGTACACGATTGAAAACAGCAACAGAAAAGGAAAAAATAATATCCATATATTCAATTCATTAGTGAATATTTTACTGTCACGAAAAAGAATCCATGAAAATGGAGCCAGTCCGAGTGTAAATAACATAATTGCTGTTATTAAATTATGTACATTATCTCTATTTCTATAAATATAAACACTTAATAAAAATATAGTGAACGATGATAAATAATTGAAAATAATCATTTAGTATCCTGCAGTTTTTTAATTACTCTTATTACATTTTTGTCAAAAGGTTTTATATCAAACTCAACCTTATCCGAACATTTTTTTATTAAATATAATCCATAACCTCCTTTGTTCATCTTTTTTATTTTATTTTCAATCTCTTTCCTGTTCAAATTATTTAAAAATGAAGGGTCAAACCCCTTTCCATGATCTATTATATCAATGATTATTTGTTTTTTTTCTTTTTTATAAGTAATATCAAGTTCCATTGTTTTTTCTTGATATTTTCTTTTATTTTTATATGCATATTTAACTATATTGGAAGCAGCTTCTCCTACAATATTTTTAATATCAGTTATATCGCCTTGAGGAATTTGTAATTTGGTACAAATATCATATATATAAAATCTTATCAGTTGTAAATATTTCTTTTTTGCCGGCAGACTGAAATGAAATTTCATTAGAATTCCTTTATAGCTTTCTTTTCTTCATCATAAATCTCATATATAGCAGAAAACCCTAAAACAGAAAAAACCTTATAAATATTGTTAGGAACATTAACAAATTTTATATCTCCATTACTGGCTCTTATATCTTCTATATAACCCATAAAAACACCTAACCCTGTAGATGAAATATAATCAAGATTTTCAAGATCCACAAGAATATTTACATTACCATCATCGATGAGTTCTTTTAGTAACTTTTCAAATTTAGATGCTGTATGTGCATCCAAAAAACCCTTTAATGTTATTTTGACAACATTATCGTCAATCTTTTCATACTTTGCATCATAATTAGCCATAAATTCCTCCTTAATTAGAAATAGTACGTTTAATTATAACAATTATGATACAATAATGCAATATTATTTTATATAATTGATTTTTTTAATTTAATAATTTATAATTTTTAAAAAGGAGATTATATGAATTGTAATAATACAGATAAGAATTTAAAAAACTGCAACTGTAGTTATCCAGGATGTCCAAGAAAAGGTATTTGCTGTGAATGCATAAAATACCATAGATCAAAAAATGAACTTCCCGCCTGTTATTTTCCAGATAATATTGAAAAAAATTATGATAGAAGTATTGAAAATTTTATAAAAATAAATAGTAACTAAATTCTTACTAATTATAATTTAACCAGTTATCATGTAATAGAAAAGGGCCTTTCTGTGAAGGCCCTTTTCTTATTTTCTTTTTTAATTATTTATTATTTACTTTTTCTCTAATTTTATCTATAGCTTTTGTTCCATCAACTGCTTTTACACCTTTTACCCATTTTTCTACTGTGTCTAAATTATTTGCTATCCATTCTTCAGCTACAGCTGCAGGTTCTCTACCTTTTTCATTTTTTCCACCTTTTTTGTATTCATAGATCCAGTTACTTTGAGTTTCTGTATCAAGTTTGAAATTTTTCAAGAACTTATAAAAATTTGGGTCTTCTTTATCAAAACCGGTTCTTATAATAGTATAAACTGTGCTTGTTCCTCCACCGGGCCATTTATTTTTAGGATCTTTAAGATATTTCATGTCAAACATAACATTCATATAATGCGGCTGCCAACCAAGAAAAGCTACCCATTCGCCTTTTTTAGTTTTACTTTTTACAGTTGAAAGCATTCCAGCTGTTCCACTAACTACAACTTCCCAGCCTTCTAAATTATAACCAGGAATTATCTTTTCTTTCATAATTCTATTGCCATCATTTCCCGGCTCAATTCCATAAATCTTTTTATCAAATTTATCCTCAAATTTTTTTAGATCATCAAAAGTTTTCACACCAGCATCCCAGGCCTCTTTATTTACAGCAGTTATATAATGGCAATTTTCTAAATTCGCAGCAACTTTTTCAACTACACCTTTCTCTTTGTATGGATCATAATTAACTTTCATACTTGGAAGCCAGAGAGCAAGAAAAACATCTAAATCTCCTGTCTCCATTCCTTTTAGTACTACCTGTTCAGCACCGGTTTTTGTATCAGTTTCATAGCCAAGATAATCCGCTATTGTTTTAACAACTTGTGTTTTTACAGTAACTCCCGGCCACTGCACATATCCGAAATTTATTTCTTTAGTTGTTTCCGCAGCTTTCTGAGAACATCCGGTCAAACCAGTAAAAATTAAACCTGCAATTAGAAACAATCCTATTATCAATTTTAACTTACCAAATTTCATAACAACCTCCTATTTTTTATTTTTCCCTACTACTTTATATGAAATTAATAAAACTTGCTTTTTCATATAATATATATACAAATTAATCATTATCAAACAATCTATCAAGTATTATAGCAATAATAACAATACCAATACCAGCTTCAAAACCCATTCCAATATCAACTACTGATAAAGATCTTAAAACAATTTTTCCCAATCCTCCAGCACCAATCATAGCTGCAATCACAACCATAGATAATGCAAGCATTATACACTGATTAATTCCCATCATAATTGATGGTAAAGCTCCCGGAATTTCAATTTTATAAAGCATTTGTAGAGGATTTGCACCATAAGCCCTACCAGCTTCTTTCATTTCTTCAGGTATTTGAATAATACCAAGATAAGTTAATCTAATTGGAGGCGCAATAGCAAAAACAACTGTAGCTATAACACCCGATACCGTACCGAGACCAAAAAACATCAATGCTGGTATTAAATAAACAAAAGGTGGTATTGTCTGCATAAAATCAAGTATTGGTCTTGTCAGGTGGTGTAATATTTTGCTGTGTGCTTTTAAGATTCCTACAGGTATTCCAATCACAAGAGCAACAATTACAGATGTAATAATTGATGCCAGTGTTGTAATTAGTTCGGGCCATAAATTTAAATTCCATAAAATACCCAAACCAATTATTACAAAAATACTTAATCCAATTTTCTTTCTCTTCCAGTATGTCAATCCTGAAATTATTAACATTAATATCATAGGATGAAATAATTTTAGCATGGACTCAAAACTATCAATCATACTTTCTATAAGGTTAGAAAATGATTCAAAAGGCCCCTGAAAATTATCTATAAGAAAATTTACAAATGATTCTATCCAATTTCCAAGAGGAATTTTAGGTATTGATTCAAGTAAAGACTCTAAATATCCAAAAAATCCAATATTCCAAACTATTGCTACTCCAGCCACAACAAAAATTGCCTTAGCAATTTTTTCTCTTTTGTACTGAATTAAAAGAATTAACCCAGCAATGATTAGTAATGGGTAAATAACATATAAAGCAATATTACCTTTAAAAAAGTTTATTAAATTATTTAAAAAATAACTATTTATATTTTCAAGTATGTAATTATATAAAGAACTTGATGTTACAAAAATACTATCTACCATGGTATATTCCCTCCAATACTTTAAGTAATAATATCATACAGTGTATTTATCTTCATCTATTTCATCATTGGATAAATTTGCAATTAATGTGGTTTTTGTCAACATTCCATAAAACTTTTTATCCTTATCAATTACAGGTAATGCTGAATTTTGCTCTACAATTTTTGTAAACAAATCAGATAAATTATCATCAAGATAAGCCACTTTTGACTTGATAATAATATCTTTTAAATCTTTTTTCCCTTTTTCACTGGATTCTATGGCGTTTTCAATTTTAACCTTGCCTAAATATTTTTTATTTTTATCAAGAACAAACATACTATCTATATCGTAATGCTCCATTTTATGAACAGCTGACTTCGGACCATCTTCATGGATATATAATAAATCCTGTGGTTTAATCATGCATTCTTCGGCAGTATAAACTCTTGATCTATTTACATCTTTTACAAAATCCTCCACGTAATCACTTTTTGCATTTGCCAGTATTTCTTCATGACCACCGGTTTGCACTATTACACCATCTTTCATAATTGCAATTCTATCTCCAACTTTTAATGCTTCATCAAGGTCATGGGTTATAAAGATTATTGTTTTTTGAATCTCTTCCTGTAAGTCAATTAAATTATCCTGCATTTCACGTTTAATTAGTGGATCAAGTGCACTAAAAGGTTCATCCATTAAGAGATAGTCAGCATCCACTGCTAATGCCCTTGCAAGACCAACCCTTTGTTTCATTCCTCCACTTAAACTTTCAGGATATTGACTCTCCCATCCCTTTAATCCAACCTGTTTTAAAGCTTTCATGGCCTTTTCTTTTCTTTTCTCCGGCTCCATTTTCTGTATTTCTAAACCAAACTCCGCATTTTCCACAACTGTTCTGTAAGGAAACAAACCAAAATGTTGGAATACCATTCCAAATTTATTTTTCCTGAATTCTCGAAGTTCCTTTTTCTCTAAACCCAATATATTTTCATCATCTATTATTATTTCTCCTTCAGTAGGCTCAATAAGTCTATTTATACATCTTAATAGTGTGGACTTTCCGCTTCCGGATAATCCCATGATAACAAATATTTCACCCTCTTTAACTTCAAAACTTGCATTTTTAACTCCAATAGTTGCACCGGTCTTTTTCAAAATTTCTTTTTTAGAAACTCCATCTTTGGACATTTTTAATGCCTTATTTTGTTTTTTTCCAAATATTTTATATAAATTATTTACTTTAATCATTCTACCCTCCCTATGTCTCTTTATTTATAATACATATATGTAATCCTGTCAAGTTATTATCTTTTTTATCTAATTATTATCAATTTATTTCATTTTTTAAGTATTTTTAAGATTATATATTATTTTACTTATTTATACATATATACCATTCATTGTTTATAACACCCAATAAATATCAATAAATTTAAATAATTTAGTACTTTACATTATTGTACATTATTAATATAATTCAACCGTTATGTTTAACAAAACCTTATTTTTATTTGATATTGATGGAACTCTTATTCACATAAACAAAGCAGGTAAAAAAGCTTTTAATCTTGCTCTTGAAAATACATTTGGCAGACCAAATCTTCTTGATAATTTTTCTCTTTCAGGAAAAAGTGATCTTGAAACATTCCATAAGGTACTAAATAAATTAAATAAAAAATATAAACAAAAATACTGGAAAAAATTTATTAACTGTTTTGAAAATATTTTAAATAAAGAATCAAAAAATTATACCTGGAACAAAATTGCCGGTATTGAAAATTTCTTAAATTATCTGATAAATAATAATGGGAAACTTGCTCTTATTACAGGAAATTCTCAAATAGGGGCTGCAATTAAATTAAAAAATTGTGGTCTATATAAATATTTCCCTGTTGGAGGATTTGGACATGAAAACCAATCAAGAAAAATTATCGCAAAAATAGCATTGAAAAAATCAAACTCATATTATAATACAGATTTTAAAAAAATTTTTGCATTTGGAGATACTCCTGATGATATTAAAGCTGGAAGAGCTATTAATGCGCAAATGATAGCTGTTTATCAGGGTGGATATTCTAAATCAGACCTGGAAAGATATAATCCTTTCCTTCTAATAAAAAATTATAGAAATATAAAAAAAATATTTGAAAAAAATATTTAAGCAATTCTATTTAATACATGAATTTGATAATTTAAAATCGATTATACCATCATACTTTTCTAAATATTTTTTTGATAAATTTGTTAATATTTTAAATATTTTATCAATATCTCCATAAATAATAGTTGCCATATTTGAACTTTCTAGATTAATATTTTTATATTTTTTTATATCTTTAATAAATCCAGAAATAATATTTCTATAATTATTTTCACTTAATGGATAAAAACTAACCTGGATACTAACTTTCATAAATTCACCTTTCCTGCTATAAAATTAGAATTTTTTAAATTTAATAATTTTCCAATATATTCAATAATTTTGTAATATCTTATAAAGTTTGGAGAGGGATAAACACATCCCTTTAATTTTACATTACCATAAGATGAAAAAAGATTTTTTAACTCATCAAATGTAAAAAAATGTGCTCCTGAATAAATATTTTTCTCCTTTTTTCTCTGTCTGGATAAATATGAATTCTCATTTAGTACTCCAAGAATAATATAACCATCATCTCTCAAATATTTTACAATATTTTTTATTATTTTTTTATAATTTTCCATAAATTCAAGTGAAGTTATAAAAGATGCCGCATTATATTTCTTATCAGCCTCAAAATTTAATGCATTTACTTTTAGAAATTCACAATTTTTTATTTTTTTTCTTTGGGCAATTTCTATCATTTCCCGTGAATTATCTATACCGGTAACATGAAAACCTGCATTTGAAAAATATTGACTCCAGTGTCCTGTCCCGCAGCCTACATCAAGTAAATATCCTCTTTTTTTAGTTTTTATTATATTTGAAATTGTTTGCTTTTCCAGTTTATCATAAATTTTACCTACATAACTATCATACCATCTATCATAATTACCTGCTATTTGACTATCAAAAAATGGATTACTCATTTTTACCCCTTAAATTTATAGAACAAAAGTTTTCCTTTTTTAAAACTAATTTCTAAAATATTCTCCAGTGATCTATTACTTAATGTCAATGTATTCATACTTACATCTTTATTATTAATTTCATATTGTGCTCCTTTTATGGTTAAATTATAAATTTTTCCAATTGGTATTAATGAAAAAGTTGTGTTCTTTTTAATTTTTATTCTATTTTTCCCATTTTCTTTTAATGCAAAAATTTCACCCTCTTTACTTTTTATTATGATTTTATTCTCTTTTTTAAATAGCAGATAAATATTAAATATTTCGTGGTCGATTCTGCTTCCAAGTGCATTAAAAATAATAATATTATCGGAATTTTTTTTGAGTGCAATATCAACTGCAAGTTCTGTATCAGATTTATTTTTTTGTTTATTGAATTTAACAATTTTTGATTTATTTTTGTATAGATTCAACAAAGATTCATCTATTGAATCAAAATCTCCAATAATTATATCCGGGTGTAATTTCAATTTATGACATATTTTTAATCCAAAATCTACCGCTATAATTTCACAATTATTAAAATTTTCTTTTTTTAAAAAATTAAGATCGTAAGTATTAGAGCCACTTATTATTACCGTTTTCATCTTACAATTTTATAAATTTCATTTGACTTTTTAATTATTTTTTCAGTTTCTTCAAGGTTAACAATTTGAGAAGAATCTGATAAGGAACTCCACGGAGTGATATGCGTTTCAAGCATTAACCCATCTGCCCCTGCAGCTATAGCAGAATAAGAAATATTACTTACCCACTTGAAATAACCTGTACTGTGGGAAGGATCAACTATTATTGGATAGTCTGTTTTATCTTTCAAAACTGGAATAGACGTTATATCAAGAGAAAATCTTGATGATTGCACAAAGGTTCTTATTCCTCTTTCACAAATTAAAATATTTTCATTTCCGGAATTGACTATATATTCTACTGCATATAATAATTCTTCAATTGTTGACATAAAACCTCTTTTTATGATAATTTTCTTATCGGTTTTCCCAAGTTCATTTAAAAGAGTAAAATTTTGCATATTCCTTGCACCAATCTGAATAACATCCACATATTTATTAAAAAGATCCAGATTTCTGACATCTAAAATTTCTGAAACTGTGAGCATATTATACTTTGTTGCAGTTTCTTTTAATATTTTCAATCCAGCAAGATTTAAACCTTTAAAACTATATGGAGAAGTTCTGGGTTTAAAAGCTCCTCCTCTTAAATATTTTACTCCTAAAGAAGATAACTTATCAGCAATTTTAAATAAATTTTCTCTCGTATCTATTGAACATGGCCCAAAAATATAAATTGGTTTTTTATTTTTTTCCATTATTCCCTCAATTCAGAGGTATCCCTTAAATAATAAAATTCGTGACTATCATTTCCTGCCGCAATAATTAAAAATCTTATTGTTAATGGCAATGAACCTTCTACGTGCATCTCCTGAACACATAGAAGAGGAACTGATTTATATTTAAAATTTTTTCTGATAATCTCACATGGATATATTTTTGTTATATCCTTTGTTGCTGAAACTATAAAAAAATGAATATCCTTTTTTGAAAGTTTTGATTTTTTGATTATATGATTTAATAATTCTTCGGTTCCTTTTTCAATTGATTTCTCATTATTTTCAGGAATATTTATAGCTCCTCTAATTATTCTCATAATATCTAAGATTCAACTCTTTCAATTTTAGCTCCTATTTTTCTTAATCTTTCATCAATTTTTTCATATCCACGGTCAATTTGATATATATTATGTATAATTGATTCACCCTCAGCTCCCAGAGCTGCTAAAAGAAGAGATATTCCTGCTCTAATATCGGGACTGGCAACCTCGCTTCCATATAGTGTTGAAGGCCCTGTAACTACAACACGATGGGGATCACACAAAACTACTCTTGCTCCCATTGATATTAATTTATCAACAAAAAACATTCTACTTTCAAACATTTTTTCATGTATTACAACACTTCCTTTTGATTTAGTAGCAGCAACTATCATGATTGAAATCAAATCTGCTGGAAACTTTGGCCATGTGCCATCACTGATTTTAGGAATCTTGTTCCTGAAATCAGGCTTAATTTTTAAATTTTTTTGTGCGGGAATATATAAATCTTTACCTTTCTTTTTAAAATTTAAACCAATTCTATTAAACTCTCTTCCAATTATATCCATATAATTTGTTTCACTATCATAAACATTTTTTATTGTTAATTCACTATTAGTTATTGCAGCAAGTCCCATAAAACTTCCAACTTCAATATGGTCATCCTGAATAGTGTATTCTCCACCTTTTAATTCATCAACACCTTCAACTTTTAAATAATTGGTTCCAATTCCTTTAATTTTAGCTCCTAATTTGTTTAAAAATTTACACAACCCCTGAATATGAGGTTCACAGGCAGCATTATAAATTGTTGTAATACCATCAGCAAGAACGGCAGCAATAATTGCATTTTCTGTTGCTGTTACAGATGCTTCATCCAGTAAAATATCATTCCCCTTTAATCCATCTTTAATATTAAATTTGATTTTTTCAACTTTTTCATCATATTTATATGATACACCAAGTTTATTTAATGCAAGAAGGTGTGTATCCAATCTCCTTCTTCCAATTTTGTCCCCTCCTGGAATAGGGAAATAAACCTTCTTTAATCTTGAAATTAATGAAGCAATTAATGGAAGTGATCCTCTAATTTTACTACCGAGTTTTGAATCTATATTCCATTTTTCAACCTTTGCTGGATTAATCATAAAAACATTTTTCTTTATTCTACTTATTTCAACACCTATATCTTTTAAGATATCAAGTAAAACATTAACATCTTTAATTTCTGGCACATTTTTTAATATTATTTTTTTGTCGGTTAATATTGAAGCAGCTATCACCGGGAGAGCTTCATTTTTATTTCCGGAAGGCTTTATTTCACCTTTTAATTTAACATTTCCTGTAACTTTAAAATATGACATTATAACCCCATTTATTTATTATCTAAATTATTTTTTATTTTTTCAATTTCACCAGAAAAATTTACTACACTATCCTTTATATTGTTCAAATTTTTTAATAAAAGATCTAAATCTCTTACAAGATATTCCTGTCTCTCAGATAATCTTCTTTCTATTTTTTCTAATTTTTTCTTATCAACTACCATTACTTCCTCCTTCTTTTTTTTCATCTTTTTTGAAATCTCCTAAATCTATCATATCAATATCCTCAATATATTTTTTTATCTTGTACTGTTTTTTTACCTTGTCCAAATTTCTAACAATCTCTTTTATTCTTTTGTGCCCTTCTTCGATTTTTTCAATATAATTTTCATATTCTTTAAAATTATTCTTTTTAAGTTTATTCTTCAAAAGATACAAAGCTCCCTTTTCAATACTTAAAGCATTATTGATTTCATGATTGATTCCAACAATTGTTTGTGTTACAGCCATAACCTTTTCGGCTTTAATCAATTTTTCTTTACTTTTTTCCAGTTCATGAAGTAAATTATTTAATCTTTCATTTTTTGTTTCAATTTTTTCAATATATTTATATCTCTCAAGATTAATTGCAATTTCATTTGTAATTAAATCCAGAACAAGCTGGCTGTTCTCATCAAATCCTTCATCCTCTTTTTTTGCTATTGCTAATACACCTTCTAATTCATTATTTATTATAATAGGAACAAGAATAATTGACCGGTAATTAATATTATCATTATTTAATTTATTAAAATAAATCTGTGATTTCTCTTTAATTATAAATTCTTTAATTGAATTTGCTCCAGCAATATCAATTTTCTGATTCAAATCAATTTTTTCTCCTACTTTTTCAATAAGTTCAAATTTATTATCTCTGTAAAAATATATGCTTGAAAAATCATAATCAATAATGTCTCTAATTAAAAACAATATAGAATTAAATACTTCATCATCTCTTGAAGAAAATTTTAATAGATTCCCAATTTCATAAACAACAATCAACTGATTAATAATATTTTTTTTATGTTTTAATTCAGATATTGCAATATCAAGTGAATCCTCACTGACGGTATCATTTTTGAATAATACCTCTTCACTTAAAATCCCCCGATTAATAAGAATTTTAAAAAGAGTATGAAGTTTTTTCTCCATGAGCTCCTCTTTCAAAGATTTTTATCTTATTTTTTTCAAGATCAAGTACTGAAATATTATGTTCATTTTCAAGCAGCCCACATGATTCTCCAGGATTAAAAATAACAGTATTATCTCTTTTTTCAAAAAATATTTCATGAGTGTGCCCAAAAAAAATAAAATCGGGATGGTGTTTTTCAATAACTTTATCCCAATTTACTGGAATGTGGGTTAAATAAAATCTTTTATCAAATTTTTCAAAAAGATACGGTGGTTCAAATATATTATCAAATTTAGTTTTTAAATATCTTCTCTCTCCATCATTATTGCCATAAATGAAAAGATATTCACCACAATATTCTTTAAAATAATTGTACATTATAGGAGATATTATATCTCCCAGATGAATTAAAAATTTAATATCCTTTTTATTAAAAAAATTTACTGCCCATTTTATGGTGGTATAATCTTCATGTGTATCACTCATAATACCTATTTTCAAAATAATACCTCCATTTACATTCTAAAAGTTCATTCCATTAATTCAATAATTTTTTTTGCTATCTCGGTTTTCTTCTTTTTACCGGTTTCATATTTTTTACTTCCCTTAAAAATGATACATTCATTACTCTCACTTCTAAAACCGGTATCTTTTTTTGTAACATCATTAGCAACTATCATATACATTTTTTTTTCATTTAATTTTTTTAATGCATTTTCCATGAGATTTGATGTTTCTGCTGCAAATCCAATTATTTTAGTTTTAAAATTATCATTGATAGATTTTATTATATCAATATTTTTATTGAGTTTTAAAGTTAAAGTCTCATTATTTTTTTTAATTTTCTCTTTTTTATAATCGTTCACAGAGTAGTCTGACACAGCTGCAGCCATTACAACATAATCATATTTTTTCTTCCCAAATAATTTTTTTACTTTTTCCCACATATCTTCAGTGCTGCTTACAAATATTTGGGAGTCTAAATAGCTATCAATTGAATATTTCCCACTAACTATATCTACTTCAGCGCCAGATTCATAACATTTTTCAGCTATGGAAACACCCATTTTACCCGAGGAATGATTTGAAATATACCTTACTGGATCAATTTTCTCTAATGTCGCACCAGATGTAACAAGAATTTTTTTTCCCTTTAATTTTTGAGGTATAAGAAACCTTTTTGTTAAATTATAAATGGTTTCAGGTTCAGGCAATCTTCCTTTAGCAATTACTCCGCATGCAAGTTCTCCTTCATCGGTTTGAAATACTTTATATCCCTCTTTTTTCAAATTTGAAATATTCTTCTGTGTAAAACTATTTTCAAGCATTTTTACATTCATAGCTGGAAAAATCAATTTTGGTATATCCTTTTTTAATGCTATTGTAGTTGATGTCAGAAGATCATCTGCTATACCATTCGCAATTTTTCCCAGAACATTTGCCGTAGCGGGTGCTAAAATAAATAGATCAGCAAAATCGGCCAATTTTATATGAGGAATAAATCCATCTTTTTTGTCAGTAAAATCCATTTCAAAACTGTCAACATAAACCTTATTTTCCGATAATGTTTCAACAGTAACTTTTGATATAAAATTGAGTGAATTTTCAGTCATAATAACTTTTACATTGTAGTTATTTTTTTTGTAGTGCCTAATTAAATAAGTAATTTTATATGCGGCTATTCCTCCACTAATACCTATTAATATATTCTTTTTTTCCATATTTCCTCCCCTACTCAAAATATTTCATATGCACAATATTCTTCTCAGTTTTTCTGTGAAATATGATTGTAACATTATCTCTCTTTCCACTTTCATTATAATAATTATATGGTAAATTGAAAAAATAATTAGTATTTTTTTTCATTATTAAATTTTTATACTCATATCCATTATTATATTTAGGGAAAAAAGTAATTTTATCTACTGTTATATCTTTTTCTGCCTCATTTTTAAGTTTAAATATTATATTATTATTATTTATAAAACTTTTTATTTTTAAAGGAATTATTTTTTCCTTTACATCAAAATAAGATAATCCAGAAAACGCAGAATAAAGCCACTCTTTGCTGCTGTAAGGATAAAGCCTACCGTAAAACATTCGAACTAAATCATGAATAAAAAATCCTTTTAAATTGTCATTTGTTGAAAAAACATCA
>CAZUKV010000015.1:0-20741 GCA_964621075.1 uncultured bacterium | reverse complement strand
CTGCAGCAGTAGTTTTAAAATCTTTATTTCAGGAACAATTTTTAGAAGAAAGCAGTAGAATAGGAGCATATTTAGATTATGTTCAATATGAAGAAGTGTATGATTATATAAGAAATACAGTTGATTCTATGGGACAGGAAAAATATTTTAATCTTATAAAAAAAGCAAAAGAAGAGATTGATATTCCTATTATTGCAAGTATTAATTGTGTTTCAACAAAAGGGTGGCTTGAATATGTAGATCATTTAGAAAAGGCAGGTGCTGATGCAATAGAATTAAACATATCTTTTCTACCAACTGAAGGAGAAATAACAAGTGAGAAAGTAGAAACAAAATACCTTAAAATTTTAAAAAATGTTAAGCAAAATTCAAATATACCGGTTGGATTGAAAATTGGACCATACTTTACAGCTTTTAAAAATTTTGCTGAAAAATTATCAAATTATGGAGCTGATGGGTTAACACTTTTTAATAGATTTTATCAGTTTGATATAGATATTGAAAAAATTGATTTAAAACCCGGGAATTATTTGAGCAGATCGGATGAAATTTCAGTTCCTCTTAGATGGGTAGCACTTCTTTCAAAAGAAATTGAAGCAGATATATCTGCAACAACAGGTATTCACAATGGAGAAGATGTAATTAAGCAGCTCCTTGCTGGAGCTAAAACTGTACAGCTCTGTTCAACTTTATACAAAAATGGTTTTTCACAAATTAAACAAATTAAAGATTTTGTAAGCAACTGGATGGCAACTAAGAATTTCGAAAGCATCGAAGATTTTAGAGGGAAATTAAGCAGAACTGAAAGTGAATATCCACATGAATATGAGAGAATGCAGTATATTAAAATTTTAACAGAAGAAAAGGATATGAATTAATGATGATTTATTTAATATTATTAATAATAATTGTGCCAATTTTATTAGTTTTTTGTACCTTTTTATTTTTTCGAAATAAGAAGTTAAAAGAGAGAGTTGAAGAGGAAAAGAAAAGTAATAACCTTTATATTGATGAGAAAGATATTGTTATAACTAAAGCACTTGATAAAGGTAATGTAAAAGCTTTTGTTACTATTAAAATCAATGAAAAAATTGTGTTAAAAGATATGCGTATTATTGCAATGAAAGAGAATGAGAAAGAAAAGTTAAAAATAGAAGTTCCTGCAAGAATTACAAATAGAGGACATCTACTTGATATATATCAATTTGTTGATTTTGATTTCAGACAGAAGCTTTATGATATTATTTTGAAAAAATACAAAAATCTCTAAAAATAAAGGAACTCCCATTTTATCATTCCTGAATGATTAATATTGAGATTTTTCTGGATATATGATAAACTTAAACTATATACAGGAGTATAATTGGGAGTCTTATGAATAAAAAAGAAGCTAAAGAAAAAGCAAAACATTTAAGAGATAAAATTAAATATTACAACAAGAGATATTATGTTGATAATATATCAGAAATAACTGATTATGAATATGATCAACTATTAAAGAAATTAGAAAAATTAGAAGAAAAGTACCCCTCAATAATTACTGAAGATTCACCAACCCAGAGGGTGGGAAGTGATCTTACAAAAGAATTTCCTCAGGTCAGTCATTACAGGAGAATGCTTTCAATAGATAATACATATAATTATGAAGATCTTATTGATTTTGATACAAGAATGAAAAAACTTTCAAAAAATAAAGAATATCATTTTTTTTGTGAACACAAAATTGATGGAGTGAGTATTAATTTAATTTATGAAAATGGAAAACTGAAAAATGCTGTAACAAGAGGAAATGGTCAAGTTGGAGAAGATGTTTTGCCAAATATTAAAACGATTCCTTATGTTCCACTAAAAATAGATCATAAAGGGATTATTGAAATTAGAGGAGAAATTTTTATTAATTTTTCTGATTTTAAAAAAATTAATAATAAAAGAAAAGAAGAAGGGAAAGAGGAATTCGCCAATCCAAGAAATCTTACTGCTGGAACTTTAAAAATGCAGGATCCCAAAAAAGTAGATAGAAGAAATCTTAATGTTTTTTTCTATGGTGCTGGAAGATTGGATAATTTAGAAGTTTCAACTCAATCTGCCTTTATTAAATGGCTTAGAAAAAAGGGATTTAGAACAAATTCAAATAATAAATTTGCTGAAGATATTGATGAAGCATGGAAATATTGTAAAAAATGGGAAGATGAGAAAGAAAATCTTAATTATTTAATTGATGGTATTGTTATCAAAATTGATAGTTTTGATTTACAACAGGAAATGGGTGCAACAATGAAAAATCCAAGATGGTGTATCGCATATAAATTTCCTGCTGAACAGGTATATACAAAATTAAAAAATATTACCATACAGGTGGGAAGAACAGGAATATTAACTCCAGTAGCAGAACTTGAATCTGTACAACTGGCTGGTACAACAGTGAAAAGAGCAACACTTCATAACATGGACGAAATAAGAAGAAAAGATATTAGAATAAATGATATTGTTCTTATTGAAAAAAGCGGTGAAATAATACCTCAGGTTGTAAAGGTAAAAAAAGAAGATCGTAATGGGACACAAAAAAAGTTTAATATGCCTGATAAGTGTCCGGTATGTGGTTCGAATATTGTTCAAATTGATGATGAAGTTGCATATAGATGTCCAAATTTTAAATGTCCAGCCCAAATTAAAGGAAGGATAGAAAAGTTTGTATCTAAAGAAGGTCTGGATATTGAGAATCTCGGGGAGAGCTGGATTGATAAGTTTGTAGATGAAGGATTAATTGAAAAATATTCTGATATATTTAAACTCAATTATAATCAAATAAAAAAATTTGAAAAGATGGGAGAAAAATCTGTTGATAATCTTAAAAAAAGTATTGAAGAAAGTAAAAATGTAAATCTTTCAAGTTTGATTAATGGACTTGGAATACCCTATGTTGGGAAAAATGGAGCGCAGCTTCTTTCTAAATCTTTTCAAAATATTGAAGAAATTATTAATGTGGATATTGATAGATTAATTGAAATAGATGGGATCGGAGCTACTACTGCAGAAAGTATAGTTCGGTATATAAAAAAAGAAGAAAATTTTAATGAATTAATGGAACTTAAAAGAATTTTAAACATAAAAAATAAATTGAATACCGGGAAATTTGCCGATAAATCATTTTTGTTTACCGGGTCCCTTGATTCCATGTCCAGAAGTAATGCCCAAAAAAAAGTTGAAGAAAAAGGTGGAATAACTAAAAAATCTATTAGTAATAATATAGATATATTGGTGGTGGGTGAAAATCCCGGATCAAAATATGATAAAGCTAAAGAGATGAACATAGAAATCTGGGATGAAGAAACATTTTTAAAAAATATTAAATAGAAAGAATAGGATTATTATGAATATTTTATACATTATTACAAAATTAGAATTGGGTGGAGCACAAAAAGTTTGTTTGAGATTGGCCAAAGGGATTAAAAAAAATCATAATGTATTTATTATGGCGGGTAAGGGGGGACAATTAAATTCAGAAGCAAAAAAAATTGTAGGAAAGAATTTTATTATAAATCCCTACTTAAAAAGAGAGATATCTCCCTTCAATGATTTAAGAGCTTATTTTTTTATAAAAAAATTTGTTAAAAATAAAAATATTGATATAGTTCATACTCATTCTTCTAAAGCAGGGGTAATTGGTAGAGTTGCATCAAAAAGAAATGGGGTAAAGAAAGTATTTCATACAATTCATGGATTTGCCTTTAATGATTATAGAAACCCAATTGTAAATCAGTTGTTTAAAAATATAGAAAGATATGCTGCTAAATATGCTGATAAATTAATAGCTGTTACAAAAAAGGATATAAGAAAAGGTATAGAGAATAATATAGGAAAGAGAAATCAGTATAAACTAATAAGAGCAGCAGCTGACATTGAATATTTTAAAAATTATAGAAAAAACGAAGATAAAATAAAAGATTCTCTGGATATTCCAAGAGACTCTTTTGTGGTTGTACAGATTTCATGTTTTAAAAAGCAAAAAAATCCTGTCGATTTTGTTAAATTTGCCAATAAAATTATCCGAAAAATTTCTGACAAGATAACTTTTGTTTTAATTGGAGATGGTATTTTAAAAAAGAAAATAAGACAAAAAATAAAGGAATTTGGTATAGGCAGTAATTTTAGATTAACCGGCTGGCAGGATGATATTCGTCCCTATTTAAAAATTGCAGACATTTCAACGCTTACATCACTTTGGGAAGGTTTACCCATAACAATTATTGAGTCTTTTTTAATGAAAACTCCTGTGCTTGTAACAAATGTAGATGGAAATGCTGAAATAGTTGAAAATGGATCCAACGGATTTTTATATGAACCAGGAGATATTTATGATGCTGTTGAGAAATTTCTTATTCTGTATAAGAATGAAGATTTGAGAGAAAAAATGGCAGGAATTGGGAGAAGAAAGGTGATAAAAGAATTTTCTATTGAAAAAATGATTAATGATACCAAAAATTTATATTTTGGTTAGGATATTTTTAATTATATTGACATATTTGGATATTATTGGTATATTTTAGTATAAAAAGGGGGTAATATTATGGATTTTAGTAAGGATATTTATCAAGATCCTGATTTAAAAAAGTTTAAAAAAGATATTGAAAAAGATCCCCGTCTATTTGTTTCATTAGGTGATAGTTTGTTGGCTAAAGGACATTTAGAAGAGGCAATAGCTGTTGCTAAAGAGGGTGTGGAAGAATTACCTAAATTTGTACCTGGAAAATTACTTCTGGGTAAAACATTATTTAAAAATAATGAGATTCAATCTGCGAGAAAACAATTTGAAGAAGTACTACAAATTAATGAGGATAATGCTCTTGCTTTAAGATATTTGGGTAATATTTACAAAGATTTAGGTAAATATGAAGATGCTGAAAAAATTTATGATAAGCTGTTATTTCTTGATCCAATGAATAAAGAGATTCAGGAAGCAATGGAGGAAGTAAAAGAGGCAAAGAATAATGAATCCCTGAATGAGGTTGAAGAATCAGATGGCCAGGATAATTTTGATGAGCTGCCTTCTGAACAGGAACAATATGAAGATGAACCACAACAAAAAAATATAGATGATGAACAAAAAGATGATTATGTGACTACAAATCATTATGAAACAGAAGAACAGGAAGAAATTGATGAAAAATCTTTTTCTGTAGATAAAAATGAAAAGTTATATGAAAGCAAACAATCATCAATTGAAATAGAGAATATGGAAGATATTGATGATCATATATCTGATATATTAAAAAATATTAAAATATATTCTCCTTTCTTAAAAGACATTTATGATTCGGGAGGATATAAAGATGAAGCTAATTTTATAACTAATAAATTGGGAATCTCTGAATCAAAAGAGAAAGAAGAAGATGTTGAGATATCGGGAAATGAAATTATAGGTTTTTCAAGTGAATCAGAAGAAGGCGAGGAGGTTTCAGGATCACAAACAATAGTTCGAAACGATGAAATTTATCATCAAGAAGAAGGTGTTGTTAATGATTTTGAAGAAGAAAATGAAATAGAAACAGAAACCAATGAAACAACGATATCCGGTGAAGAAGAAAATGAGGATTTAGAAAAAATAGAAGAGATGAAAGAAGAACAAATAAAGCCTGAAGCTGATGAAATTGAAGGAAGTGGTGAAGAAAAAAAAGAAGTTGAAGATATTGAAACAGAAGATTTTGAAACTGTAGAAGAAAAGAATTTTGATGAAAATGCAGAGATCAAACCTATTGAAGAAGGAATGGAAATAGAAGATGATGTCAATGAAGAAGTAGATATTGAAGAGGATGAAGAACTGGGTATAGAAGAAGAAGTTGTGGGAGAAATTGAAGATAATGAAGAAGTTACAGATGAAATATTAGATGAAGATATCGAAAAAGAAGAGATGTCTGTCAATGATGAGGCTTATGTATCACTTGAAGATGAATTAGAAGATGAAGATGAAGATTTTGATAAGCTTGTACAGGAAGCAGAGAAAAGTATAAATAAAAAAAAGACAACCGAAAATCAAGATGAAGACATAATAGAAGAATTAGAAGAAAGCCGAGAAAAAGCTGAAGGAATAGATGAAAAAGGAAATATTCGAATAGAAAATAATCAGGAAGTAATAAAAGATAAAGAGGTGATTGACAAATTTAATGGGCATAATGAAATCGATTTTGCAAAGGAATCAGGAGAAATTGAAGGAAATAAAGAAATCAAATCTTCAGAAAATAATGAAATACCAGAGAAGGATATAAATGACATAGAATTAAAAGAAAAGGAACAAAAAAAAGATGAGAAAGAATTAGCAGGAATGAAAAAAATTGATTTAAATAAAGATGAGTCAAATTTAGAAGATATTCTGGAAGATAAAGATAAAAATAAAGAAGTAGATGATGATCTTGATGAGTGGTTGGATAGTTTGTAAACGATATAAGGAGAAATAATGGATTATAAAGAAGTTTTAGATGATGTTTTAGGTAAAGTTAAAGGAGCAATATATTTAACTTTTTGTGGATCAGACGGATTAGGAATAGCTCAATCATCAGATACAGTTTTACCTCCAGATATTGAACTTGGCGATGAAAAAATTGCAAGTTTTTTGGTTACAAAGATGAGTGTGATTAAAGAAATGAATTTGAGTCAAACTAAAGAAGATATTACAATAACCGATCATTATGTTGTTTTAGTTAGAATGGTTTCAAGCGATTATTTTATATCTATGGTATGTACTCATGCTGTTGATATCAAAATTGCAAGATATTATATGTATAAATTAGCTAATACTTTTAAAAAACATTTAACTTAAGCTGGAGAAAAAATGGGAATAATTGGGATTAATGATATTAGAACAGGAAATGCATTGAAAATTGACGATGAATTATACTGGGTTGTTGATGCTGATCATGTTAAACCTGGAAAAGGACAGGCTTTTTGCCGTGTTACTTTAAAAAATGTTGATACAGGCCAGGTTGTTAAAAAAACATATAAACAGTCTGATAAAATTGAAGAAGTTCGTTTGGAATTAAGAAAATGTCAATATTTATATGAAGATAATGACCTCTATTATTTTATGGATATGGAAACTTATGAACAGCTTTTATTATCGGAAAATATGGTTGAAGATAAAAAGTATTATTTGAAGGAAGAAATGGATGTTGAACTTTTAATGTACGGAGAGAAATCACTTGGATTAAAACTACCCACATTTGTAAATCTACAAATTACAAAAACAAAACCTGCTGTTAAAGGAGATACTGTGTCTAATGCTACAAAAAAAGCAACTCTGGAAACAGGTCTTGAGGTGAAAGTACCATTATTTGTAAAGAGAAATGAGGTAATAAAGGTGGATACAAGAAATGGTGAATATGTTGAAAGGGTTAATTAAAAATGAAATTATATGATATATTAAAAAAAATGATTAGCAATAATGCTTCAGATGTTCATTTTAAAGTAGGCAGTCCACCAATGATGAGAATAGATGGAGTTTTAGAACCTATTGATGATAAAACACTTGCTCCAGAACATACTTTAACAATTGCTAAACAATTCATGGAAGATAATCAGTTTGAACAGTTTGAAAAAGATAAAGAAATTGATTTTTCCGTTGGTATAAGGGGTATGGGAAGATTTAGGATTAATTGCTTTATTGCAAGAGGAGCAGTAGCTATTGCATTAAGAAAAATATCTGTTGATATAATGTCAATTGAAGAATTGAATCTCCCTATCAAATTAAAGGAATTGTCTTTATCACAGAGAGGATTAATACTTGTTACAGGTACAACTGGAAGCGGTAAATCAACAACACTTGCCGGCATGATTGATTATATAAATTCAGTTGAAAGAAAACATGTTATTACTATTGAGGATCCTATTGAATATTTATTTAGAGATAAAAAAAGTATAATTAATCAGCGAGAAGTTGGTTCTGATACAGAGAGTTTCTCCCAGGCTTTAAGAAGGATTTTAAGACAGGATCCAGATGTTATTATGATTGGAGAAATGCGAGATAAGGAGACAATAGAAACAGCTATTACTGCTGCTGATACCGGACATTTAGTAATGAGTACTTTACATACAACTAATGCAGTTCAAACTATAAACAGGATAATAGCTTATTATCCCCCTCATCAACAGGAACAAATAAGAATCCAACTGGCGTCTACATTGAAAGCAGTTATTTCTTTAAGATTGATTCGAAAGACAAGTGGAATTGGAAGAGTTCCTGCTGTTGAACTTTTGGTAAATACTCCTCATGTTTCAGAAAAAATATTAAAAAAAGAAGATACTTATTTAATACAGGAGGCAATTAAAAAAGGTAATCAGTATGGGATGCAGACTTTTGACCAATCTATAATGAAATTATATAAAAAAGGATTTATTACTCTCGAAGAAGCGTTAAAACAATCAAGCAATCCAGATGATTTCAAATTAAAAGTTAAAGGGATTGATTCTTCTGATGTTTCAAGTATATGGGATGAAGAGTAGAAGGGTTTGATATATGGTTGATCTGAATAAACAATTTTCAAAAGCAGCAAAATATATCCAAAAAAAGCAATATGACCGTGCAATAAAATTATACCGGAGTTTATTATCAAGCATGGGAAATGATCCCAAAATTCTAAATAAATTAGGCGATACTTATTTAAAAATGGATAAAATTGAAAAAGCAATGAGTATCTTTCAAAATCTTGCAGATTATTATGAAAAAAATGGGTTTTATCAAAACGCTATTGCTGTTTATAAAAAAATGTTAAGAAAAAAAAATGATTTGTCTTTAAAATTAAAGATCGCTGATTTATATGTAAAAACAGGCTCAGAATCAGAAGCTGAGTATTATTATAAAGAGTACAGCGAACATTTTATAAAAAAAAATAAAATTAGTAAAGCTATTCCTGCTTTTGAGAAGATTACGGAATTAAATCCTGAAAATATTGATTTAAAAAAAGAACTTGCTGGATTTTATTATCATGTTCAAAATTATGATAGAATGCTTGAAATATATCAAAAGATTTTTTACATTTTTCTTGAGGAGAAAAACGAAGAAAAACTGAATGATATTTTCAATACAGTTACAGCAATTTCAAAGGATAATGATTTATATTCAAATGATATATATATAAATATTTTTAAAGATTATATTTTCCATCTATATGATTTAGGCGAAAATGAAATGGCTTCAAACACAGCACTTGATATGGCTAAACAATTAATTAATAAATCTGCTAATAAAAAAGCAAAAAATTTATTAAGAACGATTTTAGACAATGATGAGTCAAATATTCCTGCAAGAATACAATTAATAAGTATTTATGAGGAACAACATGATATTGCTCATCTTGTTGAAGAATACTTGAATATGGCTGAAATTGTTGAAAAAAAAGAGCCGGAACGTGCAAAAGTAATATATCAAAAAGTTTTAAAACATGATCCCGATAATAGTGTAGCAAAAAAAGCATTAAAGGAAGGAAAATCTGGAGATAAAAAAAGTAAAGATATAAAAGATAAAATGGGTGTCGAACTTAATGGGGTAGAAGTTTCCCAAAAAGGGGGGATTAAAGATAAATTAAAAGTAGATCTGGATGAGGTTCAAGAAGGGGAAAAAGAAAAGGTTTTTGAAGAAGAAGATTTTGAACCAACTGTGGAAGTTGATAAAGATAAAATACAGAGCTCAAAAGAAGAATTCGCTTCTCAATCCCAGGGAATGGATCATGAAGTTGATTTAGAAATGTCTGAAGAAGGAAAATCAAAAACTGAAGAGCTGGAAGAAGCTATACAAATTGTTTTTGATGATTATAGCAAGGATAGCAGTACTGATAAAAGTCTATTGAATGATATTGACAGTAAGTCAGAAGATCTTATTCCTAAACTGGAAGATGTTATCAATTCTTTTAAGAAAGGTATAGAAGAACAACTTGGAGGTGATCCTCAAAATAGATATGACATGGCCATTGGATTTAAAGAAATGGGGCTCACTGACAGTGCTATAGAAGCTTTTAGAAAATTATCCCTTCTTGATGATTATAGAATTAAAAGTTTAAATTTATTAGCACAGTGTCTTGTTGAAAAAGGGGAATATGAATCAGCTATTGAAGAATTTCATGAGGTATTATCATCTGGCGAGATAACTCAGGAAGAAAGAGATGCTATATTATTCAATCTTTCTATTGCTTATTATGAACAACAATCATTTTCTCAGGCTTATGACAGTATTTCCAAAATTAAGGATATAGAATTTTTTGAAAAAAATGATTATTACAATAAAATTACAAATCAAATTGAAAGTGAAAAAATTGAGGATGTAGAGGAAATAGAATCTTCTAATCAAGCAGAACCGGCAGTAGAGGGAGAAGATGATGAAATTGAATTTGAACTTGAATTTGAAGATGAAGAAGAAAATTTAGAAGAAGGCACTGAAGAAAAATCCACCCAAAAGAAAGAAGTGAAGAAACAAAAAGAAAAGCAAAAAAGCACAAAAGTTGAGGAGCAAATAGTAAATAGTTTAAAAGAGGAAATTAATAAATTGAAAGAAGATAATAAAAAATTAAGAAAAGCAGTAGTTGTATTAAAGGATAAAGTTGTTGATATTGAAGATAAACAGCATAAAAAAGAGGATGAAAATTTAGATGAGATTGCTAAGATGATGGAGTATTTACATAATGAACAGGAAAATATAAACAAGGAAAGCAATAAAAATAGTAAAGAAATAGCAAAAATCAAAGATAAGCTGGATAATATTAGTGAATTGATTAGAGAATTAAAAAAAGATTTGAATAAATATGAGGGCATAAATAAAAGAGAAAAAGAAGTGGTCTCTCAATTTATGTCTTATAAAGAAGAGTTTGATACAATCAGTGATAAAATTGAAAAAATAGAGAAAAAAGTAGAAAATCAAGATTTATCTTTAATGAAAGAAAAAATTGAAGAATTAAATTCCAAAATAAAAGAAATGAAAAAAGGATCAAGGAACATAGAAACGAAAAATAAATTAGTAGAAAATGGTGTAAATAAAAAGAAAAAAGAAAATGAAAAGGATAAGAAGGATAAAGATAAAGACAAAGAAAAAGATAAGGAAGACAAAATCTCCTTTATGTAATAGACATTAGGTAAGGAAATATATGAGTTATGAAAATTTCTATAATTTGAAAGAACCCCCATTTTTTAATAATCCTGATGAACGATTTTTTTATCGCACACCACAAACAGAAAAAGCAATATTAAAAATTCTGCATTCCTTAAAAAGAAAAATGGGATTAGCAGTTGTGACGGGTAATATTGGAAGTGGAAAAACTATGTTGAGCAGGAAATTACTTGATACTCTTGACCGGAATCTTTTTGAATCTTCTCTGGTTGTTATGGTTCACAGTCAGGTTTCACCTAAATGGTTTTTAAAAAAACTATTATTACAGTTTGGAATAAATCCTGATACTGATGACAAGCAAAAATTGCTTGTATATCTTTATAAACATCTTGCGAAAATGAATAATGACGGAAATATCCCAGTTGTACTTATAGATGAAGCAAATATGATTAATAATAAACAATTTTATGAGGAAATCCGAGGATTATTAAATTTTGAGAATAGAAATGGGAAATTAATAAATTTTGTAATGTTTGGTCTTCCTGAACTTGTAGATAATATTAAACAGGATCTACCTCTGGCACAAAGAATATCAATTCATATACAGTTAAAACCCATGGATAAAAAAACTACATTAAATTATATCAGTCACAGATTAAATATTGCTGGTGCAGGAAGTAAAATATTTAGTGAGCAGGCCCTTGAATTGATATATAAATATTCTGGTGGAATTCCAAGAATTGTAAATACTATAGCTGATAATGCGCTTCTTGAAGGTTACATAGAAAGCAAAGAAATCGTGGACGAAAAAATTATAAAGAATACTATTGTAGACTTAGGTCTAATAACATCGGCGAAATAATGTCTAAATATGCCGATTTTCATATACATTCAAAATTTTCTGATGGTAGATTAAAAATAAAAAAATTAGAAAAGCTTTTTATTGAGAAAAATATTAAATATATTTCTATAACCGATCATGATGATATTAGAAGTTCTACATACGAATTCAAAAAAGTTAAAAATGTTAATGGAATAGAATTATCGACATATTCCCAGGAAAGTGAAATTCATTTACTTGGATATGGTTACAAAGAGGGCAGTAAAAAATTAAAAAAAATTACAAAAAAGATAAAAAAAGAGAGATTTAAAAGATTCCAAAGGATGGTAGGAAAGGCTAAAAAAATCGGCTTGTTAGAAAATAAAATTGATTACATTAGCAGATACAATCTTAATCCCAAAGAAGACATGTTTGGTCGTTCAACAATTGCGGATATTATAATGCGAGAAAAAAAAATTCGTTCAAAAAGAAAATTATATCACAAATATCTTGGAGACGGTCAAATTTTATATGAACCAGTGAGAGCTTACACTGTTTATGAAGGAGTTGAAATATTAAAAAATGAATGTGGTATTGTAGCACTGGCTCATCCTCAAAGAACAAACAGAGATGAATTGATTAAAAAATTAGTTAATTCCGGGATGAATGGTTTGGAAGTGTTTTATCCATTCCATGATTCTGTTATAACTGATTTTTACTTGAATATAGCTGAAAAATATAATATTATTCCTGTGGGTGGAAGTGATTTTCATGGAGGGAGTCTAAGGTTTAAGATAAATCATGAAAAAATATCAGATTTTATTAATTATTTTAATATGCATTAATTCATTTTCCTTAGGAGAAAATTATATCTTTGATGAGAATAGATCTTATCTCTTTTCTAAAGGCGATGTCAATTATTTTATTAATGACACACATCTTGATCTTTTTTATCACAGCACGGGGGCTCAAATTTTTGATATCGATGCATATAATGTAATCAATAGTTTTGATGGATACAGGATTTATACTCCTCTTCAGAGTCATTTAATTGATAACAGCCTCATCAAATTTGTTAACAGTGGTGACTATCAAAGTTATATTTTTTCATTAAACAAGAGTTATCTATCAGTATTTACGAATTTTTATACAAAAAAATTAATTGGAAATGAGGAGGATAATTACTGGGAGGGTAAAAATTATTATCTTAAATTAAAATATGGGAGCCACTTATTAGATTTTTTTGTTTCAAAAAATAATCTTTTACCGGAATATCCAGAAAACTCTAATTTATTTTCATTTTCAAAATATAAGTATTCAAAAGAGAAATTTGGTATAAATTTAAAATTTGAATCATTGGAAAATTATGAAAATGATGAAAATTATTATCTTATTAATTCAAAAATTCGATATAAATCAAGCACTGTTGGATTTAAAACATTATTTGAAAAAGATGAATGGCTTATATTTCTGGATCATGATATTAATTATAATAATATAAATTTAAGGATTACACCTTTTTATAGGGAAAATATTTTTGATTTGGAGTTTGACATCGATTTTAAAGAATTTTTATATATAAAGAAAAACAGCCGATATGATTGGATATTTAATAATCAAAATAATTATTATGAAGCAGGTATAAAATATAATAACATATTTAATCTTTATGCGAGATATGTTGAAAGAAATAAGTTTATAGGTTTTACAGATGTTGAAAACAAATATTATTATGGGCTACAATATGATTATACGTTTAATTTATATAAATTTTTAAAAATAAATATTCAGGGAGATTTAATAAATGGGAATAATTACAGTAGTTATATGAAAAGTAAAATATTGTTTAATAAATCCTTTTTTAAAAATGATTTAAACTTAGTAAGTTATTTAGAATATAATAATATGCTTGAAAGTGAGTTTTTAGATAAAGAACATTATTTTAATTTCTATATTAGAGCACGATTAAAAGGTGGAAGATTTTACATAAAGGTTAAAAATCTATTTGATGATAAAGTAGAGTATTTAAACGGTGTAAAAGAAAATAGAGAAATAATATTTGGTGTTGGTTTGTTTTTATACAATTAAAAAGCTTGAAAAATCTGGATAAATTGATAAAATCAGAGAGAAAAATAAGATTGTTAAAGGAGTGAAAAATGAAAAGAGTTGAGAAATGGAAATGGATAGTTATTATTTTTGTCTTTCTGATTATGTTTCTAACAGGATTACCTTCTACAGGTATAACTGATGGAACAAAATTAGAAAAATGGTTACCAAAAAAAGTAAACCTTGGTCTTGACTTACAGGGGGGAACACATGTAGTTTTTGAGGCTGATGTTGAGGAGCTTCAAAGGAAAGTAGAAGAAAGAGGCGGAGATTTTACTGATGAGGATTTAAAAGATGCCATGGACAGAGCTTTAAAAAAGATAAGAAATAGGGTTGATAAATTTGGTGTAGCTGAACCGGTAATTCAAAGACAGGGAAGAAATAGAATAGTTGTTGAATTAGCAGGAATTAAAAATCCCAGTCAGGTAGCTGAAACCGTAGGGAAAACAGCTTATTTAGAATTTAAATTAGTTTCTGAAAATCAGGAAAATTATATTGAGAGTGTTCGGGAAGATGGTCTACCAAATGTCAAAGTAAAAGATAAATACCTTGATGAAAATGGAAATATAAGAGAAGAATCCTTACCGCAAATGGTTGATATTCTCTATCAAAAAGTGGAAAAGGAAAGAGATGCAGATGAAAGAATTCCTTTTGTTTTAAGAAATGATATTGTTGTAGAAGGAGATTCTCTAAAAGATTCTCATGTAACAATGCAGGATGCTGAATATGTAGTTGCAATTAAATTTAATCCTGATGGAGCTAGAAAATTTGCAAGAATAACGGGAAGATACAAGGGCAGAAGATTAGCTATTGTTCTTGATGATGTTGTTCAATCCGCTCCAAGAATTGAATCTCAGATTCCTAATGGTAGCGGTATTATCAGCGGTAATTTTACAGCACAAAAAGCAAGGAATACAGCTCTTATTTTAAAAACAGGTGCTCTACCGGTACCACTTAAAATTGAAGAAAAAAGAACTGTAGGTGCGTCTTTAGGTCAGGATTCTGTCAATATGGGTTTAAAGGCGATTGTAATTGGATTTATTCTTGTTTTTATTTTTATGATTTTTTATTACAAGATGAGTGGTATTGTTGCTGATATAGCTCTTGTCTTTAATTTGATTATTATATTAGGTGTCCTTGTAATGTTTAATGCGACTTTAACTCTTCCAGGTATTGCTGGAATTATCCTTACTATAGGGATGTCAGTTGATGCGAATGTTTTAATTTTTGAAAGAATCAGGGAAGAATATAGACTTGGCAGAAGTGTTGGAAAAGCTATTTCAAATGGTTTTGATAGAGCGTTTGTTACAATTTTAGATGCAAATATTACTACAATAATTACTGCCATGGTTTTATATAATTTTGGTTCTGGACCGATAAAAGGTTTTGCTGTAACTCTAATGATTGGTATTCTTGCAAGTATGTTTACTGCATTGTTTGTTTCAAGAGTTATTTTTCAAACAATTTTGTCCAGAAAAAATATTAGAAAATTAAGCATTTAGTATGAAAAGGAGATAGATATGCAATTTTTAGTAGATACAAATTATAAATTTGTTACAAAAAATCGTAGAAGAATCGGCTTTGCCTTTTCAATTATACTAATAATTATTGGAATAGTTTTCTATTTCTTAAATGGTGGATTGAACCTCGGTATTGATTTTAAGGGAGGAGCAACATTCCAATATAAATTTGAACAAAAGGTGGATGTAAATAAATTAAGAGATAATTTGAAAGAAGTAGGTTTTGATAGAGCGATAATACAAAAGTTTGGATCTGACAAAGAAGTTTTGATTAAGGTAGAACAGGGAAAAGATTCTACAGAATTAAAAAATTATCTGGAAAAGCAGTATGCCGGTATTGAATTGAGAAGAGAGGAAAAAGTTGGCCCCAGTATTGGAAAGGATTTAAAACGTAATTCTTTCTGGGCTGTAATAATAGCTCTGGGAGGAATATTAATATATGTTTCATGGAGATTTGAATTCAAATATTCTGTTGGAGCTATTTTAGCTCTGGTACATGATGTTTTAATAACTCTTGGAGCATTTGCTATATTCCAATTTGAATTTGATCGTACAGTTTTAGCAGCAATACTTATGGTTATAGGTTATTCCTTAAATGATACAATTGTTGTCTTTGATAGGATCAGGGAGTATATGAGAGTTGAAAGACCAAGAAGTGACAAGCATTATGAAGAAACGGTTAATAAAGCAATCAATAGTTCTTTATCAAGAACAATAATTACTTCGGTAACCACATTACTTGTTATTGTGGTATTATACATCGCAGGTGGGCAGATACTGCATAATTTTTCATTCGCTCTTCTTGTAGGAATCTTAGTTGGAACATATTCTTCAATATTTATTTCAAGTCCTGTGCTTATTGAAGCCCACTTAAAAGTTTCCAATGATTAAAAAATGTTATTAATTATATTAAAAATAATTTTACTATTAATACTGCTGGTAGGAGTTCTTCTCCTACCGGTCGGTATTCCCGGTAATTTTATCGGTGCTTTTCTTATTTTAATTTACTATATTATTGAAGGAGCAGGAACATTTAATTTTTATCATTTTGCAATTGTTTTTCTCTTTGCTGTATCATGTGAAATTCTGGATTATTTTGCAGGAGTTATGGGAGCCAGAAAATTTGGAGCTTCAAAACTTGGATTGCTTGGAGCATTTTTTGGAGCAATTATTGGATTAATAATCGGATCATCATTGTTACCATTCATAGGTACAATAGCAGGTGTATTCTTAGGTCTATTTTTTGGTACTTTTATCATGGAGATTGTTTTTGTCAGAAAAAATATGAATGACAGTATAAAAGCGGGATTTGGTGCAATGCTGGGAAGGACTTTTGCAATTTCATATAAATACATAGTAGGTTTCGGGATAATTATTTTTGTTTTTATTCGGTTTTTTTTATGAAATACTTATGGGAACAAAAAAATTATAATAAACAATATTTAAAAGATATTAAAGATAAATACTCTATTGAATTACCATTACTGAAGGCTCTTTTAAACAGAGTTAGTTCTTTAAAAGAGATTGATTCTTATATAAATCCTGATTTAAAAAAGTTATGTTCTCCATTTGAGTTTGATGATATGTCAAAAGCCGTGAGTATCATAAATAAATCAATATCTAATCAAGAGAAAATACTGGTTTTTGGAGATTATGATGTTGATGGGATTACCGGAACATCAATTCTTGTAAAAGAATTATTGAGATTAGATGCTGATGTAGAATGGTTTGTGCCAAACAGGGTTAATGATGGATATGGTATTGATAAAAAATTTCTTGATAAATTTAATAAGTATAATCTTGTTATAACTAATGATTGTGGAATTACAGCATCCCAGGAAGTTGATTTGATGAAAAAGAATGGACTTAAGGTTATTATTACAGACCATCATTATCCCAAAAAAGAACTTCCTAAAGCAGATGCGATAATTAATCCTAAAGTGGGAGATTATCCTTTTAAAGATTTAGCAGGTGTTGGAGTAGTGTTTAAATTGGTTTCAGCTTTAAGGGATGAGGTTCCTAAAGAATATCTTGGTTTAACAGCAATAGGTACCGTTGCAGATATTGTTCCACTAATCAGGGAGAATAGAATTTTAGTTAAACACGGCTTAAATCAAATAAATAATAAAATAATTCTCGAATTTATGAACAAAATGAATATAAAAAAAGAATCTATAAAACCATATCACATAAGTTTTATGATAGGCCCGAGAATTAATTCAGTAGGAAGATTAACTGATGCTAATAATTTTATAAAGCTTCTTGTAAATGAAGATTTAAAGAATATAAAAAAAATCATTGGTAATATTGATAGGACAAATTCAAAAAGAAAAGATATTGAAGAAAAAATCTATAAAGAAGCAGATGAATTAATTCACAAACTTAATAAGAAAAATACATATTTTATAATTTTATATAAAGAAAACTGGCATCCCGGTGTAATTGGAATAGTTGCTTCCAGGCTTGTAGAAAAATATAACAGGCCTGTATTATTAATTACAAAAGATGAAAATAATATTTGTAAAGGATCCGGAAGAAGTATAAAAAAAATAAATCTACTGGAAATATTAAATAAGTATAATTTATATTTTGAAAAATTAGGCGGACATCAACATGCTGTCGGTTTTTCAATTAAAGAAGAAAATATAAACAAACTCAGAGAAAATATTAATAATAGTATCTTCAAGAATGTATCACTTGATAGTTTCATTCCAAGCATAAGTTATGATGCTGAAATAGAAATTGATGATTTATCATTTAAATTTGTAAAAAATCTTTCAAAAATGATGCCTTTTGGATATAAAAATAAGCAGCCTCTTTTTAAAATAAGTAATATAAAGATTGAAAAAGAACCAAGAATAGTAGGGGGGAATCATATAAAATTTCATTTTAATAAGCATGAAGATGTTGAAGCAATTGGTTTTAACATGAAAGAAATGAGAAATTTTCTTGGTGAAAAAATTGATATTCTTGGCAATATAAAAATTAATGAATATAAAGGAGAAAAAAAAATACAAATAGTAATTAAAGATATCAGGAATCATATTGGAGAGCTTAAGAGTGTTAAAAGAGAAAATTTTGTTCATGTTTATAATTTGATTAATAAAAACAAGAATATCTCATTAAAAAAGTTATATAATAAAAGCAAAGATAGTAAAATTTTTATAAATATAATTGTTAAAATTTTTGAAGAACTTGGTTTCATTTATAAACTGGGCAATATGATTTATATTAATGATAAAATAAATAAAAAAATATCTCTTGAAAATTCAAAATTATTTAATTTTTTGAAAAGAGAAAAATAATGTTTGAAGAAGTTAACCATACTGCAGATTTAGCAATAAAATTAGTTTCTGATAATTTAATTGATTTATTTAAAGATGCATCTTATGGATTATTTTTTTTAATGTACAGAAAACAGTTCAGGAAACAAAAGGACAAACATATTATTAATCTTTCATCAAATAACTATGAAAACCTTTTAATTGATTTTTTAAATGAATTAATTTACTTAAATGACTCAAAAAATTTTGTATTAGCGGATTGTGATATAAGATTGGAAAATGGTTATAAACTTAAAGCTGTGGCGAAGGGTTTTAATAATGGTAATTCTCCATTAAACTCTATAAAAGCTGCTACATATCATAATTTGGAAATAAAAAAGGATAATTTAAAATATAGTACAGTAATTACGTTTGATATATAGTTTTGCCGGCTTTTAAATTATAGAAATTTCAAGTATAATTACTAAAGGTGGTATTATGAAAAAAATAAAATACAATAAAATTTCTGATTATAAATATGAAATATCCAAATCTTTTGATAAAGGAATGAATGTACCTGCTGTTTTTTATGCATCAAAAGAAACTTTAAATATTGTATTAAATGATAATTCCTTAAACCAGTTAATAAATGTATCAAAATTACCGGGGATAGTGAAATATGCTCTTGCCATGCCTGATGTACATCAGGGTTATGGTTTTCCAATTGGAGGAGTGGCTGCTTTTGATTATGAGGATGGGATAATCTCTCCAGGAGGAGTGGGGTATGATATTAATTGTGGAGTTAGGTTGTTAAAATCGAATTTAAAAAGAGAAGAGATAGCGTCAATAATAAAAAATTTAACAATGTCTATTTATTCTTTATGTCCCTGTGGTACAGGAAGAGGTTCTGCAGTGAATGTTTCAGAGAAAGAATTGAAAAATATTTTAAGAAAAGGAGCTAAATGGGCTTTGAATAATGGATATGCTTCTCAAAGTGATTTAACCTGTATTGAAGATAATGGAACTCTTGAGGCTTCACTCGAAGGTGTTTCTAAAAGAGCAATCGAGAGAGGTAGCTATCAGGTTGGGAGTCTTGGATCAGGAAATCATTTTATTGAAATAGATTATATTGAAAAAGTTTTTAATCAAAAAAAAGCAGATCAATTTGGTATACAAAAAAATGATGTTATGGTGCAGGTTCACTGTGGGTCAAGAGGTTTAGGGCATCAAGTATGTAAAGATCATTTGCAAAAGCTTCATGATTATTCATATAAGCATAATCTATCTCTACCCGACAATCAGCTGGTTTATGCATTATTTAATTCTGAAGAAGGAAAAAGTTATTATCATGCCATGAATGCTGCTGCTAATTTTGCATTTGTTAACAGGCAGGTTTTAACACATTTTATTAGAATAGCGTTTGAGAAAAATCTTGAAAAGATGAAAAAACCGGTTTTTTTAAATTTGATTTATGATATAACCCATAATATAGCAAAAGTTGAAAATCATGTTGTTAATGGAAAAACAAAAAAACTTTTAGTACATAGAAAAGGGGCTACAAGGTCTTTCGGTCCTGGAAATAAAATATTAGGTCCTTATGAGAAAATAGGTCAACCGGTTTTGGTTCCGGGATCTATGGGTACTTATTCTTATTTGCTAACCGGAACTGAAAAAGCAATGAATGAAACTTTTGGAAGTTCCTGTCACGGAGCTGGAAGAACCATGAGCAGGAGACAGGCAAGAAAAAGTTTTGATTTTAATTCTCTTTTGGGTAATTTAAAAAGAAAAAATATTTTTATTCAGGCCAAGAGTAAAAAGGGAGCGTCTGAAGAAGCACCAGGAGCATATAAAAATGTGAATAGTGTTGTTGATATTATCACTGATGAGGGTATTGCAGAAAAAATTGTAAGATTAAAACCCATGGCTGTGATAAAAGGGTAAAAAGA
>CAZUKV010000014.1:0-22518 GCA_964621075.1 uncultured bacterium | reverse complement strand
TTATAGCAATTATACTGGGATATGAAAATAATAAGATTGACCAAAAAGAACAGGTAAAGATTAATCTTTTCTCATTAATAGATTATATATATCAGCTTTATGGTCAAAATAAAAATAAAGATCTTATGATTGATTTTGTTTGGGAAAGAATCAGTTCTCAGTTTAAAGAACTGGGAATTCCATATGATATTACAGAAGCAGTTGTAGAAACAAAAACAAAAGATCTTAAAAAGTTATACAGCAGAGCTCAAGCTTTTAAAAAATTATCTCATTCTGAAGATTTTAAAAAGGTAGCGGATACTTTTAAAAGGGTTGTAAATATAGTTGAAAAAGCAGAAGAAAAATATGAAAAAAAATTCGACAAAAAGGTAGAGAAATCATTATTAAGTGAAAAAGAAGAATTAAATCTTTATAAAAAATGGAAAGAGTATTCTAATCAGTTAAAAAGCATTGAGGGAAATTATGAAGAATTTTTTAGTTGCATATTAAAATTGAAACCTTACGTTGATGATTTTTTCGATAATGTTATGGTAATGTCTAAAAATAGCGATTTAAGAATAAATAGACTTTCGTTATTATCAAGTATAGCTAATTATTTTACAGACATTATCAAATTTAAATTTATTGTGGTAAACTAAATAATAAGGAGGATAATATGTCAAGAAAAAGAGTATATTTTTTTGGCGGCGATTTGACCGAAGGTAAAACAGAAATGAAAGAACAACTTGGTGGCAAGGGTGCTAATTTGGCAGAAATGTCAAACATAGGAATTCCTGTTCCACCTGGTTTCACAATTGATGCCCCAACCTGTATTGAATATTTTGAAAAGGATGAAAAATTGTGGGAAAATTTAAAAGAAGAAATACTAAAAAATCTAAAGAAATTAGAAAATTTTATGGATAAAAAATTCGGTAATGATGAAGACCCTCTGCTTGTTTCAGTAAGAAGTGGAGCTAAAATTTCGATGCCTGGAATGATGGATACAATATTAAATTTAGGTCTAAATGACCAGGCTGTAGAGGGTTTTGCTAAAATAATGAATAACAAAAGACTTGCTTATGATTCATATCGCAGATTTATTCAAATGTATTCTGATGTTGCAATGGGAATTGATGCCCAATTGTTTGAAGAAAAAATTGAAGAAATGAAACAAAAAAATAATTATGAAAATGATACTGATTTAACTGTTGACGATTTAAAAGGGCTTGTGGAACAATTTAAAAATATTTATGAAAAAGAATTAGACCAAAAATTTCCTCAGGATCCCATGGATCAGCTCTGGGGCGCAATAGAAGCTGTGTTTAGTTCATGGAATAATGGAAGGGCTATTACTTATAGAAATCTCCATAATATTCCTCATGATTTGGGAACAGCAGTAAACATTCAAACAATGGTTTTTGGTAACACAGGTAAAGAATCAGGAACCGGAGTTGCTTTTACAAGAGACCCCTCAACAGGTGCAAACAAGTTTTATGGTGAATTTTTACCAAATGCACAGGGAGAAGATGTTGTCGCGGGTATTAGAACCCCAAGACCATTAAATAAAGATGAAGCAAAAAAAGACCAGGTTTCCCTTGAAGAATATATGCCTGAAATTTATAAACAACTAAGAGATATTCAAAAGAAACTTGAAAATCATTATAAAGATATGCAGGATTTTGAATTTACAATCCAGGATAATAAACTTTATCTTCTTCAAACAAGAACAGGAAAGAGAACAGCAAAGGCAGCCGTAAAAATGGCTGTTGACATGGAAGCAGAAGGTTTGATAGACAAAAAAACAGCAGTTCTAAGAATTGATCCTGAAAAATTAGAAACTCTTTTACATCCTATGATTGATCCTGATGCTGACAAAGAAGTAATTTCAGAAGGATTGCCGGCATCCCCTGGAGCAGCAGTTGGAAAAGTTGTTTTTGATTCAGAAGAAGCTTATATTAAATCTGAAGAGGAAGGCGAAAAAGTTGTTCTTGTTAGACTTGAAACTTCCCCTGAAGATATAAAAGGAATGGCTGCCGCCGAGGGAATTCTAACTGTTAGAGGGGGAATGACTTCACATGCAGCAGTTGTAGCAAGAGGAATGGGAAAATGTTGTGTCGCTGGTGCTGGAGAGTTAAATCTTGATTATGATAAACAGCAGTTTGAAGTAAATGGAACTGTAATAAAAAAAGGTGATTTCATTACTCTTAATGGTAGTTCTGGAGAAATAATGAAGGGCAAGGTTAAAACAATTGAACCTAAAATCAAAGGTGAATTTGAAACCTTAATGGAATGGGTTGAACAGTACAGAGAAATTGGTGTTAGAACCAATGCTGATACCCCTCAAGATTCAAAACTGGCAAGAGATTTTGGAGCTGAAGGAATTGGTTTATGCCGTACAGAACACATGTTTTTTGAAGGAGATAGAATAAAAGCTGTTCGTGAAATGATTTTATCTGATAATGAAACAGATAGACGAAAAGCTCTTAAAAAAATAGAGCCTATGCAAAAAGATGACTTTGTTGGAATTTTTAAAGCAATGGAAGGACTTCCTGTTACAGTAAGACTTCTTGATCCTCCTCTCCATGAATTTTTACCACATGAAGAAGAACAGCAGGAAGAGATAGCTAAAGATCTGGGGGTAAAAAAGGAAATTATAAAAGAAAAAGTAGATTCATTGAATGAAATAAATCCTATGCTGGGTCATAGAGGTGTAAGATTAGGAATTACTTATCCTGAAATTTATGAAATGCAGGCAAGAGCTATTTTAAAAGCAGCTTGTGAAGTACAAAAAGAAGGATTAGAAGTTCTACCAGAAATCATGATCCCATTAATTGGAACAGTTGAAGAATTCAACCAAATGAAAGAAGTTGTTGATGGAGTAGCCGCTGAAGTATTTGAAAAAGAAAATGAAAAAGTTAAATATAAAATTGGTACCATGATTGAAATACCAAGAGCTACTATTGTTGCAGATAAAATAGCAGAAACAGCTGAATTTTTCTCATTTGGAACAAATGATTTAACACAGTTAACATTTGGATATTCAAGAGATGATGTAGGAAAATTTGTTAATATCTATCAGAAGAAAAATATCTTAAAAAATGATCCTTTTCAGGTATTGGATCAAACTGGTGTTGGCGAACTTGTTAAGCTCGGCTTGAATAATGGAAGAAAAACCAAAAAGAACCTAAAAGTTGGAATATGCGGAGAACATGGTGGTGAACCAGCTTCCGTAGAATTCTGTCATAATATTGGAATGAACTATGTATCCTGTTCTCCTTACCGTGTTCCAATTGCAAGATTATCAGCTGCTCAAGCTGCATTAAAAAATAAATAAATTACAATATAAGGGAAAAAGAATTTAATTTCTTTTTCCCTATTTTTTTTCTTGACATCATAAGTATATTATTATATTCTTATAAGCAGAGAGGTGATTGAAGTGGATAGAGACAAATTATCACTTTTTGCAGAAAATTTTAAAGCTTTGGCTCATCCGGTCAGACTTGAAATATTATTAGAAGTTATGGATGACTGTTATGATTTAAAAAAAATTATGAAAAATTTTAATATGAGCCAGCCTGCAGTATCACAGCATATTGGGAAGATGAGAAGGCTTGGTATATTAAGTTCATATAAAGAAGGTGCTAATATGTGTTATAAGATAATCGATTCAGATGTTTTAAAAATATTGAAAATTTTAAAAAAATAGGAGGTAACAATGGCTAATAATGTAATAGTTTATTCAACACCATCATGTCCATATTGTAATATGGCAAAACAATATTTTAAAGAAAACGATGTAGATTTTGTTGATTACGATGTTTCAAAAGATAGGGAAAAGGCTAAAGAGATGATTAACAAGTCCGGACAGCAGGGAGTTCCCGTAATAGATATTGATGGAGAAATTATCGTAGGTTTTGATAAAAATCGTATCGAATCATTAATAAGTGAATAATTAAAAAATTTATTCATATTTCTTTTACAAACCCGGATTTTTATTCAATAAATCCGGGTTTCTCTTTTTATAATCTTATTTCATTGATTGTAATATCTTTTTAGTATCCTTCACATTAAAAATAATTTAGAACTTTCCTACTTTTAATGACAACTGTTATAGTGTTAACCCCGGGAAAACCCCGGAGTTAAATTATTCAATATAGCTTGTTTCTTCGTTTCTTAAAAAATTCCTCTAATCATTCCAGACATCAGAAGTTATTTTAACTGTTGTAGCCAGTTGATATAGAACAGTTGTCCAGTCTTTTAATTGAGAAACAAATTTTTCTTTTACCTGTTTAGGAGGAACAATTATAGTATCCCCTGGAAAAATTTTTGCATTTAGAAATCTACTTCCAAAAAGAGCAAAACTTTTAGATTCCTCATCAATATAATGATTAGAGATAATTCTACCATTTGCTTTTATTACGAATGCCTGGTTGAGATCACCCTGCTTTGTAGCGCCTCCAGCCATGTCAAGATAATCTCCAACTGTTTTTTTGTCATTTTCATATACAAAAACTCCCTGGCTGTATACATTCCCAAGAACAATAATGGAATTATCTTTTTTTGGTATTTGTAGAATATCTCCATCTTTAATCTTTATATTATACGGACTATCTTTTAGATTTTTAATTTTTTGGGGAAGATTTATCACAAGTCTGCCGGATGGTTTTGAATTTTTTAACTTTTTTATTCTTTTTTCATAGATCGGGATAACTGCATTTAGCTGCGGAGATTCCTGGGCTCTTGATATGATAGCCTCAAGATTTTTTTCAAGAGAATCCACTAAGTCATCCAATCTCTTTTCTTGCCTTTTTTTAATTGATTTTCTAGAAAAATATGCGCCTCTTAAATAAGCCTCTTCAGTGAAACCACCTGCTCTTTTCAAAATATCATATAATTTTTCATCTTCCTTAGCATAATATACCCCGGGATAAGTTATTTCCCCTTGTAATCTTATTGATCTATTCTCCTCAAAATTCGCGATTCTTCTGATAAATAATTTATCAAATGGTTCCAGTGCTAAATTTATTTCCTTATTATTAGGTTTCTCAAAAACATCCCTGATATTTATATTTTTAATTAATAAAGAATCAACGCTATCATCTCCAATATTTATTCTTACAAATTCAGCAGTATTTTTATTCGCAAGGTTAGTTAGTCCTCCAGATTTGTGTATCAGGTCTAATATGGTCATTCCTTCTTCATACTCGAATTTGCCTGGCTTATTTACCTCCCCGGCAATAAAAACAGGCGGCTTTTTTTCCATCTCTTTTTTACTGTATAAAATAATTTTATCTTCGGGTTTTAGCTCGATATTATATTCTTCATCATTTATAAAAATTGCTTTATACAGATTTATAGGAATTGTTTTATAATAATTTTCAGGATATACTTTTCTCTTCAATGCAGCATATTTTAGATAGGTATCTGGTAGAAGATTCTCTACTTTTACAATATTTGAAATTTTCAATCCCTCTTTATAGGAATATTTCCTTGGTGTAGAGGTATATCCCTGAAGTGTGATTGCATTTTTATCATTTTTTATAATGGGATAAATTTTTATTATATCTCCGTCACAGAGGTCAAAATTTGATATTTTTTTCTTTTCATTCCCATTTACATTTATAATAATTCTTTCGCTATCTTTTTTAAATCTCTCTATGAAAATATTAGTTTCATCTGCAGAAGCGGTTAATCCTCCAGCAATCTTAATCAAATCACTAAGAGTTTCATTTTTCTTCATCTCATATATAGAAGGTCTTTTAACATTTCCTCCTATGGCAACAAGATCTTCAGCCGGAGGTATAAAAACAACATCTCCCGGCATTAAATATGTATCGTTTCCGGAATCTCCATTTAGTAGAAAATCATATAAGTCAAATTTAGTTATAGTTTTACCCCTTCTTTTAATATAAATACTCCTCATACTTCCCGTTTTAGATGGGCCTCCAGAAGCAAAAATAGCATTAACTATATTAGCCTGTCCTGAAAGTTTATACGTTCCTGGTGATTCAGAATCACCTGTTACAAAAATTCTAACTGTTTTTAATTCTGAAATTGCAACATTTATTTCAGAACCAGAAGAAATCATTCTGTTTAACTTGGTTTTCATCTCCTGATATGTTAATCCAGCAACAGCAATCGTTCCAAAATCTGGAGCAGCAATATTTCCATTTTTATCAACAGTAACTTCATACTCATTATTTACTCCTCCCCAGATGTTTATAATTAATTTATCTCCTGGTCCAATAATATAATCACCACTAACTGATATATTTTCTACAGGAGCATAGGTTGAAGGTGATTCAAAAATTTCATACCCATATCTTTTTAAGCTTGAAACATCTATAGCATATTTTGTTTTCTTCTTATTAAAATAGTAATTTTGATAATAATAACTAGTCTTAGGTTTTATATTTTTCTGTGATCCACTGCTTCCTAAAAAATTTCTATTTTGGAGAACTTGTAATATTGTTCCAACATCTAATGGTAGTCCTTTTTGACTATCAGCTTTCTTCTCATCTTTTTTTGTATCTTTTTCTTCCGGAAGAGTCTCCCTAACTTTGTCTCCTTCCAGAGATAAGGATCCTCCCCCATCCATATATTGTTTTTTTAACTCTTCAATTTTTTGTAAATCATCAGAACTTAGATTCCCGGATTTATATTTCTGGTACAAATCAAAGAGTTCCATTTGAGATACTGAAAATAGCGAAAAGCTAAAAATTATTATTGTTATAACAAGCAAAAAATATTTAGTTGTTTTCATCATTATCTCCTTCTTTTGAAAAAATTAAATCTGTCTAATTCTAAATATTCAATAAATTTCTGAAAATATTCTCTATTTTCAGGATCGTTTTTTGATTTTGAAATAAATTCAAGAAAAAATACAAGGAATATACTTATAAAAAATCCGAGAAAAGTTGATATAATTACAATAATTTTTCTTTTCGGTTTCACTCTTTTGTCGGGAACATATGGAGATTGAACAACTTTATACAAATTATTTTTATTTATTTTGGAATATAACATTTTTTTTGTTTCATTGGACCACAGTTTGGTTAATTCATTTTTCAATAGGGGGTTCTGTGTTGTTCTAATCTTTCCTTTAAGAACCTGCTCCATCTTACGGCTTTCTCTGTACTCTCTTTTTACAATAAATTCATTTAATCCTTCCATTATATCCTGTATTAAAGAAAATGCTTCTTTTGGATTTTTATGAAGCAATTTTATGGTTAAAAGGCTGTTCTCCTCATCCTGGTTAATCATAAGAAGGTCTCTTACTTTTTTTAAATATGATTCTTTTGGATAACTTTTTTCTTCCATACCTATTTTTTTAGAAAAATCATATTCTTCTTCAAGATAAAATAAGAAATCAGAGCTGTTTAATGTTTGTTTAATTAAACTTAAATCCTTTCCCCCAAAGAGACTATCAATATTAGTTCCCAAAACATTAGAAGCAATATTCCCAAGTGATGAAATTGAAGAAGAAACCCCTTCTTCATTAGATGTTAATACTGTAGTAACCTGATACTTGGGAGTAGCAATTAAAGAATATATTATAGAAACAATAAAAAATAACAATGTTATTCTTATTATAATTTTTTTTCTTTTTGCTAAAATTACCAGTAATTCCCATAAATTTATCTCATCTTCATATTCTCTTTTTATCTTTTCTTCCATATTTCCTCCTACCTCTTTTTGATATAATCAACACAATTTTTAAATATCTGATACCCATCACCATAACTTTTTCTCTCTATATGTTTCCAGTTAGGATACATATAAGGATTAATGTAAGCTTCCGGATGAGGCATCAATCCAAATATATGTCCGGTTTTATCACATATTCCAGCAATTCCTCTTATAGAACCATTTGGATTTTCAGGAAATTTGTCAGTTACATTATTATTTTTATCAACATACTGTAATACAATTTGATTATGATCAATAAGTCTATTCAGGATATCTTCATTTAGAAATTTAATTCTTCCCTCTCCATGACGAACCGGTAATTCAATATATTCCATGTTTTTTGTAAAAATAGAGGGACTCTCTTTATTGATTTTTAATTTAACCCATCCATCATAATAATGCTCACACTTATTTTCTATTAGAGTTGCTTCCTGTTTAAAAAACTTATTCTCGCTTAAGGGTAAAAGCCCCATCTTGACAAGCATTTGGAATCCATTACAGATCCCTATTATCAAATTTTGTTTTTTTACAAAACTTTCAATTTCTTTTTTTAATCTATATTTTAATTTATTTGCAAGCACTTTTCCTGCTGAGACATGATCTCCAAATGAAAAGCCTCCGATAAAAGCAATAATATTATATTTCTTAATAATATTATTATTTTCAATAATATCATTTATATGAATTTTCTTAACTTTTTCAGCTCCAGCTTCTATAAAAGCATTTTCTGTTTCCCTTTCGCAATTTAAACCAAAACCAACAGGTATTAAAACTTTAGCTTCTCTTTTAACCATTGAATGTCTCCTTGTAACTTTTTTTTGCTTCATCAAGATCAATAGTGAAAATATTTTTTTGTTTATAATTTATATCTACTTTTTTGTTATTTTTAATTGTTCCAATTATCGAAAAAGGAATTCCCTCCATTATTTTTTCAAATTCTTCTCTGTTTTTCCTATTTATTGTTACAATGATTCTGCTGTTAGATTCAGAAAATAATTTTTTAGTGTTTGATAGAGTTCCCTCTGTAGGAATTTTAGACAGATCTATATCAAAACCCCGATGAGAAGCCATAAATTGAAGCAGTAATGAAAATGCAATTCCTCCTTTATGGGGGGAATGTGCAGATTCAACCAGGTTCTTTTGGTAAGCGTTTCTATATTTTTTATAAATTTTCTTAGCAAAATTTTGTTCCACTCTTGGAACTCTTCCCTTTTTAATACTTTTCTGTATATAGAATTGAGATTGCCCAAGTTCATTTTTTGTCTTACCCAATAGATATATTAATTCACTTTTTTCTGAAAAGTCCATGGTGATAACATCTCTGTAATCTTTAATTTTTCCAATTCCTGAAAAAAGAAGCGTTGGAGGTATAGAAATTTTTTCACCATTTAGTACAGCATCATTTTTCATAGAATCTTTTCCCGAAATACAGGGTATTTTATAAAAAGAAGTATAATCATAAATCGCTTTAGCCGATCTTACAAGCTGAGCAAGTTTGTATTTACCATCTTTATTTTTTTCTGAATCATAAATAGGATCCGGCCAGCAAAAATTATCAAGACCCGCTAAATGGTGAGGGTCTGCTCCGGCAACAATCAATTTTCTATAGGCCTCATCAATAATTGATCCTGTCATGTGATAGGTATCAATATCAGAATAATAAGGATTTATTCCCTCTGATAAAATTAACCCTTCATAAGAATTATATTCAACAGCGAATAATGAAATATCATTTATAACATCAGATTCTTTTCCAATAAAAGGTTTAATAACTGTTAACCCTTTTACTTCGTGATCATACTGCCTCATTTTAGATTCTTTTGAAGAAAGATTTAGTCCTGAAATCATATTCAAAATATCTTTCTTTAAGTTATCACTGTCAATTTTTACTTCCGTTTCAGAAGGTTTCACCCACTCTGCCTCCAGTTCCATAGGAGGGAGACCATCATGTAAGAACTCAACATCCAGATAACAAACATTTTTATCTCCATATACAACATGAAAATATCCTGATTTAGTAAAATGTCCGATCACAGAAGCTTCAACTTCTCTTTTTTCTGCAAGATTTAAAAACTGACCAATTTTTTCTGGAGCAATTGCAAATGTCATCCTTTCCTGAGCTTCCGATATTAAAATCTCCCAGGGTTTCAAACCATGATACTTGAGTGGAACTTTTTCTAAATCCATATAAGCTCCATTTGTTTCTTCTGCCATTTCTCCAACAGAAGATGCCAGCCCACCTGCTCCATTATCCTGCACAAAATTAATCAAATTTTTATCTCTCGCCTCTATTAGAAAATCAGACATTTTTTTCTGCGTAATAGGATCCCCAATTTGTACTGCCTGTACGGGAGAATCTTCATTTAATTCCTGGGAAGAAAATGTTGCTCCATGAATTCCATCCTTCCCTACTCTTCCACCAACCATTACTATTTTATCATTTTCATGAATCCATTTCTTTGAACTATCTATTCCATCTATTTCTCTTGGTAAAACCCCAACAGTACCACAAAAAACAAGAGGTTTGCCCATGTATCTATCATCAAAAAGTTCCCATCCTCTTCCATAAGGAATCCCGCTTTGATTCCCTCCTTCAATAACACCTTTATGCACTCCTTCTCTAATCCTAAAAGGATGCATTAATTTATCAGGGATATCCCCTTCATATTTAGGATTTCCAAAACAGTATCCCCATACATTTATATGAGGCACTGCTCCGCGTCCCGTTCCTAAAATATCCCGGTTTACTCCTACGATACCGGTCATTGCTCCTCCATAAGGGTCCAGAGCTGAAGGAGAATTATGAGTTTCTACTTTATAACAAACATGTTTATTCTCATTAAAAGTAATAACTCCAGCATTATCATGAAAAAGAGAAACCAGATGATTGCTTTCTTTTCTAACTTCATTTGCTGAACCAACAATATATGTATTAAAAATCGAATTTATTTTTTCTTTTATATTTTTTTCTTTATCATCATATTTTATATTTGAAGCAAATATTTTGTGTTTGCAGTGTTCACTCCATGTTTGAGCCAAAAGTTCAAGTTCAGCATCGGTAATATTTTCAGAAATATTAATTTTTTGTCTTTCGCTTTTGTTCTTTTTAAGATTAAAATAATCTTTAATTGTTTTCATCTCTTCAACATTTAAAGCAAGCATTCTTTTTTTGCTTAAATTCTTTAAATCTTCATCTGACATATTGAGATTATATGTGTTAATTTTGATTTCATCTTTTGCATCAATTTTAGGTAATTCAAAAATCTGTTTTTCATGCCACTGGCTTTTATCAAAAATTTTAATATCTTCTATTAATTTATTTGCAAGCAAATTTTCTGATAAATTTGATATGTTTTCATAGTTTATGTTTTTATCATAGATAAGATAAAGCATGGAAGTATATACTTTTTCTTCTGATGAAAATTTTTCATCAAGAATATCTTCAACCATATCTTTTACTGTTCTTCCCTCATTATCCGTAACTCCTGGATTAAATCCAATTTTTATCACGAATGATGGATTATCCTTTTTGTGATTTTTAATTTCTTTTTCTACAACATTATCAATTAATTCTTCTTTTATCTTCTTCCAGGTATTATTATTAATTTTTTTAATATCAAATGCATATAATTTTCTTACCCTTATTTGATCAATATTAAGGTTTAAAAACTTTTTTGCTTTTTCTTTTATTTCTTCACCCTTAAAATCTTTTAGATTTTTCTTTAATCCTATTTCTAAAAATTTAGTCATCTTATAAATCCTACATCCTTCTTTTTTACTGTCTTTTATTTACAATATATGAATTGGCCTGATCAGTGGAAGTTAATATTATTTCATTTATTTGAACATATTTTGGTCTTGTAGCTGCAAAGACTATTGTTTCTGCAACATCTTTAGCTTTTAGTGGTATAAAATTATTATATACTTTTGAAGCTTTTTCCTCGTCTCCTTTAAATCTAACAAGGCTAAATTCAGTTTCAACCATTCCAGGAGATATTTCAGTAACCCTTATAGGGGTATCAACTAAATCGAGCCTAAAACCCTTTGTTATGGCATCAACAGCGTGTTTTGTTCCACAGTAAACACTTCCTCCAGGATATACTTCATGTGCAGAGGTGGATCCAATGTTAATAATATGGCCTTTCTGTCTTTTTTTCATAATATCAATAATAATCCTGCTCATATAAAGCAAACCTTTTACATTTGTATCAATCATTGTTTCCCAATCATCAATATCTGCATTTTGCAATTGTTTTTTTCCACTCGCCAGCCCGGCATTATTGACAAGAATATCTATTGCCTGCCATTCCTGAGAAAGAGAATTTATACTTTTTTTGCACTGGTCAAGTTTTGTAACATCAAGTTCAAGCGTTAAAACATTTGAATTATAATGATCCTGAATATCTTTTTTTATTTCTTCCAATCGCTCAATTCTTCTTGCTCCAAGAATTAAATCAGCATCTTTTTTAGCAAACTCATAAGCAGTCGCTTTTCCAATTCCTGAGCTCGCTCCTGTAATAAAAACAACTTTGCCTTTTAAATTTTCCATAGTCCCCCTTTCTTTTACCCTATTATATATTATAAAAATAATTTTTCAAAGAAAATATATCTTGATTAATATTAAATTCTATTTAATATTATTTAATGTAATGATTAAGGAGGTTTTATGCAGTTTTTGATTTTTTTTGTAATTTCCATTGTTTTATTCTTTTCATTTTTTAATTTAAAAAAACAGCCTATAGAAAAAATAAAGGACAAAAATATACCAAAAATTATTTTAGTCCTTTCAATTATCTTCTTTTTAGTTGCGATTTCTAATTGTTTTGTAGTTATAGATGCCGGAGAAGTAGGGGTGCAAATTTTATTTGGAAAAGTCCAGAAGACTACCCTTTCAGCAGGTATAAATATAGTTAATCCTTTTGTTAATATTATAAAATATCCAACAAGAATTCAGGAATATACAATGAGTTTAAAATCCACAGAAGGAGCCCATTCCGGAAATGATAGTGTAACTGTTAGAACCCTTGATGGACTGGCAATTGGTGTTGATGTAACTGTTTGGTGGAAAGTTGATTCATCTAAAGCAAATAACATTTATGAAAACTATGCAAAAAATGTAGCCGATTTAAGAACAAAAATTATTCGTCCTGCAATAAGAACAACTATAAGAGATGTAGCTGCAAACTTTAAAATGGCAGCTCTTTATACCGGCGAAAGAAAAAAATTCACTTCAAACCTAAAAAAACAATTCAAAAAAGTTTTGGATAATAAAAATGTACTTGTTGATAGAGTTCTTGTTAGAAATATAAATTTACCCCAGAGTGTAGAAAAAGCAATACAGAAAAAAATGGAAGCAAAACAGGAAGAAGAAAAGATGGTTTACAAGCAGAATATAGCAAGAAAAGAAGCAAAAATAAAAGAAATAGAAGCTAATGGATTGGCAAAAGCACAAAAAATTATAAACAGTACTCTAACAAAAAATTATTTGCAGCATGAAGCAATAAAAGCTTATGAGAAACTTGCAAATTCAGAAAATTCTACTTTTATTTTAATTCCCACATCCCCGGATGGAACAGGAATGCCAATTATTCTTGATAGCACTAAATCTCTTTCAACTGGAAAACAGGATTAATGTATGGAAGAAATATCTTTAATAAATTATTTCCTTGTATTTGGAATAACACATTTAATAGTTAATGTAATTTACTATTTATTAAAAAACAAATACTGGATATTTTCCTTTTTTCCTTTATTTGCTGTAATTTTATATTTTATCCATGGAATAAATATATATTTAGTTATGACTCTAACAATTTTTTTACTGGTTTTTATTGAAAATCATTTTTTAAAAAATATTAGAATTATAAACAAGATTTTTGCATCAATAATAATTTATTTTTTGTTTATAAATCGTTCTATCTATTTTCTATTTTTTTTATTATTGATTGATTATTTAATGGAATATTTTACAATTCTTATTCTTTATCTTATAAAAAAAAGGAGATTATATGCTAAAAATAGAGAAAATTCCTGACAGTAAAATTAAAAATTTTATCAAATTCCCATTCAAGATTTATAGTGATTGCGATTACTGGGTTCCACCTTTAATTTCCGAAGAAAAAAAACTTCTTGATAAAGAGAAAAATCCTTTTTTTGAACATGCAGAAATGCAATGCTACATGGCTTTTAATGAAAATAAACCTGTTGGAAGAATTGCTGCTATAATAAACTATAATCATAATAAAACACATAATGAAAAAACAGTCTTTTTTGGGTTTTTTGACTTTATTGACGATTTTAATGTGAGTGAGAAGCTTCTGGATAAAGTTAAAGAATATGGAAAAAATCATGAAATGAATTTATTAAAAGGCCCCATGAATCCTTCCACTAACGATACCTGTGGATTATTAATAGAAGGATTTGATGATGATCCGGTTTTTATGATGCCATACAATTATTCATATTATAAAAAGCACATGGATAACTATGGATTGAAAAAAGCCATGGATTTATACTCTTACATTATAGATTCCCCTGAAGATGCTCCCGATAAACTAAAAAGAGTGGCAAAAATTGTTAAAAAAAGAAATAGTTTTAAATTTAAATATATAACTAAAAAAAATGTAAAAAATTTAATTCATGATGTTATTGAGGTATACAATAAAGCATGGGAAGCAAATTGGGGTTTTGTCCCCATGACCGACAAGGAAATTCATCACATGGCAGAATCTCTTATTCCAATTCTGGTTCCTTCGCTTGCCTTTATTCTTTATGATAAAGAAAAACCCGTTGGTTTTTCATTAACCCTGCCTGATGCTAATCAAGCTATAAAAAAAACAAAAGGAAAGCTTTTTCCTTTTGGTTTTCTAAAAATGTTGTTTCACTGGAAAAAAATTAATCGTGTTAGAAATATAACAATGGGTGTCATTCCTGAATACCGAAAAAAAGGGGTAGAAGTACTATTGATACATAAAACATTTGAAAATGGTATTGAGTGGGGAATTGAAAGTGGTGACCTTGGTTGGATTTTAGAAAATAATAAGATGATGAATAGAGAATTAAAAAATATAGGGGCTGAAATATATAAAAGGTACAGAATTTATGAAAAAGAACTTTAATTATTGTATAACAGGAGGGTCCGGATTTGTTGGCTCGAATCTGGTAGAATATATTTATAAAAAAAACGACTACAATAAAATTGTATGCCTTGTAAGAAAAACAAGTGATACCTCTTTTCTAAAAAGTTTCCCGGTAGATATAAAAGTTGTAGAATTTAACAAACCATCTACTTATGAAAAATATATTAAAGAGTGTGATTACCTTTTCCAATTAATTGGCTTAACCTATGGTAAAAATTTCGATACTTTTAAATATGTAAATTATAAAATAGCTAAAAACTTTTTTGACTTATACTTAAAACACAGTGATACAATAAAAGGATATTTTTTTATGAGTTCTTTAGCTATTGTTGGACCTAAAAAAAAAGATAATAGAATAGAAAATCCTAATAGAATATCAAATTTAAATCCCATTACAAAATATGGTAAATCCAAGCTTTTAGGAGAGAAAATTCACTGGAAATACTTAAATAAAAATTTAAATATAAATATATTGAGAGCCCCTTCTATTTACGGAAAAAGAGATAAAGAAATGAAACAATTTTTTGATTTAATAAAAAAAGGAGTCGCCCCTATAATAGGCCGGGGGAATAATAAATTTACTATTATAAATGTTACCGATTTAGTTAAATTTATTTATTATATAACAATAAATAAGGATACTCATGGTATTTTTTACATTTATGATGATAATATTTATACTATGAATACCTTTGCAAAAAAATCAAAAACTATTATCAATAAAAAAGCTTTAAAAGTTAAAATTCCCAAATTTTTGGTATATATTGCTGCTTTTATAAATGAAAAAATTTCAAAAGATTATATCTTTAATAGAGACAAATATATGGAACTAACTGCTGAAAGCTGGGCTTATAAAAAGAATGACTTTTTTATTATTAACAAAAATAAACCAAAATCATTAAAAGAAGGATTGATAGAACTTTACAGGTAAAAAATCCTTGCTATTTATCCATAATATAATAGAATAAAAACCATATAAAACACAAGGAGGTTCTTTAACAATGGACATTTTTGATAAGGTAAATCAATTCAAGGAAGCAGATTTCGCAAGAAAAAAAGGAATATATCCATATTTTAGAGTAATTGAATCAGAACAGGATACAGAAGTAAAAATGAATGGCCAGGACATGTTAATGCTTGGCTCCAACAGTTATTTAGGATTAACCAATAATTCTCATGTAATAGAAAGTGCTCAAAAAGCAACAAAACAGTATGGTACCGGTTGTGCTGGTTCCAGATTTCTCAATGGTACTTTAGATATACATATCAAACTGGAGGAAAGACTTGCTGATCTTGTGGGTCAGGAAGCTGCTTTAGTATTTGCCTCTGGTTATCAGGCAAATGTAGGAGCGATATCTGCAATAGCTTCAGGATCAGATGATGTAATAATAACAGATAAACTTGATCATGCCAGTATCGTTGATGGTTTGGGCCTTGCAAGAGGAAAATTTTCAAGATACAAGCATTCGGATATGAATCATCTTGAAACAAAATTGAAAAAATATAAAAATAAACCTAAAATAATAATTACCGATGGAATTTTTTCAATGGATGGAGATATCGCAAAGCTTGATGATATAGTTAATCTTGCAAAAAAATATGATTCCAGAGTTTATGTTGATGATGCGCATTCAATTGGAGTATTGAATGAAGATGGCGGTGGAACTGCTAAATATTTTGGGCTTGAAAATGAAGTTGACCTGGTAATGGGAACCTTCTCAAAATCTCTTGCTTCTGTAGGTGGTTTTATAGCCGGTAGTTCAAAAGTAATAGATTACATTAAACACCATGCCAGATCTCTAATTTTTAGTGCATCTTTACCTCCCGGATCAGCTGGAGCTGTCATGGGTGCTTTGGATATCATGGAAAAAGAACCAGAAAGAATTGAAAAATTATGGGACAATACTGAATATATGTTAAAAGGATTTCAAGAAATGGGGTATAATACCGGAGACTCAGAAACTCCTATTATTCCATTAATTATCGGAGATATGAATACCACATTTAAATTATGGAAAATGTTACAAAAAAATGGGATTTTCATAAATCCAAGTGTTCCTCCAGCAGTACCAAAAGGCTCTTCTTTAATCAGAACAAGTTTCATGGCTACACACACTAAAGAACAACTTCAGATGGCTTTAAATAAATTTAAAGAAGCAGGAGAAAAATTAGGAATTATTTAATGAAAAAAAGAATAAAACTTATTGTTAACCCTGAATCAGGGCAAAGAAGAATCGATGATTACTTACCAAAAATATTATATATCTTATCCAAAAATGATATAATAGTCGATTTAAATATTGCTGAAAATGACCGTGCAGTAATAGAAGATGTTCAAAATGTAGATAATATCGATGCTGTTTTGGTATCAGGTGGAGATGGAACTGTAAATTTAGTCATAAATGAACTAGTAAAAAAAAATATTCCAATAGGAATTATTCCTACAGGAACAACTAATGTTTTATCCATGGAACTGAAACTTCCAATGAACCCTTTTGAAGCAGCATACTATATTGCAAAAAAAGCAACTCCTAAATACTATGATGTTGGCAAATTTAGAAATAAATATTTTGGGCTTATGGTTAGTTATGGTTTTGATGCCCATACAATAAGTAAAGTAGATAACAATTTAAAACAAATTATTGGAAGATATGCCTATGCCTTAGCTGGTTTTTCATCTATTTTTACATATAATCCGGAACCTGTTTACATAGATCTTTTTAATGGAGAACCACTAAAAAAGGGATATTTCGTAATTGTTGGAAATGCATCTTTTTATGGTGGAAAGTATAGTATTACCCCACTTGCAAAAATGGATGATGGCCTATTAGATATTTGTATTTTTAAAAGAAAGGGAGTTCTTAAATCAATATCATATATTATGGATATTTTAAAAGGAACACATATTGATTCAGAAGATGTAGAATATTTTCAGGTTTCTAAAGTTAGATTAATTACCAAACAAACACCTGGACAGATAGATGGCGATTTAGCTAATCATTCAAAAGAACATGTGGATATTGAAGTGTGTCCAAAAGCTATACAAATTTTAACTTGAAAGGAGTCTTTAAATGAAAGTAATAATACCAGCAGCTGGGATAGGTACCAGACTAAGACCTCATACATATAATCGTCCAAAAGCTATGGTAAAAATAGCAGGGGTTCCGATTATTGGTCATATCCTTAATAGATTGGAAAAAATCTCTCCTGAAGAAATATTAATAATAGTTGGTTACAAAAAGGATACTTTAATAAATTGGGTAAATAAAAAATATCAAAATTTAAATATAAAATTTGTACAACAGAAAAAAATGGAAGGCCTTGGGCATGCTGTTTATATGACAAAGGAATCAGTTACAAATACAGAATTACTAATTATTTTAGGGGATACCATTGTTGATATTGATTTAAAAAAATTTACTAATTCAAAACATACAACTCTTGCTACCAAAAAAGTCAAAAATCCTAAAAGATTTGGAATAGCAGAACTTAATAAAAAAGGCTTTATAGAAAATTTAATTGAAAAGCCTGATAACCCAACTTCTAATGAAGCGTTAATTGGTGTTTATTACATCAAGGAAAGTCAACCCCTCTTTAATTCATTAAAATATATTATAGAAAATGATATCCGAACAAAAGGGGAATACCAAATAACCGATGCTTTAAATCGAATGTTAAAACAAAATAATAAAATGAAAACATATAATATAACAAAATGGTTTGATTGCGGAACAATTGAAACATTGCTTTCTACTAATAAATTTCTTCTTGATAAACAGGAAGATTCATTTATAAAAGGAAAACTGTCAAACTGTGTAATTAATCATCCTGTTTATATTGATAGCAATGTTGAAATTAAAGATTCAATTATTGGACCTTATGTTTCAATTTCTGAAAAAGCAAGAATTTCAAATTCTATTATTAAAAACTCAATAATTTATGAAGAAAGCTTTTTAAACAATTTAAATATACAATCCTCAATTATTGGAAAAAAATCATCACTCAACCTAAACTCAAAACAAATAAATATCGGAGATAAAACCTCTATAAAAGGAGATTGATATGAAAAAAACAAAGGGTAATTATTTATTTACTTCAGAATCAGTAACAGAAGGACATCCTGATAAAATTGCTGATCAGTGTTCTGATGCAGTACTTGATGAAATTTTAAAAAATGACACTGAAGCTCATGTAGCATGTGAAACTTTAGTTTCTACAGGAATGGTTCTTATTACAGGAGAAATAACAACAAAAACTTATGTTAATATCCCTAAAATTGTAAGAAATACTATTAAAAATATTGGATATACAGATCCGGAATACGGTTTTGATTATGAAACCACTGCAGTACTATCATCAATAGACGAACAATCATCTGATATTAATAGAGGGGTTACAAAGGAAAAACATCTTGAACAGGGTGCAGGAGATCAGGGAATGATGTTTGGTTATGCAATAGATGAAACTCCTACTTTAATGCCAATGCCCATTTATCTTGCTCACAAACTAACAAAAAAATTAGCAGATGAGAGAAAAAAAGAAACTCTTGATTATTTAAGACCAGATGGGAAAGCCCAGGTTACAGTTGAATATGAAAATTTCAAGCCAAAAAATATAGACACAGTAGTTTTGTCAACACAACATGATAAAAATATAGATTATTTTGATTTAAAAAATGATATAATAAAAAAAATAATAAAACCTGTTCTTGAAAAAGAATCTCAAAAATTTAATTTAAATTTTAATAATACTAATTATCATATTAACCCTACTGGTATTTTTATACAGGGAGGACCTAAAGCTGATGCTGGTTTGACAGGTAGAAAAATTATTGTTGATACTTATGGAGGAATTGGTTCCCACGGTGGCGGGGCTTTTTCCGGCAAGGATCCTTCAAAGGTAGATAGGTCCGGGGCTTATGCAGCAAGATACGTTGCTAAAAATATAGTAGCCGCAAAATTGGCAGAGTGCGTTTCTGTTCAAGTAGCCTATGCTATTGGTGTGGCAGAACCCGTCTCAATCTATATAAATCAATTTGGCTCAGGAAAATACAGTAATAAAAAAATTACAAGAGCAGTAAAAAAATCCTTTGACTTCAGACCAGCTGCAATTATTGATAGACTAAAATTAAAAAGACCAATTTACAAAAAAACTGCTGTTTATGGTCATTTTGGAAGAGAGCTCCCCGAATTCACATGGGAAAAAACTGATTTAAAAAAAGATATTTTAAAAAATATAGGATAATATTATGAAAAAAATTGTTTTATTTTTTATATTAATTGTTTTTATATTAAGTTCCTGCGGTTATTTTAATCTTTTTTATAATGCAAAAAAATATTATAACAAAAAAAACTACGAGATATCAAAAGAAAAATGTGAAAAAATACTAAAAGACCCCGATTTGAAATATTTACATGATGATGCAAATTTTCTGCTGGCAAAAATTAAGAAAGATACTGATAAAAATTCAGAAGCATTATATTACTTAAAGGAAATCGTTACAAATTATCCTGAAAGCAAGTATTATGATAAATCTGTTAAATTAATTGTTGAAATATATTATTATAATAATGAAGCAAAAAAAATCTATGAGTTTTTAACAAATATTAAAAAAAGCTACAGAACAGGTTTAGTTAAATACTATTATGCTAAATCACTTTTTAATCTGAAAAAAATAGATTCTTTTACTTCAATCGTCAAAACATTGCCAAAAAAAGGGGAGAAAAATATTGAACTATGGGCCCTTTATAGTTTCCAAACTAAAAACTATCAAGAATTTAATAATTTTATAAAATTATTAAATTCTGATACTAAAAAAAAATTGTTATCTAACTTATATTTTAAATCTTTCAATAAGAAAATTTTCAATACTTATTTGGATAACACAGCAAAATATAAATTTATAAATAGTTTATTATACCCCGAAATTAATTTTAATAATTTGGATTCTTATTCTAATAAAATTTCAAACTTATCTCCAGTAAAACAAATAAATTTATATATATATCTACTTGAAAATGCACTTGAAAAAAAATTATTTGAAAAAGCCCATAAACTGGCATCAAACATTAAAGTTTTAAAAGAAAAATATTTCCAATCTTCTAACATCGAGGAATACATATTACGCCTGAACAAATCATTTGTTAAATATAATGAACTTCCGGAAAACTGGATAAAGATTTTCACAGATAATAAAAATTTTTATCTTTTTTCAGAAAACGATACCTCCTTGAAATTATACATTTTAGAAGATTCTGTATGGTCCAAGCTTACGATGATTAATACACCGGAATCTTTACCAGATAATTACAATATTGTTTGGGATAAAACCTATAAAAGATGGATTTTTTTAGAACCTAATACTGATAAGTTTATAACTTTAGAAAGAAAAAATTACAATTGGGATTCAATTACACTGGAAGGAGATTCCCTATCGGATATTCCTGAAACTGAAATTATAAATAATAAGAATTTATTATTTCTTTTTTATAAGATGACAAAGATCACAAAACTTGAAATTGAATCTGATACCATAAAAATAAAAGATCTTAATATCATTGGTTATATCCCCAGTTTGAAAGAATATTCTATTATTACCAATCAATCCACAGACTCATTTATACTTCTTGGCGGAGAGGAAAATGGAATAAAAAATAATAATGCCTATGTGTTTAACTGCATAAACTCTAACAAATGGAATAATATTATTGTTAAAAGTAATCTTGATCTTCAAAATAATGTTATTAAAAGTTTTTATTACAAAGAAAATAAGAATATCATTTTTTCCTGGAATGAAAATAATCTTGAAAAAATAAATAATGCATATTTTTTAAATTATGATAAATCTAATTATATTATAGATATTAATGAATTTAATAACAATCCAACTTTTTTCGATAATTATTATGAATTTGATTATTTGGGAAAAATAAAAGAAATGACTTTTTTCAATTACAGAGATCCCAATACCAGTTATAATGATCTATTTTTACTTAAAATTGATTTGAATATTAATAGTTTTAAAAGACACAAGTCTGCTGAATCTTCCTTTACATCTATTTCAGAAATAAATAATAAAATCTATTATAAAAAAATTGAAGAAATAATAAAGAATTTAAACATAATAAACAATTCTAATTTGTCAAAAAAAAGAATAGCGGAAATTTATTTAATATATTTTGAGAAACCCAAAATAGCAGAGCAGTATTATTATGAATATCTACAAAACAATCCTAATGACAAGAAGATTTTTTACACACTTGGATATCTCAACTATGAATATTTAAATAATCTTAAAAAAGCTGAAGATTATTTTAAATCATTTTTATTATTGGAAGACCCTAAAACTGAATTATATAAAAACACACAAAAATATTTAGAAATCATAAAAAATAAAAAAAATTAATACAAAGTCATACTTTGGTTAATTTATCCAGTTCGGTTTTAACATAATTTGTAAAATTATCTTTAATATATCTGTAGGTAAAATTAATGGAATTTTTAATAGCTTTTTCGTCTGAACTCCCATGTGCTATCATTACCGGTTTTTTAATTCCTAAAAGAGGAGCACTTCCAAATTCAGAATAATCCATTTGTTTTAACAACCTTTTTAATGAAGGCATCAAAAACAATGTTCCAATTTTTGCAAGAAAGTGATTTGAAACCTCAGTTTTAAATATTTTATATACAAATTTAAAAATACTTTCAACTG
>CAZUKV010000013.1:0-22638 GCA_964621075.1 uncultured bacterium | reverse complement strand
ATGTTATTTATAATGCAAGAGAATATTCAACATATTATAGAAATAATTTTATTGGGTCAGAGCATATACTATTGAGTTTAATGGAGAATAAGGGCAAGGTATTGGAAAAAACTCTTGCCGCTTTAAATATAAATAAAAGTGATGTTAAAAATGAAGTTGAAAGATATATTAAAGAAGGTGAGTTTCGGGATACTTCTGGAAATGACAACCTAACGACCGGGGCGAAACGTGTGATAAAATTATCCTTTGAAGAAGCTAATTATTTAAAAAAAGATTATGTTGGCGATGAACATCTATTTCTCGGTTTAATACGTGAAAATGAAAGTATTGGTTCAAGAGTATTGTATAATCTTGGTATTAATCTGGATAAAGCCAGACAAAAAGTACGTGAATATACAAAATCTTCTAAAAAATCAAGTGAACAGATTTCAGAAGAAGAAGAGTATTTAAAACAGTTTACCAATAATCTTATAGAGATGGCTAAAAAAAATAAACTTGATCCGGTTATTGCAAGAGAAGATGAAATAGAAAGATTGATTCATATTCTTTCAAGAAGAGTTAAAAATAATCCGGTTTTAGTTGGAGAAGCAGGTGTGGGGAAAACAGCAATTGTTGAGGGCCTTGCATTGAAAATCGTTGAGAAAAAAATTCCTGAAATTCTTCATGGAAAAACAATTCTATTGCTTGATATGGCATCTGTATTAGCAGGTGCTAAGTATATGGGGGAATTTGAAGAGAGATTAAAAAAAGTAATCAATATTATAAAGTCCCGTGAAGATATAATTCTTTTTATTGATGAGATTCATACTATTATAGGAGCCGGTAGGTCTCAGGGAGCTATGGATGCAGCAAATATTTTAAAACCAGCTCTTGCAAGAGGAGAACTTCAATGTATAGGTGCAACAACGGTTGATGAATATAGGAAATATATTGAGAAAGATCCTGCTCTTGAGAGAAGGTTTCAGCCTATTTTTATAAAAGAACCCTCTGTGAATGATACTGTTAGAATTTTAAAAGGATTAAGAGAAAAATATGAAGTTTATCATGGTGTAAAAATATCTGATGAAGCTATCACTACTGCCTCCAAATTATCTGCCAGGTATATATCTGATAGATTTTTACCCGACAAGGCAGTTGATCTATTAGATGAAGCAGCGGCAAAAGTTAAACTGGATAGCTTAATGATACCTGATGATATATATGATATTGAAAAGAAATTAGAAAACATCAAAGTAGAAAAAGAGAGTGCTTTTAACGATGGTGATTATGAAAAAGTAGCTAAGCTTGGAGTAGAAGAGAAAAAATTGCAAGAAGAATATGAAAAACTAAAAAATGAGTGGAATGATAAAAGGGCAAGAAACCAAAGTGACAATGTGGTTAGATTTGATGATGTGGCTCAAATTATTTCAAAGTGGTCGGGGGTTCCGGTAACAAAAATTACAGTAAAAGAAGGAGAAAGACTTCTAAACATGGAAAAAAAACTCCACGAACGTGTAATTTCCCAGGATGAAGCTATACGGAAAGTTAGTGAGGTTATTCGAACATCGAGAGCTGGATTAACAGATCCTTCAAAGCCAAACGGAACATTTTTATTTCTTGGTCCAACAGGAGTTGGAAAGACCGAAGTTGCTAAAGCAGTTACTGAATTTTTATATGGTGATGAGAATTTACTAATACGACTTGATATGTCTGAATATATGGAAAAACATGCTGTTGCAAAATTAATTGGGTCTCCACCTGGGTATGTTGGTTATGATGAAGGAGGACAGCTAACTGAAAAAGTAAGAAAAAAACCATATTCTGTAATACTTTTAGATGAAATAGAAAAAGCACATACAGATGTTTTTAATATTCTATTACAAATATTTGATGATGGAAGACTTACGGATGCTAAAGGAAGAACTGTAGATTTTAAAAATAGTCTAATAATAATGACATCGAATATTGGGGCTGACATGATTATGGATAGAACAAAAAATGCTGGTAAAGATAATATTGATAAAGTTATGGACAATATTAGAAATGATTTAGAAACAGATCTTAGAAAATATTTTAAACCTGAGTTTATAAATAGAATTGATGAGATTGTTGTTTTTAAATCTCTTAACCATAAAGATATAAAAAAGATTATAAAATTACAGATATCGGATCTTGAAGAGAGATTAAAAAATAGAGACCTCGAACTGGATATTACAGATAATGCACTTGATTGGATAGCCGATATAGGGTATGACCCTGCCATGGGAGCACGTCCCTTAAAAAGGGTAATAAATAGTAAAATAGTTAATGAAATATCAAAAATGATTTTAGCTAAAAAATTAAATAAAAATGATATCATTAAAATTGATTATAAGGACAATGAGCTTAAGATAAACAAAAGGGAAACTTAAATTATTGACTTTGTTATTAATGTTGATATAATAATTTTCGTTGGAATATTCTTTTGGGTGCTCTAATTGGACCCCTGACAAGAATGACCTGTGAAGCCCGTCAGGTCCGGAAGGAAGCAGCGGTAGCAGTTATCATTTTGTGTTAGGGTCAATCTGGTTGGAGTGCCCAAAATAATATAAGGGGTATTATGTCTTATCAAGTTTTAGCAAGAAAATATCGTCCGCAGGAATTCTCAGAGGTAGTAGGTCAGCAACATATAGTAAAAACACTTTCTAATTCTATTAAAAATGATCGAATTTCTCAGGCTTATCTGTTTATTGGTCCGAGAGGATTGGGTAAAACATCAATAGCAAGAATTTTTGCCAAGTCTTTAAATTGTGAAAAGGGTCAAACTTTAAAACCCTGTAATAAATGTAATTCCTGTGTTTCTATAACAAATAGTTCAAGTATTGATGTAATAGAATTTGATGCTGCTTCGTACAGGAGAGTTCCCCAGGTTAAAGAAAAAATACTCGATAATATTCAATATAAACCGGTAGAATCAAGGTATAAAATTTTTATTATCGATGAAGTACATATGTTCAGCAAGCATAGTTTCAATGCTCTACTAAAAACTATTGAAGAACCACCTCCTCATGTAATATTTATCTTTGCAACAACTGATTCAGATAAGGTTCCCGAAACAATATCTTCCAGATGTCAGCGTTTTGTTTTTCATAGGATCCCGTCAAAAAAAATAAAAAATCAATTAATCAAGATAGTTGAAAGTGAAGGATTAAAAATTGATGAAGAAGCGGCTGATTTAATAGCGAGAGAATCAGATGGGATAATGCGTGATGCACAATCACTCCTGGATCAGATAATTGCTTTATCCGATGATGAAATTAAACTTGAAGATGTTGAAGTTCTTTCAGGAGCAAGAGAGGGACGGGTTGCTGGTGAGCTGATAAACAAAATAATAAAAAATGATTTTGAAAAAATAGTTAAATATATAAATAAAGTAAATGATGAGGGACTTGATTTTGAGCATATAGCTGAAAAATTATTAGATATATACAGAGATTCTTTGATTTTTAATAAAACGAATGGGGATAAACTTGTACTTGAAACTTATGATTATAAATTATTGAAAAAAATAAATAATGTATACAGCGAAAGAGATATAACTGTAACAATTGATTTAATTTTAGATTTTTTAAATAAAATAAAAAAAATTAATGAGAAAAAAATATTATTTGAGATGACTATATATAAAATTTTACATGTAAAACATCTTTTTGAGATTAAAGAAAATTTATCCCATAGGAAATCAAAAGAAAATCTTCAGTCCAGTTCAAGCCAATTGAATGAAGAAAGCAAAAAGAAAAATATAAATTGGAAAAATGAATTTATTAAAATTTCAGAAAAAAAATCTTATGAAACATTAACACCAATACTGGAAAAAGCAAAATATCGCCTTAATAGGAAAGGAATTCTTTATATTGGGTGGGATGACTCTTTTTATTTTCAAAAGGGTAAAGATAATGAGAATAAGATTCTGGAAATATTAAAAGAGATTGATACAGACAGAAAAATGGTATTGTTTGATATTTCAAATAAAAAGAAAAATAAAGATAAAAACGAAAAAGGAAAAAAGAAAGAAACTAAAACTGAAAGTAAAAAAAAAAGTAAAAAAAAAATAATGCCGGATGAAGATATATTAGAATTTAAAAGTAATTTTAGCGGTCAAATAATTGAAATAAAGGAGGATAAATAATGTTTGGTGGAAATATGAAACAAATGATGCAACAGGCTCAAAAAATGCAGAAAAAGATGAAGGAAGAACAGGAAAAGCTTGAGAAAGAAACTATTGAAGCCCAGGCGGGTGGAGGAATGGTTAAAGTAAAAGTTAATGGGAAAAAAGAGATTGTTAATATTGACATAGAAGATGAAGTTATTGATCCTGATGATAAAGAAATGTTACAGGATTTGATACTTGCTGCAGTAAATGAAGCAATAACAAAAATGGATGAACATATTCAGGAAAAAATGAGTGAAATAGCAGGCCCATTTGCCAATTTGTTTTGATTAATAAAATTGAAAAATTAATTAATTTATTAAAAATGTTTCCCGGTGTAGGTGATAAAAGTGCCAGGAGAATGGCATATAATCTTCTAAACCGGGGTGAAAATAAAATAGATCAATTTTCAAAAACAGTTGCAGATTTAAAAAATATAAAAAAATGTAATGTTTGTGGGGTTTTTTCTGAAGATGATTTATGTAAATACTGTTCTTCTTCCTTGAGAAATAGGGATGTTATATGTGTTGTTGAAGAATTCTATGATGTTGAAGCTATAGAAAATACAGGGGTATATAATGGTCTATACCATATACTTGGAGGACACGTATCCCCCGTTGATGGTGTTTTCCTAAAAGATTTAAATATTGATTCATTAATAGAAAGAATTGATGAGAGTATAAATGAAGTTATTATTGCAACAAATCCAAATCTTGAAGGAGAGGCTACAGCTAATTATCTGAGAGATCTGCTGGATGGCTATGATATTAAAATTTCTAAACTTGCAACAGGACTTCCCATGGGGGGAGATTTGAGCATACTAAATTCTACGACAATAAAAAATTCTTTAAAAAATAGATCGAATAATTAAATACCCAAATTTTCTTTAAATATCAATTAATATTGTTTGATAAAATAGTTTATTATTATATAATGAAATTGAGGTATAAATGGAACTATTTTATCATATTTTAGAATCTATACGAGAAGGGTTTTCCCATCATATTATTTTTAGTTTGGGGTTACTTTTTATTTCAGGGTTTTTTTTAGAACAAATTGTTCTTAAATTTAAACTTCCTTCAATTACGGGATATATTCTTGCAGGAATCATTATTGGAGATTCAGTACTTGGTTTAATCCATCCAACAAATAGTCAGCAGCTTCATCTCATATCTGAAATAACACTCTCTTTAATTGCAGTTATAATTGGTGCCGAATTTTCAATTAAAAAATTAAAAAAATATGGGAAAAATATTATTATTTTGACTTTATTCCAGTTATTTTTCTCTTTTGCGTTTATTTCATTTTTTCTTTATATTGCTAAGATGCCTTTATATGTTTCTCTTCTTATGGGAGCAATTGGAGCGGCAACAGCACCAGCTGCAGTTGTGGTCATAGTTGAACAGATGAGAGTCAGAGGAGATTTTATAGATTATCTTTATGGAATTGTAGCACTGGATGATGCAGGAACTGTTATTCTTTTTTCAATTACATTTGCATTTTCATCTTCAATTATAAGTGGAGTAAATTTACATTTAACACATTCTTTATATTCTGCATTTGAAGAGATCTTTGCATCTATTTTTATTGGATTTATTGGTGGAATAGCTATACATTTTCTTACTATAAAAAAGAGAAACTGGAATCAAATAAAAATTATTTCACTTGGTATAATTTTTATTGTTACTTCTATTTCTATAACACTTAAATTGTCACCCCTGATAACAAATATGATGATTGGATTCATGATTGTAAATATAAATGACAGGAATCTCAGGATATTAAAAATTTTGGAACCCATTACACCCCCTTTATATGCACTGTTTTTCGCAATTGCAGGTGTTGAATTAAATCTATCAATATTTTCAAATTATAGAGTACTATTCCTTGCATTCATTTTCATTTTTATGAGGTTTTTGGGTAAATATTTTGGAATTTATTTACCTGCTATGATGTTTAACATGAAAAATAATATAAAAAAATATCTTGGACTTTCTTTGTTACCACAGGCTGGAGTTGCTATAGGACTTGCAATATTTGTCAGAACATCACCGGTGGTAGCAAAAGCTTCTACTGCAATAACCTATCAAATTTCAGAAATGATAAATATAATTTTGGTAGCTGTAGTAATCAATGAATTACTGGGCCCTCCTATAGCCAAGTATGCTATAAACAGGGCTTTTAAAAGGAGATAATATGGAAATTATTGATTATATTAAAATGGAATCCTGTGAGGTTGATTTAAAAGCTAAAAATAAAGATGAAGCTTTAAAAAAAATAGCTGAAATTATTGGAAGAGCAGAAATATTGGAAGATATTGAAAATGAAAATATATATCAAGCTTTAAAAAAAAGAGAAGAAACAGGAACCACGGGATTTAAAAATGGTATTGCAATTCCGCACTGTCAAATGGATGAAGTTGATGAATTTGTAATTGGGCTGGCTATTTCAAAAAAAGGCATAGATTTCGAATCACTTGATGGTGAAAAATCTAATATTTTCTCTATAATTATAGGACCCAAAGGCCAGCAGAAGACTCATTTACAGTTACTTGCAAAAATATCAAATGAACTCAAGAAAAAATCAGTTTGTGAGGAACTTGTTAATTCAAATACAAAATTAGAGTTATATGAAAATTTTATTCGAAATTCATCAATTGATAATTATAATTTGAAAAAAGGGAAAGATAAATTGATGATATTAGTTGTCAGTGAGGAAGAACTTCTTCAGGATATTACAGAAATATTCTTGCAGTTTGATATTACACAGGCAACTATAATGGAATCAAAACAGATGGAAAATATTTTATCTGATATACCACTGTTTATGGGATTTTTTGATTTTACTGGCTCTAAGAGTTTTTATAATAATATTATTTTTGTAAAAATAAATGAAAAGAAAATAAACGCTGTGATTGACAGTATTGAAGATATCGTTGGAGATTTAGAAAATTATAGAGGCCTGTCACTTTTTGTTATCGATCTTATGTATAGTAAAGGTGTAATTTAATTTTTATTTATAATTGCATCCATCTCAAATTATTGACACTTTTTATTATATATGATATATTTTCTTTATAAATTAAAAGGAGATTTTTATGGATATTAAGTTAAAAAATAAAAAAATATCAAATGAGAATCCTTTTTTCTTAATAGCAGGTCCCTGTGTTATTGAAAATGAAAAAATGATTATGGAAACTGCTGAATATATGAAAAAAGTGACTGATGAATTAGATATATTTTATGTTTTTAAAAGTTCTTATGATAAGGCTAATCGCTCTTCAATTAATAGTTTTCGAGGTCCCGGTATAGAAAAAGGTCTTAGAATACTTGAAAAAGTAAAAAAGAGATTTGATTTACCAATTTTAACGGATGTTCATTCTCCTAAGCAGGCAAAAATTGCTGCAGATATAGTTGATATTATTCAAATTCCAGCTTTTTTATCAAGGCAAACAGATCTTTTAGTTACTGCAGCTAAAACAGGAAAAATAATTAATATAAAAAAGGGGCAGTTTTTAGCTCCATGGGATATGGAAAAAGTAATTGAAAAAGTAGAGTCAGTTAATAATAAAAAAATTATACTAACTGAACGAGGAGCTTGCTTTGGTTATAATAATCTTGTTTCTGATCTTACTTCACTTGTGATAATGAAAAATCTGAAATATCCTGTTGTTTTTGATTCAACTCACAGCGTTCAAAGACCAGGGGGGCTTGGAGATAGAAGTGGCGGCAACCGGGAAATGGCATATCCACTTTCTAAGTCAGCTTTAAGTATTGGAATTTCAGGATTGTTCATGGAAGTACATCCTAATCCAGAAGAAGCCAAGTCAGATGGTCCCAATATGTTATTTTTAAAAGATATAAAAGAAATATTATTGAATTTAAGTAAAATTGATACTTTAATCAAAAAGGAAAGTATATGAAGAAAATTGCTAAAAAAGTACTGGATATTGAGATTAAAGAATTAAAAAAATTGTATAAAAGAATAAATGATGATTTTATTAGAGCTGTAGAAATGATAAATGATATTGACGGTAGCGTAGTGGTTACAGGAATGGGTAAATCCGGATTAATTGGAAAAAAAATATCAGCAACTCTTGCAAGTACAGGGACACCTTCTTTTTTTGTACATCCAGCTGAAGCTTCACATGGTGATTTGGGGATGATAAGAAAAAAAGATATCGTTCTTGCAATTTCTAATAGTGGAAATACAGAAGAACTTATAGGGATATTACCATCTATTAAAAGAATGGGATTATCAATAATTGCAATGACCGGGAATAAAAATTCTGAACTTGCAAATCATAGTGATGTTATACTTGATATATCTGTAGGAGAAGAAGCCTGTCCTCTTGATTTAGCACCAACAGCTTCTACGACCAACACTCTGGTTTTAGGAGATATGCTTGCAATTACTCTTTTAAAGGTTAAGGGCTTTAAAGAAGAGGATTTTGCATTATATCATCCAGGAGGTACTCTCGGTAAAAAGCTATTATTAAAAGTTGAAGATATTATGTTAACAGGCAGTGATATACCCCTTGTTAAACCTGATATGAAATTAAAAAACGCTATAATTAATGTTATGATCCCTAAAAATGAGGGTGGTCTTGTTATAGTAAATGACAGGGATATATTACTGGGTATTTATACAGATGGTGACTTCAAGAGAACACTTGAGAAATATGGAGAATTAAAAAATCTACAGATGAAAGATGTAATGACAGAGAATCCTAAAACAATAAAAAAAGATCGAATGGCGGAATATGCTTTAAAAGTAATGGAAGATAACAATATCTCAATTCTGGTTGTGGTGGATGACAGTAAAAAAGTTGTCGGTCATATTCAAATGAAAGATTTATTGAAAGCAGGGGTTGTATGACTTTTGAAGATGCTTTAAGAAAAATAAAAATGGTTTTATTTGATGTCGATGGTGTTTTAACTGACGGCAAAATTTATCTTGACAAAAATGGTTTTGAATATAAAAGTTTTAATGCAAGAGATGGACTGGGCATGAAAATGTTAATGGATAATGGTATTGTATGCGGTATTATAAGTGGAAGAGATTCTGAGTCTGTTAATATTAGAATGAATGAACTTGGGATAAAAGAAGTTTATCAGGGAATAAAAAATAAACTAAAATTGTATGAAGAATTAAAAGAAAAGTATGAGTTAAAGGATGCTGAAATAGCTTTTGTGGGGGATGATATTCCCGAAGTTAAAATATTTAAAAAAGTAGGGGTTGCCTTTTCTGTTTCAAATGCTCATAAAATTGCAAAAAACCATGCAGATTATGTAACAAATAATAATGGAGGCATGGGTGCTGTCAGAGAAGTCTGTGATCTTATTTTAAAGTCAAAAGGTATTAAACTTTACGTACCCGAAAATTAATTGGTTAATCAAATAAATATAATTATATTGAATTGATATAAAAGGAGGACAGGATTATGGCAAAATTGCCCAAATATTATGGAGGAAAAGAAACAGAAAAAGAGCTACAGAAATTTTGGGAAAAAGAAGGAATATATAAATATAAACCGGAATCGGATAAACCGGTATTTTCTATAGATACACCACCGCCTACTGTTTCAGGCAAACTGCATATTGGACATGTATTTTCATATACTCAAGCTGAAATAATAGCAAGATTTTACAGAATGAAGGGATATAATGTTTTCTATCCTTTTGGATTTGATGATAATGGGCTACCTACAGAAAGATTGGTAGAAAGAGAAAAGGGAGTTAAACCCGAAGATATGGATAGGAAGGATTTTAATAATCTATGTCTTGAAGTATCAGAGGAAGTAGAGAATGATTTTAAAAATCTCTGGCAGAGTTTGGGTTTTTCAACTGATTGGAGTCAGCTTTATTTGACAATTGATGAGAGCTCCCAAAGAATATCCCAAAGGTCTTTTATTGACCTGTATAATAAAGGATATATTTACAGGAAAAAAAGTCCTGCACTATACTGTCCTAAATGTCATACAACTGTAGCACAGGCAGGAACCGAGAGTAAAGAGAGTCCATCAAAATTTGTTGATATTAAATTTGAGATTGAAAATGGAGAAGAATTAATAATTTCTACAACACGCCCGGAGCTATTGCCGGCTCTTGTAGCAGTTTTTGTTCATCCCGAAGATAAAAAATACACAAATTTAATCGGTAAAAAAATTAAACCACCTCTTTTTGATATAGAAGTTGAAATAAAAGAAGATCCTAAGGTTGATATGGAAAAGGGTACAGGCGCAGTTATGTGCTGTACTTTTGGTGATACTACAGATGTTGAATGGTTTCTTGAACATAAATTGGAGTTAAGACAGGCTATTGATGAAGATGGTATAATGAATGAAAAAGCAGGTAAATACAGCGGTTTAACAATAAAGGAAGCAAGAAAAAATATTATTGAAGATTTAAAAAGACAGGATTTTATAGTAGGAGAGAGAAAAATACAACATCCTGTTAATTTACATGATAGATGTGGACATAAAATCGAATATATAGTAAAAAATCAATGGTTTATAAATATCATGGATCATAAAGAAGAATTGAAAGAACAGGGAAATAAAATTAACTGGCGTCCTGAATTTATGAAAAGCAGATATGTAAACTGGGTTGAAAATCTTAAATGGGATTGGAATATTTCAAGACAAAGATATTATGGAGTTCCTTTTCCACTCTGGTATTGTAAAGAGTGTGGTGAAGTAATATTACCTGAAGATACAGAACTTCCAATTAACCCATTAAAAGATAAACCAAGTAAAAAATGTAATAATTGCGGTTCAAAAAATTTTGTACCGGAAAAAGATGTAATGGATACATGGGCTACTTCTTCAGTTACTCCTCAGATTAATGGAAAATGGAAAGAAAAAGATGATAGAATGGATGGCATCTTTCCCATGAATTTAAGACCACAGGCGCATGATATAATAAGAACATGGGCTTTTTATACAATTGTTAAATCTTTTTATCATCATGAAGATATTCCATGGGAAAACACAATGGTTTCAGGGCATGTTTTAGCAAAAAAAGGTGCTAAGATTTCTAAATCAAAAGATAATGCTCCCTCAACACCTCAGGAATTAATTGATCAGTATTCTGCAGATCCGGTAAGGTACTGGACAGCTGGTGCAAGATTGGGAAGAGATGCTGAATATTCTATAGAGGTTATTGAAGATGGTAGAAAATTAATTAATAAAATATGGAATGCTATTAAATTTTCAATAATGAATTTGAAAGGATTTGAAAAAGGACAAAAAGGTCCAAAAAATACAATTGATAAATGGATTTTACATAGATTATCTGAAACTATTAAAACAGCAACTGATTATCTTGATAAATATGAATTTGGATTGGCTTTAAATGTAATTGAAGATTTTTTCTGGAAAGACTTTTGTGATAATTATATTGAGTTGAGTAAACAGGTATTTTTTAGAGGAGAAGAAAAACAAAAAAGAGGCAGCCAGGTTGTTCTTTATAAAGTTGCATTTGGGATTTTAAAGTTATTTTCGCCTTATTTACCTCACTTAACAGAAGATCTGTATCAAAGATTTTTTAAACAGTTTGAAGAAGAAAAATCTATTCATATTACTAAATGGCCTGAATATAATAAAAATTTAATAAATGAAGAAGCTAATTATGAAACCAGTAAAATTCTTGAATTTGTTGAATTAATCAGAAAAGCTAAATCCGAAAATAATCTCTCTTTAAGACATCCCATAGAAAAAATTAGATTTGAAAATGATTATAAAGATGTTGATATTAATAAAGCAATGGATCAGATATCATTTTTATTATGGATTAATAAAGTGGAAGAAGATTTTGAACCGGATTACGAATCGGAATCGGAAAATGGAAAAATCCATCTATATATTAAATGGGGAGAAAAATAATATATTAAATGAAAAAAAATTTTAGTTTTAATAAGAATAAAAAGACTCTTTTTAAAGACCTCAAAAAAGAGTCTTTTTATAATAATTTTAACCAATTTAAAAAAATTCGAAAAAAAGAAGCTGTATTTGAAAATATTCCTGAATTTTTAGATGACAGGCTAAAAAATTATTTAAACAGTAACAATATAGAGAAGCTTTATTTACACCAGTATAAAGCTATTAATAAAATAAAAAACGGTAAAAATATAGTTGTGGTTACTCCTACAGCAAGTGGAAAAACTTTATGTTACAATTTGCCGGTATTTGATGAAATACTAAAGGGTGATGGGAAAAAGGCCCTCTATTTATTTCCAACAAAGGCTTTATCACAGGATCAGTTAAGCGAGATTCAATCAATTATAACTTTTCTTGATGAAACAATAAAAAGTTATACTTTTGATGGTGATACACCATCAAAAATTAGAAATATTGTTAAGGAAGCAGGGGATGTTGTAATAACAAATCCTGATATGCTGCATCAGGGTATTCTGCCAAATCATACTAACTGGGTTAATCTTTTTGAAACATTAAAATATGTAGTTATAGATGAAATGCATCAATATAAAGGTGTTTTTGGGTCACATCTTGCAAATGTTTTAAGACGTTTAAAAAGAATTGCACAATTTTATGGAACTAAGCTGCAGTTTATATTTGCTTCTGCAACTATTGCGAATCCAAAAGAATTAGCCGAAAAATTAATAGATGAAGATGTTGATTTAATTGATGAAAATGGAGCTCCTTCTAAGAAGAAAAATTTTTTGGTTTATGATCCACCGGTTATAGATAAAAATATTGGTATTCGTAAATCATCTCTTAAAGAAGCAGTAAAAATTGCAAAATTTTTTCTTGAACACGATCTCAAAGGGATAGTTTTTTTAAGAAGTAGAATAAAAGTTGAATTGTTTCTATCATATATAAAAAAATATGCAAAAAGTATTGGAATATCGCCGGGCAAAATTTCTTCATATAGAGGAGGGTATCTCCCAAAAGAAAGAAGAACAATAGAAAAAAAATTAAAGAATGGTGATATTTCTTTAATTATAAGTACAAATGCTCTCGAACTTGGAATTGATATTGGCACGCTGAATTTTTCAATAACAGTTGGGTATCCAGGGAGCATATCCTCTGTATGGCAGCAGGCGGGGCGGGCTGGAAGAGATAAGGCTGATGCATATTCAATTTTTGTATGTACTGCAGCCCCACTGGATCAGTATATTGCGAAAAAACCGAAATTCTTATTCGAAAAAAATGTGGAAAAAGCAATAATTGACGCAAATAATCCATATATTTTAACCTCACATTTGAAATGTGCTGCTTTTGAACTTAATTTTGATAAGGACGAGATATTTGGTTTGCCTGAAACTCAGGATATACTCTCTTATTTTCAGGATGAAAATGTTATAAAATATAATAACGGGAAATGGTACTGGACCGATGATACATATCCAGCAGAGGAAGTGAGTTTAAGAAGTGCTGTCATGGACAATTTTGTTATTGTCGATACTACTGAGAATGAACATAGAATTATAGGAGAAGTAGATTTTTTTAGTGCATCTACTACTATTTATGAAAAAGCAATATATATACACAGAGGAACTCAATATGAAGTTGAAAGACTGGACTGGAAAAATAGAAAAGCCTATGTTAAAAAAGTTAATGTAAATTATTATACCGATGCTGAAATAAAAGTTAAGATTAAAATTCTTGATAAAATCGAAAACAAACAAAATTTTATAGGATTTGGGGAGATAAATGCAACTACAATACCAACTATTTATAAAAAAATTAAATTTTTTACACATGAAAATATCGGGTGGGGAAAGATTAGATTACCGGAGGTTGAACTTAATACAACATCATGCTGGTTCAATTTTGAGGGGAAAATAATAAATGATTTAAAACTTACAAAAAATCAATTTGGAGTATCTTTAAAAGGTCTTGCATATTTATTACGAAATTTAATTCCTCTATATGTCATGTGTGATATAAATGATATTAAAGTTAAATCAAAAATTAAAGATCCAAATTTTGATAAACCAACTGTATATATTTATGATAATTATCCTGGTGGTATTGGTTTAAGCGAAAAGATAATTGAGGAATATAAAACTATATTTAGTGATGCACTGGATTATATAAAAAAATGTGAATGTTCATGTGGTTGTCCTTCCTGTATAGGTCCTGTTGAAGTTTCAAATAATAATGTTTCTTTTAAAAATATTAATATAAAAATTAAAGTTCAAGAAATTCTTGAATATCTTGTTTTTAAAACAATAGTTTAATAATTTTTACTGGATATCTTTTTTATGCCTTTTTCTTGGCATTAATCTTATTGTATTTTTTAAATCTTTTTCATCATCTGCATTCATCCATTTATCAAAAAAGTCATCATTTTGAAGAAGCTGTGACACAGCCATTAGTGATTTTAGGTGATATTCTCTCATGTCCATTGTTCCTATAAGGATAAATACCGCATTTACCGGAGGAGAACTTTTATCCCATTTTATGCCTTTTTTAATTCTAACAAGTCCCATTTTAAACTTCTTTTTTCCAGGGACAATAATATGAGGGATTGCAACATGGTCAGTAATGTTGGTAGAAGAAAGATCTTCACGTTTTTTAAATTGTTTATAAATTTCATCCTCAGACAAATTAATAAGAGGGTGTAGTTTTTTTGATATAAATCGAAAAAAATCATCTCTACTTATTTGTTCATCGAGATCAAATGCAAATCCATCTTCAATTCTCTTATCAAAAAAGTCTTCATATATTTCATCTCTCTGCTGTAAAATTTCAAATAGTTCTTCTTCAATATTTTTATGACCGGTTTCTTTTTCAAGTCTTTCATTTATAATTTTTTCTACGAGCATAACAAGGGCGGATTGTGTAAATTTTTTATTTCGGGCATAAAAGAAATACCATGTTAAGCTTGCAATTATAAATATGATTGCCATAAGCATTATTTTAAATCCCATTTTATATAATAAAGCAGTATATACAATAATTGCAAATATCTGTATATATGGTACAAGAGGTGTTTTGAAAGAAGGTTTATAATTTCTTAAATCTATTTTCCTTATAATTATTAACGATAAATTATTCATAATAAATAGTATAAGTATGAAAGCTGATGCTACTTTAACGAGTGACTCAATTCTCAGACCGAGAATAACAACAATCATAAAAATACCTGTAAATAGGATAGCTGTGTAAGGGGTTTTATTTTTTGAGGATATTTTTGAAAAAAAATCAGGAATTAAGCCATCTCTACTCATGGCGAGTGGAGTTCTTGAAGCAGACATGATTCCAGCATTTGCAGTTGTTATAAAGGCAAGCATAGCTGCTATAGAAGTAACTATTAAACCTATATTTCCTGCAAAAGTTTGTGCAGCTGTTGATACCGGGGTTAATGTTTTTACAAGTGTAGAATGAGGAAGTAATCCTACAACCACTGTTATAACAAGGATATAGAATATATTCATAATGAAGAAAGCAGAAAACATAGCTTTTGGTACATTTTTCGCTGAATCTTTAATTTCTTCGGACATGCTGGCAATTTTTGTAAGTCCACCGTATGAAATAAATACCATTCCTACTGCTCCAAAAAATGAGCTAAAATCTTTTGAAAAGAAATTACTGAAATGATCACCTTTTATTTGCGGATATCCTCCCAGAATAAAGAGAGATAAAATAATGAGAAGAGAAATTAAGAGAATTGTTTGTAAATTGCTTGAATGTTTTGTGCTGAATAGATTTATAAGTGTAAAAAAAATTGCAGCTCCTGCAGCAAAAAGACGAATTTGGAATTCAGGTATATCTGGATTAATTAGGGTTAAAAAAGTTCCTATTCCAACAAGAGCAAACGCACTTTTCATAGCTATTGAAAACCAGTTAGCTATTCCTGCTATGAAGCCGGCTTTTGGTCCCAGTATACGCATAATATAAAAGTATGCACCACCTGCTTTTGGCATAGCAGTAGCAAGTTCGGATTGTACCATCATTGTGGGAAGCATTAAAACTCCAGCACAAAAATAGGCAAGGATTATAGCCGGTCCGGTTTTATCATAAACAATTCCTGGTAAAACGAATAATCCGGAACTAATCATAGCCCCAGCTGCAATACTGAAAGCACTTATATATGATACACTTTTATGTAAATTATTTTTTTCCATAAATATATTATAAAATATATTTTAATTATAAACAAGAAAGAATCATCTTAGGTTTGAATTAAATAAATTTTAAATCGTCCTTTTAGATTTTTATCAAAAAAATCTTCATTAATTTCATCTCTATTCTGTAAAATTTCAAATAATTCCTCTTCAATATTTTTACATTTTGATTTTTCTTCAAGTTACTTACCCATTATTTTATCTACAAGAATTATAAGAGCTGATTGGGTGAAATTTTTCTTTCTTACAAAAAAATAGTACCATATCAAACATCCTGTTATAAATATAAGTGTTCTGAACATGATTTTATGACACATTTCATTTTATAATTGCAGTAATTTGTATATATGGAGCAAAAGGAGCTTTAAATGTAGGTTTGTAATTTCTTAAGCTAATATTTCTAACAATAATTAATGATAAATTATCCATTATGAAAAGAATAAGCATAAATGCAGATGCAACTTTTACCAGAGAAGCAATTCTTAAACCCAGTATAATTATAACCATAAAAGTACCTGTTGATAAAATAGCTATATAAGGTGTTTTATTTTTTGAGGAAAGTTTTGAAAATATATCCAGATAATCATTGCACCGGTAGTAATACTGAAAGTATTTAGAAATGTTATGGAATTTTCAAATAATTTTCTGCCATTTTTAAATTATAATTATTATATTAAAAAACTCAAATAGAAATTCTATATTTAATTTTAAATATAATGTGTTATATTATAATGGTATATGAGAAAACTGAAAAATATATTAAAGGTTTCTTTTATTGTTATTTTTTTACTACTGATTAATTTCATATTATTTCTTTTTATTTTTTTGAATTCTTCTTATTTTGAAAATTATATAAATGACAATATTAACCAAATTGAGATTAATAATATTGAATATATTCTCCCTGCAGATTTTAAAATTGAAAAAATAAAATATAAAAATAAAAATATAAATTTATTATCTGAAAATATTGATCTCAATATAAATCCCATTTCAATATTTACAAATAAAAAAATTATTAATCATTTGAAAATCAAAAATATTGATATCAAGTATTATTCAGAAAAAGATGATGTTATTTTAGAAGTGCAAAATAAAAAATTAAATAACAATTCTGAAAAACAGAAGAAAAAGCAATTAACTTACTCAAAAATTCAGAATATCATCAATGACAATATTCCTTATGATTTATCAATAGAATCTTTATTTTTGGATGATATAAATATCGCTCTCGGGAAAAATTATAAAATTGAAGGTGTTAGTGTTATATCTTCAATCGATATTAAGAAAAATTCATTTCAACAATCTAAATTTAATATTAATATCTTAAATAAAGATAATTCTTTCATTTATATTTCTGATTTTGATAAAAAATTTCCTTATGAAATGAGAGTTAATATTTCAAAATTTGATAATATTATCAAATTCAAGACTTTTGTAATGATAAAGGATTTACTACAAAAAGCGAAGTTGATTAGATTAAACTTGATGGCAGAAAATAATATATCATCAAAAGCTCTTGATATCAGTGAAATAAGTTTCGAGGTAAATAAAAATAAAATAATTGATGGAAAATTTTCTATTAATAATTTAAATAATTTTGATGAAATTAACTATATTATTGATTATTTTAAGATTAAAGCCAATCTTATTTCTATAGCAGAGATAATTAACAATAATTTTTATAAAAATTTTAAATATGATGGAGCGGGTACTGTAAGTGTTAATTTAAAAGGGAACAATGATTTGCTTTATGGCAAAGTAAATTTAAATAATATATCAATAAGTAACAGGGATAAATTTAAACTTAAAAATCTTAATGGAGCTATTGAAGTTTCCGGGAAAATTAATGATTTTGATATTAAAAATAAGTTGTTCATGTCAGAGTTTGTTTATATGGATGATATCAATAAGATTAAAGATATTCAACTGGATTCAAATTTAAAAATTAAAAACTACAAAAATGTTGAAGAGATATTAATTAATAAAATACAATTTTCTGGTTATGGTGGTAATGTCAGCATTAAGGGAAGATCAAATTATTTAAAAAATATCGATTATCAAATAGAACTGGATAAAATAAACTATTTAAAATATTATAACATACCACTTTTTGCTAATGTAAATGGAATTATTCTTTTAAAAGGTAAAGATGTTGATAATTTGAAAACTATAGTAAATTTTGAATTCTCAAATTTAGATTATAGAAGATTTGAAAATAAAATTTTTATTCCTCAGTTAAAAGTTAGTAGTGATTTTATATTTAAAACTAAAGATAGGAAAATAATTTTTAATAAATTAAAATTAATGGATAAAGGGGAGAATATAGTTTCAATAAGTGGAGATATTAATTCCAAAAAAAGATTTAATTTTTATATTAAAACTTTTAAATTAAATGCCGGTTTTCTACCGAAATATTATCATAGATTTAAAGATTATGATATGAGTGGTGAGCTAATTTTAAATGGGAAGATTAATGGAAACGGATTTAATTATAAAAACTACCGTATTAAAATGGAGAGTATAATTAATGAAATATCTTTTAAAAATGATAAATACCAGATATTAAATTCAAGTGGTAATATTTTTTTAGATTATAATAATAAAAATAATTATATTAAATTTAAAGTTGATATTCGAAAAATTTTTTATAATGATCTTGTAATTGGCAATTTAAATTTAAATATACCTTATTATTTCTATAAAGATAGAGTAGAAGTAGAGAATGAAGATAATATCAAAATGTCTACATTTAAATATAAAAATTTTATTGCTGAAAAAATTACTGGAGACTTAAAAGCATTTAAACAGACAGTTTTATTTAATGATTTATATGGTTCTTTTCTTGGAGGTAATATTGGAGGAAATTTTAGATTTGATATAAAAGAAAAAAAATATGATATTTATTTAAGCGGAATTGATATGGAAATTCCAGGGTCAAAAATTAACTATAACAAATCAAAATTATCATTTGTTAGTCATTTTGAAGGACGGGGAATTAATCCAGAAGGGTATTTAGATGTTACAGAAATAGGGAAAAAGACATTGAACAGGTTTTTAATTGCCTGGGATCCCGATAAAAAAAATCCAAATATTAATAGAATGCGCGAAAAATTAAATAAAGTTGGAGTTGTACCCGATAAAATAAATATCGAGATAAGAAACGGATATCTTGATATCTATCCAAAATTGTCATTTAGTCAAAATAGTTTGGTAACTTTTTTTATTGGTTTTTTTATAAATAAAATTGAAGTAGAACCAATAAGAAGAATACCCGTAGAAACCATGTTAGAGCAAATAAATACTGGACTGGAGGGAGTAAAATGAAAAAAATAATAGTAATTTGTGTATTTCTTTTTTTGATGTCATGTTCAATCTTTTCTCCTCAAGCAAAAATTGAAATAAATATTGTAGGAGAGAAGACATCTCTCGAAAATCAAATTCTGGGAAACTATGAGTTTATAGGAAAAGAAAAATATTTACTCGTTTCTGTTAGAACAATTCCTGATGATTTGAATAAAATATCTGATAAAAAAAAGAAATCTCTCCTGGCTTATCAAAATAGATTATACAATAGAGATGACTATGAAAGATTTATGGATAGAAATATTATTGGTGAATTAAATACCGGGTATATTGATATACTAAATTTGGATACTATAAAAGATGATAAAACTATGGTTGATTATGTTAAAAGATTGGTTAAAGAAGAGAATAGAGATCGTAAAATAATTTTTAATAGAATTATTAATATAACTGAGGGGTTGACACTTTCCGATCTAAATAAAGTTGAACAAATTTTTGCTAAAAAATTTCGTGAGGAAGCGAAAGAAGGATGGATGATAGAAGATACCGGAGGTAAGTGGGTAAAAAAATGAGAAAAAAATATCTACTTATTATTTTATTATTCATGATAAGTCTTTTTTCATGTTCTTATAGAAAAAGTAATATTCAATATACATTTAAAAAACAGGGAGTTCTGGATATTAAGCTTGATTCTTTTGGAAGCTGTCATACCGATTATAGAAGCAAAAAAATTATATATTCAACCATTCAGGAACAGAAAAAAAATATATGTTTATTTGATAAAAAAACAGGAAATATCACTGTTTTAGAAAACAGCTCTTATGATGAATATGATCCAATTTATGTTAATAATGATGAGTATTTATATATCTCTAAAGAGTTTGATATAAGAGGAGATATTGTGTATTTTAAAAATGGAAAAAGAACTATTTTAGAAAATAAAGGAGTTCATGAAAAAAGCCTTTCTTTGAATAATGAAAAGAATAAAATTCTTTTTATAAGTTATAAGAAAAGCAATAAAAAATTAAACATCTGGGATTTGAATAGTAAAAAGGAAATATATAGAAAAACTACAGATGCTGACCATGCAGTTTTTGGAAAAAAAGATCTAATTTTCTTATTTAACGACAATAAAATATATAAATATAATATTAAGGAGGAAAATAAAAGGAATTTTTTCAGTTCTTTTTCACTTAAATATACCCCCTATTATGACCACAAAAATGATATATTATACTATATTTCAATTCCATTTGATACTAATAAAAATCAAAAATTAGATAAGGAGGATGCAAAATTTATAACCGAATTTAAAAATGGAAAGGAATATTATATTAAAATAATCGATGTAATTAAAAATTTTAGCATTGATGAAAAAAATTTATATTATATCAAAAAGAGGAAATTAAATTATGAAAAAATAGATGAAATAATCCCGGAATTTACTACTTCATATCAATATTATAACTACATTAAGAATGTTGATAATCATGTAAAAAAATTTCAGATGTATAATTTAGCAATAGAAAAATTTTCAGAAAAAGATACATTATATTTTATATATTCCAAATATTTGAGTTTTTTGAAAAAGAATGGATACTTATATGAATTCAAAAGAAATATAAATTTAATTTTTAAAAACTATAATAAAGATAGGAAAATTTATTATTATGCTCAATTGATAAGTAACAGGTTAAATGTTGAATATCAGTATAAGGATATATATCATAAATTTCTGTTTGATAGTTACTTTAGTGAAGAAAAATATAAAAAAATAATAGAATTATCTAAAAAGGTTAATTTAATTTATTATAATAAAAAATTAAGAAATGAAATTAATTATTATACAGGTATATCATATTTAAAGATGAATAATGAAACAAAAGGTTTAAATATTCTACTTGAGATTGTAAAAAATAATTTAACAGTTGATGAGTGGGTTAGAAAATCTGTTAATTCAATAATAAATTTAACAAAACAAAATAATGGAAATATTGCTTCAATAAATTTTTTAGGAAAGATTAAAGAAAAGTATAAAAATTATGATTATTTATATACAAGAGTTACAATTGAAATTTCAAAAAGTTTTCAAAAAATGGGGGACTATGCTGCATCAGAAAAAATATTGGTAGAATTACTTGAGAAAAAAACAAATTTGAAAGAATTAATAATATATGAACTGTTAAATTTATATGAAATATCAAAAAACTATGAGAAAGGGGTTGATCTAATTGATGAAATTTTAGAAGAAAATTATTATGGTGAATATTTGAATCAATTTATCAGTTTCTTAAATAAATTTTGTTTTAAATTATCTGAGAATGCAATGAAAAAAGATGATTTGCTGGAAGCTAAAAAATGGATGAATGTTCTCTTAAAATATCTTCCGGAAAATTTAAAAGCTAACAGAACTCTCATAGAAATTTATTTCAAAATGGGAGAGATTGATAGGGCAGCAGGAATCTATAAAAATAAATATCAACAGAATATAGAAAGTGCAAACTACAATTATTTTTTAGGTTATTCAATTACTTATCTGGGATCCAAATACAATTTTGAAGAAAGAAAAAAGCTGGAAATGGGAGCATATAAAAAATCTTTAACATATCTTAAAAAAGCTATAAAAATAAATCCTGAAAATCCATATTATTATTTAACAATTGGATGGGTATACGAACAGATAGAGTTGTATGAGAAAAAAGATTATCTCGAAAAGACAATTAGATTATATGAAAAAGGACTTGCACTAAGTGAAAACAAGCAGGTAAAAAAATATTTTTACAGGAATCTTGGTAATGTTTATTATAAACTATCTCTTTATAAAAGAGCTTTGGAATATTTTAATTACATGGAGGAAATAAATGGTAATTTTAAGAATAGTGAGGAAATGATTAGTTATAAATTGAAATTATCAGACATTTATTTCAATACCAACAACTACCTGAAAGGGATTAAAATAGATAAAAAAATAATTGAATATTTTAAAAAAAGAAATGATTTTTCGTCAATATTTTATATTTATAATCATCTGGGAATGTTATACAATCAAAGTGGTAATTATTTAAAAG
>CAZUKV010000012.1:0-24861 GCA_964621075.1 uncultured bacterium | reverse complement strand
CAATGTTTTATGATTATATTCAGTATATTGATTTTGTAAGGAAAATTCTCATATTTGAAATTATTTTTTAAATTTCTTATTAGATCTTACTAATGGCTGGTTCATTAAAATAATTAAACTCGTACAGCACTATTTAAAAGAAAGTGCTGGACTCAAACAGTAATTATTTTTACATTCTCCAACCATAAGTGCGATTACCTAAAAGTAATTAATGTCAATAATTTAAAATATAAGAATATGGGAAAAGCAGGGGGTAAATTTCCACATTTGTACAATGTTTTGTGATTATATTCAATATAATGATTTTGTAAGGAAAATTCTCATATTAAAAATATTTCCTAAATTCCTTATTTAGAAATTGTCCTAAGTTCCCGGTCATTGGTCTTAAGCTTGAAAGCAAAACCTCTGAAATTTCAGTAAAACCACTAATCAATACTAATTGCAATAAAAATTAAAATATAAATATGAATAAAATTATTTCGTTTGATAAAAATTCTCCTATTTGAAATTATTTTTTAAATTTCTTATTAGATCTTACTAATGGCTGGTTCATTAAAATAATTAAACTCGTACAGCACTATTTAAAAGAAAGTGCTGGACTCAAACAGTAATTATTTTTACATTCTCCAACCATAAGTGCGATTACCTAAAAGTAATTAATGTCAATAATTTAAAATATGAGAACTATTGTTTTATAAAACTGGTTGAAAATAAATAATAGGAAAATTATAAAATTCCGGGATAAACCTGAAATATGCATTTTTTAAATTTTATCTTTTTCTAATACTTATTCTGATACTGATACTTCAAAATTAGAAAAGCTAATTTTGTTTTTGTGCTCTATTCTTTGTTTTTTGTTATTTGAAGTTCTACGCGTCACAGGTCACTGGATTTTTAAAATTTATTTAAAATTATTTTTCCCCCCTCCTTGAGTATTAACAATCTATTAATATAATTAATAGAATGTATAAAATTAATGGGGGGCTCAAAATGAAAAAGATAATAGTTGTTATATTTTCATTATTTTTTATTATTTCCTGTCTTGAAGATCCCACAACAGAGGATTTATCTCCTTCTTCCCTTACACAGGAGGGCTGGACTTATTTTGAAATGGCTGGGTTAAATTATCCGGTACAGGAAGAAGGATATCTAAGTAAAGCAATAGAAAAATTTGAACTTGCGGTATATATGGATGTTAATTATGCTGATGCTTATAATGGTTTGGGCTGGGCATATACAAGAGTATATGCTGTAGATGATGCAAAATTACATTTCCAAATTGGATTTAATAAAGCATCTGGTATGTTGAAAAAGGAAATAGCTATCGGATACAGTTCAATACTGCTAAATGAAAATAATGCAGAGGATTTTGAAAAATCCAGGGACCTTCTTGAATTTGTATTATACGGTCAGAATATTGAAATATATGATGGTGAAGGTAGAGTTTATGACTTTCCAGATGATTGGTTTTTTGAACATGATCCGGTAATAACATCTCTTGAAGTGCATTTAAACTATGCCTTATCACTACTTTATACAAGCAGGAATACATCATCACCTGATGGAAATCTCATGGCAGGGAATCCCGATGATCCAATTAATGCTCCCTCATCATGGGGACAGTATAACTGGGCAGTTTTGAACGCTCCTGGTGGAGAAACAAACACAAAAGTTCAGCAATTATATGATTTATTAAATAATTAGGATGGTGTGTAAAATGAAAAAGTATATAGCAATATTATTTTTAATATTTATTTATGTTGGGTTTAATTTTGCTCAGGTTCCGGATACAGAGAGAAATGCTTTAATAGATTTATATAACGCCACTTCAGGTGGCAGCTGGACAAATAATACAAACTGGAATTCTACAGAACCAGTTGCTAACTGGTATGGAGTTACAGTTGAGAATTTGACAGGGCAGGACCATGTTGTTGGTTTAAACCTTGAGAATAATAATTTGAGCGGTATTCTACCCACAAGTTTATGGAATTTATTTTCATTAACTACACTTGATTTAAGTGATAATAATCTTGAGGGGTTAATTCCTGATTATCCCCCCGGTACTTTAGAATATATTGATTTCAGTAAAAACAGTCTTTCAGAAATATTTACCATGGGATGGACAGGTTTTGCAAATCTTGAGTATCTCTATTTCAATGGAAATAAAATAAAAGATCCGCTTCCTACCGAAATGACCGGTCTTATAACTTCGAATCTGATTGAAGCAGATTTCGGATATAACGCAATTAATGAAACCGATACACTTGTGAGAGATTTTTTATTTAATGTTGATAGTGATTGGGAAGAGACACAAACTATTTATCCAGAAAATGTTTCGGTTCAGCTTATAGATGCAGATAGTGTTCTTGTTGATTGGGAACCAATAAATTATAATAATTATAATGGTAATTTTACTGTATTTTATGGTCAGGATAGTGCTAATTTAAATTTGTCTGCAGCTACAGATTCAAAAAACTTAAACTATATTATAATAAACGGTCTTGATACTTCTTCTATCTATTATTTTAAAGTTCAAACAGTTTCCTATCCCAATATAAATAACAATAATATAGTCCTGAGTGATTTTTCTCCAATTGTTGATATTGAAACAAATTTTAATTGCTGGCTGGATTACGAAGGAGAGGGCTTATTTTCTGAAGAAGTTGTAAATCCAGAAGCAGGAATATATAGTGAAGATTTTACTTTTAAAATTAGATACTATGATACTTCAAATATCGGTCCTGAGATTCATGAACTGGAATTAAATTTTGATTCAGGTACATATATTATTTCAATGATAAAAGATCAAACTGATGATGATTTTACTGATGGAGTAGTATATACAGCAACAGTTAATATTCAATCGGATATAGTTGATAACCCTGATAATAATATAAATTATGAAAATTTAAGATTTAATGTCTGGTTGAGATTTCATTTTGAAAATTCAAATGGGATATCTTCTTATTATCCTGTTAATATTGGTGAAGAGTTGTATCAGAAAATGAATATTATGCTTATGGATATTGTAGACCCCATGATTATTTTTAATTATATAAATAGAGGAACTGTGAATGTTATATTCCCTGAATTCATTGAAGAACTTCCTCCCAATCATACACTGTATTTGACAGTAGATCCTGTAATACCTTTGAAAAATAGATTTTTAATGGTTCCGATACTTTTAAATCCGGATTTTGAAGGTGCGAGAGGCCCGGAATATGCATATATACCAAGTTTAGATTTTAGAAGATTTAATTTTCTTTCAATGGCACCTGCTGGTGATTATTATCTTGGATATCAGTATTATAGAAATGATGAATTGATTACTTCGGCAACAGCTCCAAATCCATTAATTTTAGAATCATTAAATGTGGACCAGATTTTAAAAATTGATGATTTTAATATAAAAAATTATAGTGATAGCGATATTAAATTAATTTTGAATAAAGACAATTCTTCAATTCAGTTATCCACTGCAGCTCCTAAAATCGACAATATTTTTATTTCCAGAGATACAGCTCTTCAAGAAAAAGAAGGATGGTACAAAATAAATGGGAGTGTAACCAAATATGTAGGTAAAAGTGAAGGGAGAGTGGAAGGTTCAGGTCTTTATAAAATCATTGAGGATACTGAATCGCCCAAATTAGAGATAATTAACCAGGAACCCCCATATTTAAAAATCAAAGCGATTGATAATTTGTCAGGGGTGGAATATGTAAAGATTAAAAGTAGTTCAAAAAGCTTTACCTCTGAAGATGGGATTTTTGAAATTAATAATTTTAATGAAGGCTTAAATGATTTAAACATATACATTGTTGATAGGATGGGAAATGAAACGGTTATTGATCAAAATATTAATATTAATGAAGTATCAATTTTACCCAGAATGGAAAAAAATATATATAATTATCCCAATCCATTTAATCCTTCCACCTCGATACAGGTATATATAGAAAAGAGTTCTCATGTTACTTTAAAAATTTTTAATATGAAAGGAAAACTTGTAAAAAAAATATATGAAGGTGTCTTAGGTGAAAATCAAAATAGTTATACATTTTTTTGGGATGGTAGAGATAAAAATAATAGTATATTAGCTTCAGGTGTATATTATGCTGTTTTAAGTATTAATGGAAAGAAAAATATTACAAAAATGGTTTTATTAAAATAGGGGGATAGAAGTAATATGAAAATTAATAAAAAAATATTTGTTTTAATGGTTTTAATATGCAGTGTTTTTTTCTCAATAAATGCAGAAGAATCAGATAAGTATATTGCTGAAGTTGAATTTATATATGGGGATTTGTATTTATTAGAAAAAGCTGAATGGAAAGAAATATATGTCAATGAAGAATTAAGGGTTGGAGATGTAATTAAAACGGATAAAGATAGTTATGCAGAAATAATCAGTAAAGATGGAGATATAAAATTAAAGGTAGGCGGAGATACGAAATTTGTTATTAAAAAATTTACTAAAAGGGAAAAAAAGGTGAAAAGTTTTTTTGGAAAATTATGGAGTAAGGTAAAAAAAATAGTTGGAAGAAAATATGAGGTAGAAACAAAGTTTGGTACTGCTGGTGTTAGGGGGACAGAATTTGGCGTTGAAACTAATGATAATATTGGTATGAATGTTGAATGTAGAACAGGAGAGATATATTTAAAAAATAATGTAGGAGAAGAAAAAATCTTATCTGCGGGATTTAAATCCGGAATTAATAACGAAGGTAAGTTTAAAGAAACAGAAAGTACCGATGATAAATCAGCAATATCGCTGGATGAAAATGAAGCTAAGAAAAAGGTTTTTTTGGGTTTGATTAAGGAAATTAGAGATCTTATTAGTAGGCTTCAGGATGAATTTTCAATTATGATATTTAAAAATTTAACTAAAAAGATAAATATTGCAGAAAAAATTAAAAATGATATTAATTATAATTTTCCTGAATGGGATGGAATTATTTCTAAATACAATGAATTTGAAAAAAAAGCAAATGAAATATCAGAAGAAGATAAGAATTTATTAAAAAGATTAGCAGAATATGAGAAACAACTTGAATACTGGAATTCTCAACTTTCAGTAAAAGAGGGCAATGTAGATTTTAGAATTTATTCTGAAAGAATAGAAAAATTTGATAAATTTTATAGAAATATATTCAATGAAATAAATGATATAGTTGAAGATTCAAATAAAACAAGTAAAAATAAGATTTATTATAAATATAAAATATTATTAAATAAATATAAAGTGTTAGATGACAAAAGAATACAGTTAATAGAAATTATTAAATTTGAAGAATATTTATTTGATAGGATGAAGTCAATTAAATATAAAATTGCTTCTTTTAAAGCAGCACTAGAAAATTTTTCTACACAAGCAGGGTCGGTTTCAACATGGATTTCACAAGCCAGTGATGCTGTTAGAACAGGAGAAAATATTGATCAATATTCTTTTGAAGCAAAAAGATGGAATTTTTTAAAAAAAAGGTACGAGTCTTTAAATTCTCAATTTTTAGACTATAAAAAATTGTTGAATGAAGCTAAGAGAAAAGGCGTTTTATATGTTTCTAAAAGAGTAAAAAAGGAATATGAAGACATTGAAAATTTACTTACAAATTTTAAAATAAAAAAAGGATTGATACTGGTAACTATGAATTTTGGGCAATTACAGAAACAGTTTTTAATATTAAACAGTTTTCTTAATAGCCAGGAGGGAAGGAGTCTTTTACAATGAAAAAAATATATTTTTTAGCTGTATTTTATGTTATTATTACTTCCCTTATTTTTGGAAAATGGAATTTTTCAGGAGAATTATCTTTTGGAGGTGAAGCTGCTCTGAAAGAATACAAAGATATTTATGGTAATAGTTTTGATGAACAGGATTATTTTGGAGAGGGAGAATTGTTTTTAAATTTTAATCAGGAAAATAAAAATATAAGTTTTAATATTTGGACCAATGTTGATGAATATTATAATGAAAAAGAAATGAGATTAAATTATAACATTGATAATTCTTTCTTGGGTAATCTTAATCTGGGGATAATGGCAGGGGATATGGATGATATAACCGAAAATGATGATGACTCTAATAATTATGAGGGAAGTATCTATTCAACATATTATTTTAATGATAATTCATATTTAATAATGGATGGAGATATTTATTTCTATAAGTATAAAAAATATAATCCTGATTTACAGAATTATTATAATTCATCGTTTTCAACAACAATGGTAATAAACGATTTTGATTTTAATATAAATGTAAAAAACCATGATTATGAAGAAGGGAATGTTCCTGATGATTTTGAGTATAATTTTTCTGCTGGATATAATTTATATAAAAAAGATTACATAATTAATTCATATATTTCCTTTAGCAAAAAAGATTATTTACATTCTACAGAAGATTACAGTAATTATAATAATTATAGTATACAACTACGAAGTGGATATTCCTTCATGGATGGGTTAGTATTGTATTATTTAGGAGAGTATTCTCTGGAAGAAGCAGATTTTAAAATAAATTCATATAACCAATGGAATTCAGGTATAGAAATGAATATATTTGAGAATCCCATAGTAATAAGTGCAATTTACGGTCAGAAAAGATATAAGGAAGAGAGTGAAAGTAGAACAAGCTATGATAATTATAACATAGACTTAAATTGGTCTTACTGGCTTGAGAAATTTTCTATTTATATTTCGAATCTTTTTGAGCTTCAAAAAATAAAAGATATTTCAACAACAGAGTATCCCGAGGCAAAAAATAGTAATTATTTTAACAGTTCCAATATATTATTGAGTTATAATTTTTCAAGAAAATTTGCAGCTAATCTTGAAGGATTTTTTGAAATTGCAAAATATTATATTGAAGATGAAATGAATTCTAATTATAAACAGTACAATTCATCTATAGGATTTACTTATAATTTTTATTATAAATATATTTTGAAACTGGATCTGGAATATGATGTAGTTAGATATGAAACATATAAAGAGAATAATGAAAATAGATTTGGTATATCCACTTCTGTTTCTTATAGTTTTTAATTAATTAAATATATCCAGTTTTTTCATTGTTTCATCAAGGTCTTTTTTAATTATTAAATCAAATTTTTTTTGAGGAAGTGCTATTTCACCCTTATTTATTATAACTATTTTACCTCCAGCAATTAGTGGAAGATAAGATGCTGGCTGGACTGTAAGAGAACTTCCAAGAATTAACATCAGGTCACTTTTATGAATAACTTTTTGCGACTTTCTTATATATTTTACAGGCTCTCCAAAAAATACTATATCAGGTTTTACAAGTCCTCCACACTCTTCACAATAAAGAGAAGAATTTTCCAACAAGTTTTTTTTAATCCAGGGGTAATTATATTCTTTATTGCAATTCAAACAGTGAGCAGTTTGATAGGATCCGTGCATTTGAAGGACATTTTGCGAACCTGCTTTTTGATGAAGTCCATCAATGTTTTGAGTTATGATGAAATCCAGCATATTATTTTTTTCTAAACGGGCAAGGAATTTATGGGTGTATGTTGGTTTAATGTTTTCAATTTTTTTCATGTAATCATGGGAAAATTTAAAAAAATGTGATGGATCATTTACAAAATATCTGTATTCAAAAGTTTTAGCTGCGTCATATTCACCTGTTTTATAGATTCCATTTTTACCTCTGAAATCAGGAATCCCTGCAGAAGTGGATACTCCAGCACCACTCAATACAACAGTGAAATTTGAGTTTTGTATTAAATTTTCTAATTTATTTATTTTTTTATTCATTATATATTTTTTCTTTTAAAACTCCTATGTATGGTAGATTTCTATATTTCCCGGCATAGTCAAGACCATATCCAACAACGAACTCATTGGGGATCTCAAAGCCTTTATAATCAATATTTATTTCAACTTTTCTTCTGTCCGGTTTATCTAAAAGGGTTGCTATTTTTAATGATTTAGGATCTTTGGAATTTAAAACATCAACAATTTTTTTTAATGTTCTTCCAGTATCAATTATATCTTCAACTATCAGAATATTTTTATCTTTTACATCATATTTCACATCATAAATTATTCTAACATTTCCTGATGAATAAGTTTTATCACCATATGAAGATACATCCATAAAATCAAATTCTGCCTGAGTATCAATTTTCCTTGCAAGGTCCGACATGAAAATAACTGAACCTTTTAATATACCAATAAATAAGATATCTTCACCTTTATAATCTTTGTTAATTTTTGCTGCCATTTCATCTACTTTATTTTGAATCTCTTCTTCACTTATCAATATTTTTTTCAATTCATTAAGCATATATACCTCCAATTATTTATTTGTTTTATTATACAAAAATAGAGCTAAATTTCAAATGTAAAAAAAAAATAAGCTTTACTAATTTTGAAGTATAAGTATCAGAATAAGTATTAGAAAAAGATAAAATTTAAAAATGCATATTCCGGGTTTATCCCGGAATCTTATAATTTTCATATTATTTATTTTCAGATAACTGAATATAGGAAACAGAATCCAAAATGACAAAGATTGTACGAATGTCGAGACCTGACCCTTAATACTATTTAATTAGTGGTATCAAAGAATTATTTTGAAATAACAGAAAACATAATTTCGGATAAAAAGAAATTGATGAACATAAAAAAAAAGCTCCTCCGGTAGGATTTGAACCTACAACAAATCGGTTAACAGCCGATTGCTCTACCGTTGAGCTACGGAGGATCATTGACATCGGATATATTTATAATATTATTTTCTTTATTTGTCAAGGAATTATTAAATATTTTTAAAAATAAAATTTTGTAAAAGAATTTATAATTACTCTTTTTTGATTAAAATCTGTGTTGAAATATATTGGAGGAATGTTATAATCTAATATGAGATTAATTAAAGGAGGTTTTATGGGAAAACAAATGTCGTTTTCAAAATTGGAAAGAAAATTTTCACCAAGTGTACGTGAAAAGGTGAATAATGCTGAAAATGTTTATGATCTTGAAAAAAACTTTGCAGTAGTGGTTAATAATTTTTTAGAAGAAGCTATGGAGGAAGAAAATTTTGAAGTAACAGGTAAAACGATTCAGTTTAAACCCGAAGAAGATGATCATTTTTTCATTGAAAAAAAATTGAAAAATAATAAAGAATTTAAAGAAATCTGGGAAAATTCTGATTTGAAAAATGTTATAAAAAGGTTCGCAGATTCTGCATATCATAGATATCTTCATCTTGAAAAACATAACGAAAAAACAAATAAAAAAATACGTAACTAATTAATATATTCGCAATAAAAAAGGGCAGCTCCATTCCGGAGCTGCCATATTTATAAAAGGATTGACATATTTATAAAATAAACTAAAATTACCTAAGGGTTAACATTGTTAAAAAGGAGGTTGGAATAATATGGTTGGGTTAAACATCTTATTTTTTTTAGCACCACTTACTGCTTTAATTGGATTATTTGTTTCATATTTGTTTCATAAAAATATGAAAAAAGAAGACAGTGGTACTAAAAAAATGCAGAAAATTGCAAAACACGTAAGAGAAGGAGCGAAAGCTTATTTATTGCAGCAGTACAAAGTTGTTGCTATTTTTTTTATTTTTGCTTTTGTTTTCTTTCTTATATTAGCTTATGTATTAAAGGTGCAATCCATTTGGGTACCATTTGCATTTTTAACCGGTGGATTCTTTTCAGCACTGGCAGGATATTACGGTATGAACACTGCAACTCTGGCGTCTGTTAGAACTACAAATGCTGCCAGAAAATCATTAAATAAAGCTTTGAAGATTGCTTTTAGAAGTGGATCGGTGCTTGGATTAACAGTTGTTGGATTTGGATTATTATATATTTCTGTATGGTTCTATATTCTTTATCATATATTTGGAATGTCACTTCCAAATACTACTTCAATTATGCTGAGTTTTGGTATAGGAGCATCATCACAGGCATTATTTGCACGTGTAGGTGGTGGAATTTATACTAAAGCTGCTGATGTTGGTGCAGACCTTGTGGGTAAAGTAGAAGAGGGACTTCCAGAAGATGACTTGAGAAATCCGGCTGCAATTGCAGATAATGTTGGTGATAACGTAGGGGACGTTGCTGGAATGGGAGCAGATTTATATGAATCTTATTGTGGATCGATACTGGCATCTGCCGCTCTTGGAGTAGCAGCGGGATATGGTTATGCAGGAGCTATTCTTCCAATGATAATATCCGGTATTGGGATATTTTTGTCTATTATAGGTATCTTAGCAGTAAAAACAAAAGAAGGTGCTAAAATGAATGATCTTTTGAAATCATTAAATAACGGTATTCATTTAAGTGCTATCTTAATTGTTGTGGCTTCATATTTTATTGTAAAAATAGTATTACCAGGAGCAATGGGAGTTTTCGGGGCAATAATAATTGGGCTGATTGTTGGGATTGTGATTGGAAAATCAACAGAATATTATACTTCTTATGCTTATAGCCCTACAAAAAAAATTGCAAAACATGCCAAAACAGGACCTGCAACAGTAATTATAAGTGGTATTGGAACTGGAATGATATCAACAGTTGCTCCGGTCATATCTGTTGTTTTAGGTATACTTGGCAGTTATATTTCAGCTGGTGGTATGAATGAACCATCAAAAGGTCTTTACGGAATTGCTATTGCTGCTGTTGGAATGTTATCAACTCTTGGTATAACTCTGGCTACAGATGCTTATGGTCCTATTGCTGATAATGCCGGGGGTAATGCTGAAATGACAAATTTACCTAAAGAGGTAAGAGAAAGGACAGATGCTCTTGATTCTTTGGGAAATACCACAGCAGCAACAGGAAAGGGATTTGCAATTGGATCCGCAGCTCTTACTGCTTTAGCATTAATAGCAGCTTATGTTGAAGAAGTGCGGATGTCTTTAATTAAATATAAAGGTATTGAGATGATTAATGGTGGAATTAAAATTGCAGAAGCTACTTTAAAGGATTTTATGACTTATTTTAATATTACATTATCAAATCCTGCAGTTTTAATTGGTTTATTTTGTGGTAGTATGCTGGCATTTGCTTTTGGTGGTTTAACTATAAATGCAGTTGGAAAAGCTGCTGGTGAGATGGTAGCTGAAGTAAGAAGACAATTTAGTGAAAAAAAGGGGATTCTAAAAGGTACTGAAGATCCAGATTATGAGTCATGTGTGAAAATTAGTACAAAAGCAGCTCAAAAAGAGATGATTATTCCATCTCTTCTTGCAATAGTTGTGCCAATAATCATTGGACTTATTCTCGGTGTAGCCGGGGTTATGGGACTTTTAGCAGGAACACTTGTTTCCGCTTTTGTTTTAGCTATTTTTATGGCAAATTCAGGTGGAGCCTGGGATAATGCTAAAAAATATATTGAAACAGGTAAATATGGGGGAAAAGGAAGTGATGCACATGATGCATCAATAATTGGAGATACTGTTGGAGATCCATTTAAAGATACAACAGGTCCAAGTTTAAATATATTAATAAAATTAATGAGTATGGTTTCTGTAGTTGTTGCAGGGCTTGTTGTTAGTTATAGCTGGTTAAATTTTTAATAGAAAATTTAGGGCAGACTTTTAGATTCTGCCCATATATTAAATATATGAAAACAAAAAATTTTAAAATAATTTATTTAATTTTAATATTAATTATTTTTTCAAGTATTACATTTGCTGAAAAATCCTACAAAAAAGCAGAGGTTGTTCAGGAAATGTCAAGAAAACAAATAGTTGATCAACCCGGTTTCAAAATAATTCGTCAAAATCTTTTAATTAAACTTAATGATTCTAAAAATGTAGCAGGACTAACAAATGACTATAACCCTGAACATCCTGAAGAAATAATTTTGGAACCTGGAGATAATATAATAGTTAATTTTAATAAAGATAAAAATGAATATCTTTTTTTTAGTTATGACAGGACTAACTATTTATTAATTACACTTCTAATATTTTTTCTTCTGGTTATTTTAATAGGAAAAAAGAAAGGTATTAAAGCACTTATTTCTTTAATTGCAACCATCATGCTTTTATTTTTAATTTATATTCCATTTATTTTAAAAGGAGTTTCTATTATTGCCCTAACAATACTTGTTTCAATATTAGCTATTTTAATAACAGTAATTGTTTTAAATGGATTTTCAATTAAATCAATATCTTCTATTTTTGGTATTATAACAGGACTAATTGCTTCGGGTATTTTATCTTACATCATGATTGAAGTTACCAATTTAACAGGTATAAGTTTAAATTCTTCGCAGATGCTTAAATATTTACCCCAGAATATTGATATTGATTTTGGTGGTCTTTTACTTTCCAGTGTTATTATAGGTGCTCTCGGAGCAGTTATGGATGTGGGTGTTGAGATTTCTTCGTCAATGTATGAAATTAAAATGGCCAATAAAGATATGAAAATGAAAGAACATGTAAAAAGGGGGTTTAATGTAGGCAAAGATGTTATTGGTACCATGACAAATACGCTTGTTCTTGCTTATACGGGTGCTTCTTTACCAATACTAATAATTTTTGTAGCTTATAAATGGGAATTTATAAAAATAATAAATCTTGATATTATATCTTCAGAAATTTTAAGAGCATTAGCAGGAAGTATCGGGCTTGTTTTAGCAATCCCTGCTACTGTGTTTATATCGGCTTTTTTGCTTCATGAAAAATATAATAATTAATCTAATTAATCAATAATTCTTCTTACACCATAAAAGTGATTTTTGTAATATTTCTCTGAAAAAGATGAAATGGTTACTCCCTTTCTTGAAGAGGCATGTATAAACCTGTTTTTACCAATATATATTCCTACATGAGAAGGTCCAATTTGATATGTTTGAAAAAATACTAAATCACCAACTTTAAGTTGGTTGATTGATATTGCTTTGCCATAATAAAATTGATCTTTTGCATCTCTGGGTATAATAAAATCATACAGTTTAAAAATAATATGAATGAAACCGGAACAATCCATTCCTCTTGCTGAAGTACCTCCCCAGACATAAGGAGTTCCAATAAAACTTTTTGCTGTTTTGACAATTTCATTTCTAAGTGATGAACTGATGTTTCTTTTGAATGCTTCTTGATTTATCCATCCTGTCAGATCATTCTTTAGTTTTATGTATATTTTATCATTTTGATTTTTAATAATTTGAAACTTTGTTCCTGCCGATAATTTATATATCTTTTTATTTGAATGGAACTTAATCCATTTTTCTTTAATCCTATGATTGAATTTCTCATTTTTATTTTTATTTATCAATATATTGATAAATTTTTTATTTATCCAGCCGGGGTAATTATTTTGTTCAGGAATTTTTATTTTTGCCCATCCTTTTGTTTCCTGTAAAATCAATAACTTATCTCCCATTAGTATTTCAGTTAATTTTGTTGAATTATTGGTGGGTTTTTCATAAATTGCACCAATATTTTCTTTACAAATACCTTCCTGCGGAAAATTGTAAAATATTGTCAGGATTTTTTTCTTATATTTAAAATTACGATTTTTTCTTAATTGAATTTCGATTAAATTATTTTTTATTTTAATATATTTAATTATTTTATAATCAATAACTTTGAATTCATCTTTTAGTTTACTTTTAGAATAAAGATAGATTCTTTTTTTTTGATAGTTTGTTTCTAATCTACTAATATTTATTTGAGAAAATTCTATTTTTACGGAATTCTTACTAAAATAAAATTTGATTCTGGAATTTTGTTCTGAATAAATATTGTTTGAAAAAAATATAAGTAAAAAACAAAAAAAAATTAATTTTGTTTTATCCATTTGATATTTTTAAAGAACTTTTGTTTATCCACCCTACCTGTTTATCATTTAGCAAAACAAGATACCAGCCATTTTTTTCATTGATAACTTTAATTTTTGTCCCAAGGGATACTTCAGATATTGTAACACTACTGTTTCTTGGAGCTAATTTCACCGGTACTTTTTTCTTTACAGTGTTAATTTTATTTTCATTTAAATATTTAATACTTACAATAACCTGATTATCCTTTTGTGAAATAGTGTGGGTTAATTTTTTTGTTAACTCAAGAACAAATCTAACTGTATTTTTATCATGCTGGGCTATTCTAATTTCTTTAAAAGGTTCTCTATCAATATTAATCTTCTTTTTGCTTGGGACTATTATTGTATTTTTAAGATCTACTACAATTCTGTAGGGGTTTCTGTAAACATTTTCTACATAGATTGGTTTTTCTTCGAGTGATAATGTTATCTGGTATAAATTTTTATATTCATTTATATCAATAGTTTGAAACTTATTTGCTTTAAGGGCGTTTAAAAAAATAAAAAAAACAAATAGTAAAATAAAATACCGTTTCATATCTATCCTCCCTGACTTTAATAATAACTCAAAGAGTAAATAAGTCAATTAAATTTATTGTTATAATTGTTGAAGATTTGTATAAATTTGATTATAATTAAATTAGATTCCAATTAAAATAAATATGGTTATTTTGAGATAGGAGTTTTTATGAAAATTGATAATATAAAGGATTTAAAAAAACTTGAAGATTTTTTGGCAAGCCAAATAATCTCTGTTATACGGCATGATTTTAATAACTATTTAATGATAATAATTAATTATTTAGATTTCCTTGATTGTGAAGATAAATATAAAGAAAAAATAGAAATGGGAGTTGAAAAAATTAAACAATACTTGAAAGAAGATTCAGATTTTATTATGGAGAAAGAAAATATTGAATATAATTTATTAGAATTATCAAATATTTTAGAGCAAAAACTGGAAAAGTTATCTTTTTTAGATTCTGAGATTATTAATAAGGATATTCATGATAATGGTAAGACATTTAAATTAGAACATAATATACTGGATGTTATTATTTTAAGGTATCTCGTAGAATTTTTCCATTTTTCGACAAAAGTGAAAGTTGTTTTTCATGAGGAATCTATTAAATTTGAATTTGTAGGTATAAAAAAGAAAGATTTTTCAAAAATAATTGATAATGTTAATGATAAAAAAAATATTGCAATAAATCTTATTAATAGGTATCTTAGAAGAAATAATATTACAGTTGATTTACTGGAACAGGACATTTTTGGGTTGAAATTTTCATTTTAGATAGGAGTATCTTAATATGGGGCAGTTTAGTTTTGAGAAAATTGATAAAATTTTAAGCAGCGAAGAAATTCCGGTAATTAACATGAATAAATTTAACAAATTAATAAAAAATGATGAAAAGGTTAAAATATTTGATTTTTTTGGTTTTTTAGAAACGAACCCTTTTTTATCCGGTAAGATTTTGAGAATTATAAATTCTGGATTTTATTATGTTCCCCATAAAATTTACTCTATAAGACATGCCTATATCATTCTTGGCAAAGAAAAGCTAATGGAAATAGTTATGACCTTGTTTTCTTATGATTATCTTGATTATTTTTCGGATATCAAAAACAGTTATAAAAAAAAAATATTTAGTTTAATCTATTTTTTTTCTTATTTTATGAAGAACTTATCACGTATAAAAGGCTTTGATAATGTCCACTATTCATTTAAACTTGCAATATTTCGTCATATAGGGACACTTTTTATTCCAAAAATTGATAAGAAATTTATGGATAAACTTGGATCAAGTTATAATGAAGGGCTTGAATCATTATATAAGTATGAAGAAAAAAGATATGGGGTAAATCATCTTGAAATATCTAAATATATCATGAAAAAATATAATTTTCCTTTAGATTTTATAGATCAGGCTGCAAAAATAGAGTCAGATGATTATTTTTCAAAATTAATTAGTTATTCTGAAAGATTGGCTTCATATATAATTTTTAACAATTTTGAAAATATTAATAAATTTTTAGATGAATTTGAAGAAAATTTGTTAATTACCGATAATATTTTGATTGACCTCATAGAAGAAACATTAGATAATTTTAATAAAATATCAGATGAATTAAAAAATAATTTTAAAATTGAACCCAATATTAAAAAATTTATAAAAGTTTTACATAAAAGAGATAGTTTTGATTCAGAGGAGATTATTTCAAAATTAAATTCTGTAGAAGGCAAAAATTATCTTATTAAAAATTTTATAAATAATCTTAAAATAAAAAAAAATATCAATGCTGCATCATTTTTTATCAGTTTGTTTAATAAATACTTTTATTTTGATCGAGTTTTTTATTTTGAAGAAACAGATAAAAAGAATACCTTTAAATTAATAGATTATATCTCTGATTATAGAGTTAAAGAAATTATTAAAAATAGTTTTAAAATTGAATTTAAGGAAGATAAAAAAGTATATACACCTGAAGATAATATTCTGAAAGGAAAACTAAAGAGATATTTTAAAGAAGCTGAATATTATATTTTTTTGATAAGTAGCAGTTCAAGGAAAATAGTTCTTATTGTGGATAATAATATAACTAAAAAAGAGATAACAGATAGAAAAATAGAAAATATCTTAGAATTTTTGGATTATTCAAAAACTCTTTATTTTGATTTTTATCTTAAACGAAATAAAAATGCCGATGAACTTTTAAAAAATGTACACAAACTTGGTGTATCATTTAGCCACATGATTAACAATTATTTGACTATAATATTGACAACTGCAAATTTGTTAAAAAGAAGAACTGATAATAAGGATCAGGTCTTGTTATGTGATAAAATAATTCAATCTATAGATAAAATATCAGAATATTTGAAAAAATTTAAAGAAATTAATAGTTTAAAAGATTTATCTTATTTACAGGGTATTGATATGTTTGATTTAGAGGGAAAGGATGATAATGAAGATAATTGATAATAAATTAATATCTAATTATTTAAAATCAACCTCATATGAAGAAATTTTATCCGGGGTACTGGATTCTCTTGTGCATAATTTGCTGTTAAATATTGTATATATAGCAGAAAGGAAACAAGATGAATTTAAGATAAAAATAAGCAGGGGTTTAAGTTCTCATTTTATTAAAAATTTCTCTGTTGATCAAAAAAATGAAAAAATTAAAAATTTAATAGAATCAAAAAATTATGTAATTTTTGATAATGAAAGGGTATTGATAGAAAAGACTAATAGATATTGTGTTTGTTTTCCTCTGCTTATAAAGAAAAAAATTGTTGGGTACATTGCTGCTGCAAGAAATACTAAATTTGAAGATGCAGATTTAAATTATTTACAAAATTTAGCTATTATTTCTGCTTTTGTTTTAAAATCTAACAAACTTGAAAATGAAAGTAGAAACATGAATATTTATGATAGTTTAACTTCTGTATATAAAACTAATTATTTTTATCTAAGGCTCAATGATTACCTTGAGAGGTTAAAAAGAAAAGAAATTCCATTTTCTATTCTCTATATTAAATACAGGTATATTATGAAATTAAAAAAGGTATACGGACTTAAAAATCTAAATAATGTTTCTCAAAAAATAGCAGAGATGTTTAAAAGAAATGTTAGAAGTGTTGATTTAATCTTTAGATACAAAGATGATGGGTTCTTAATTATTTTTGAAGAAATTGATGATGAATTTTTAATGAATATTATAAATAGGCTTAAAGAGAAAATAAATAAAATAATCTCAGAAGATAGTCTTAATGCGAACATGGATATTGCTCTTGTTAATATTAAAAACCATACATGGTTAAAAAAAGTTGTAAAATTATTAGAAGAGGCAATTTATAAATCTGAACGAACAGGAAAGATAGTAGTAATGGATAATTGAGGTGATCTTATGATTTTAATTGGAAAAAAACCCCTTGGGATAGAAGATGTTTGGAATGTAGCAGTAAAAAAGGAAAAAGTTGAATTAAGTGAAGAGTCTGTTGGTGCAATAAAAAAATCAAGAAATCGTGTTAAAAAGTTTTTAAATAGTGATCTTGCAACTTATGGTGTTAATACTGGTTTTGGTGATTTTAGTAATATAAAAATATCAAGAGAAAAATTAAAAACCTTACAGAAGAATTTAATTTTATCACATGCTGTTGGTGTAGGAGATTATTTTTCAGATGAAATTGTTAGAGCAATTATGCTTTTAAGAATTAATGCATTAGCTATTGGATATTCTGGAATAACCCTGAAAGCTGTAAAAACTTTGTTGAAAATGTTAAATAAAAATGTAATCCCACTTGTTCCTGAAAAAGGGTCTGTTGGTGCAAGCGGCGATTTAGCACCATTAGCTCATATTGTTCTTGTAATGATGGGAGAAGGAGAAGCAAGATATAAGAATAAAGTGATGTCAGGCCGGGAAGCTTTAAAAAAGGCCGATATTGAACCTCATCAATTGCTCGCAAAAGAGGGACTTGCATTAATAAATGGTACTCAGGTAATGACCGGGGTCGGTACTATAGCTTTTAGAAAAGCAAGAAACCTTTCTTTAATATCCGATATAATAACAGCTGTCAGTTATGATTCTTTGATGGCAACAGATAGAAATTTGGATGAAAGAATTCACAATCTCAGACCTCATAATGGGCAGATCAATACTGCTGATAATTTATTACGATTATATAAAAATAGTGAAATAAGAGAATCACATTATAATTGTGGAAATGTTCAGGATGCTTATTCTCTGAGAACAGTACCACAGGTTCATGGAGCAAGCAAAGATACTTTAAGATATGTAGAGAGTGTTCTTGAAACAGAAATTAATAGTGTTACAGATAATCCATTAATTTTTGAAAATGGAGCAATTTCAGGTGGTAATTTTCATGGGCAGCCTGTTGCGCTTGCTATGGATCATGCCAAAATAGCAGTAGCAGAACTTGGAAATATATCAGAAAGAAGAATAAACAGACTGTTACATCCTGCATATAATAATGATCTACCAGCTTTTTTAATAGAAAAAGGCGGGTTGAATTCGGGATTCATGATTCCTCAATATGTTGCAGCCAGTCTGGTTTCAGAAAATAAGGTTCTTTCACATCCAGCCTCAGTGGATTCAATTTCAACATCTGCGGGTAAAGAAGACCATGTATCGATGGGAACAATTTCAGCAAGACAGTTTAGCGAGATTGTTGATAATGTTTATAATATATATGCTATAGAAATGCTCGCAGCGGTTCAGGGAATAGATTTTTTCAAACCGCTTAAACCAGGGGATGGCTCCAGAGTTGTATACGATATTGTTAGAAAAAGTATAAAATTTTTAGATAAAGATAGATGGTTTAAAAAAGATATTGATAAAGCCTATGGGATTATTAAAGATGATAGTTTCATTCGAAAAGTGGAAAAATCAGTAGGTGATTTGAGATTTTAAAAAAGTAGAAATAGGAGGTACAAATGAAGAATAAAATTATTTCAGAATCAATGGATGTTAAACTTGATTCTATATTTAATAATCTGCCGGAATATCCAGAATTTGTAAAGGATATCAGAAGAGCCCCAAAAAGGGAAGCAGATTTAAGTAAAGAGGATATAAAACTGGCTTTAAAAAATGCTTTGAGGTATATACCTCAAAAATGGCATGAAAAACTTGCCCCAGAATTTTTAAAAGAATTAAAAGAAAGGGGTCGAATTTATGGATATAGATTTAGACCACAGGGAAATATTAAAGCTAAATCAATAGATAAATATGATGGTAAAACACTTGAAGGAAAAGCTCTTCAGTTAATGATTGATAATAATCTTGATTTTGATGTGGCATTATATCCTTATGAATTGACCACTTATGGTGAGACAGGTCAGGTTTGTCAGAACTGGATGCAGTACTGGATTATAAAAGAATATTTAAAAAGGATGAATAAAAAACAAACACTTGCCTTATATTCTGGACATCCGGTTGGTTTGTTTGAATCACATGAAGAAGCACCAATGGTTATTTTAACAAATGGACTAATGATTGGCATGTTTGATGATATGAAGCATTTTAATAAAGCTGCAGCTCTCGGAGTTGCTAATTATGGACAGATGACAGCAGGAGGATGGATGTATATAGGTCCTCAGGGAATTGTACATGGAACATATATGACCCTTTTGAATGCGGGTAGATTAAAACTTGGTATTCCTCAGGAAGGGGATTTAAGTGGAAAACTTTTTGTATCTTCAGGGCTTGGTGGTATGAGTGGAGCACAGGCAAAAGCAGTTGAAATAGCAAAAGGTGTTGGGATAATAGCTGAAGTTGATTATTCAAGAATTGAAACGAGACATGAACAGGGATGGCTGAATGAAATAGCCAGATCTGAAGAAGAGGCGTTTGAAATGGCATCAAAATATGCTAATAAAGGTGAAGCTGTATCCATAGGATATTATGGTAATATAGTTGATCTTCTTGAATATGCGGTCAATAATAATATAGATATTGATTTATTATCTGATCAAACATCATGTCATGCGGTATATGATGGAGGTTACTGTCCTCAAGGGTTAACTTTTAATGAAAGAACTGAGATGCTTCAAGAGAACAAGAAAAAATTCAAAAAACTTGTTGATAAATCATTGAAAAATCATTACAAGCAGATAAAAACATTAGTGGAAAGAGGAACATATTTTTTTGATTATGGCAATAGTTTCATGAAAGCAGTTTATGATGCTGGTATAACTGAAATAGCTAAAAATGAGGAAAATCCGGATAATGGATTTATTTTCCCATCTTATGTAGAAGATATTATGGGGCCACAGATTTTTGATTATGGTTATGGGCCATTTAGATGGGTATGTTTGAGTGGAGAAAAAGAAGATTTATTAAAAACAGATAGGGCTGCTGCCGAATGTATTGATCCGGACAGACGCTATCAGGATAGAGATAATTATATATGGATAAAGGAAGCAGATGAAAATGATCTTGTAGTTGGTTCACAGGCCAGGATACTCTATCAGGATGCTGAAGGAAGAATAGAGATAGCATTGAAATTTAATGAAATGGTTCGTAATGGAGATATAGGGCCGGTCATGCTTGGAAGAGATCATCATGATACAGGGGGAACAGATTCGCCTTTTAGAGAAACTGCAAATATTAAAGATGGTAGTAATATAATGGCTGATATGTCTGTAAACAATTTTGCTGGAGATGCAGCAAGAGGAATGACTTTATGTACATTACATAATGGTGGTGGAGTTGGTATATCCAAGGTAAGTAATGGAGGATTTGGATTAGTATTAGATGGCAGTAAAAGAGTGGATAATATTATCAAAAGAGCTTTATCCTGGGATGTTCTTAATGGAGTTGCAAGAAGAGCATGGGCCAGAAATCAAAATTCAATAGAAACCATTGCCAAACATAACAAAAATAATGAAAATGATGATCATATAACAATTCCATTTATAGCAGATGATGATTTAATAGATAAAACTATTGAAGAGTCAAGATAAGAGATCAATTGAGGGGTAAATTGTAAATTTAAATAAATTTACTCCTCTTAATAAACATTCTCTATTTTACTATAAAAGAGTTCTTCTAATTTTATTTTTTTTTCTTTAAATTAGTCTTGAATATCTAATTTTATGTGATATACTTCGAGGCATCAAAGGGGTTATCTTGAAAATTTAGGAGGAAAATTGTGAAGATTGATAAAAGGCTAACGGAGATAATAGAACCTTATTTAGAAGAAAGAGGATTGAGATTATATAAATTAAATATAAATGATAATAGAAAGAGCGGCATTGTGCAGGTTTTTGTAGATGGTACAGGAAGACAGGTACATGTAGAAGAACTTACAGAATTGAATAGATATTTAAGTGATATTTTAGATGCTGAAGATATGGTTAATAATTCTTATATACTTGAAGTTTCATCACCTGGGTTGGCTGTTTTGGAAGATAGCAGGGATTTTGAATTTTTTCATGATCGTTTTTGCAGAGTTGTTCATAAAAATGGTGAAGTGAAGGGGTATATTAGAAAAGTTCAAAATGATGAAGTCACTATTGAAGATAAAGAGGGGAAAAAACATATAATCAAATTAGAAAATATATTAAAAGCAGTATTGGATATTGATAAATAGGAGGAATTAGAAAATGGAAGCATTTATGCAGGTAATTCAAGATTTAATGAGATCTAAAGATATAAGCAAAGAAGAGATGATGAAGATAATTACAGAAAGTTTAAAAGATGCTTATATTAGAAAATACAAATTAAAGGAGAAAGTTGAAGAGGATGAAGAATACAATTTACCTCTTGAAGTGGAAATTGATGATGGCAAATTATATGTTTTCATTTCAAAAGAAGTTAAAGAAGAAGTTGATGATAAACACAAAGAAATTAGCATAGAAAAAGCAAAAGAAATTTTGGAAATAACTGACATTGAAGAGGGCGATATAATTGATATTTTTATAGAACCAAAAGATTTGGGTCGAAATGGTGCAAGAATTGTAAAAGAGAATATAATGAATAGAATCAAAGGGGTTGAAGAAGGAAGAGTATATGATGAATATAAAGAAAAAGAAGATGAGATATTTACTGCTATTGTTGTAAGAAAACAGAGACTTAGAGGTAGAGAAAGACAAAAATTTAAAGAAGAAGTAGGTGGAGAAAACAAAGAACTTGCAAATATAATCATGGACCTTGGAAAAGGGGAAGCAAAGATTAAACCCAATCATCAATCTCCTAAAGATAATTATTATAGAGGTTCAAGAATGAAGGTTTTTATATATAAAGTTAAGAGAAGCGGTATGAGTACAGATATATTTGCTTCCAGAACACATAAAAATCTTGTTAGCGAATTAATTAAACTTGAAGTTCCCGAAGTTGAAAGCAATAAGGTTTTGATAAGATCTATAGCAAGAAGCCCAGGATATAAAACTAAAGTAGCTGTTTGGACGGACAATCCAGATATTGATCCCGTGGGCACGTGCGTAGGAATGAGAGGAATTAGAATACAAAATGTTGTAAGAGAATTAAATGGGGAGAGAATTGATGTAATTGAATATATTGATGATCCGAAGAAAATGATAAAAAGGTCTTTAAAGAATATTGATGTTATTGATGTTATATTTGAAGATGAGGAAGCTAAGGAAGCAAAAGTTGTTGTTCCCGATTCACAGTATACGATGGCCATAGGAAGGGGAGGACAGAATGTTGCTCTGGCTGCGCGTCTTACAGGATGGAAATTATATATTGTTTCAGATAGTGAACGCAGAGAGACTATAGAAAAAGAAAAAGAAAAAAAATTAGAACAGCTTCAGGAACTTGACTCTGTATCAGAAGAATATTTTGAAATATTTAAAGATAAAAATATAATAAGTTTAGAGGATATTGTTAGTACCCACCCAAATTTTATGATTGATTTACTGGATACTAATATGGATACAGTTGAAAAAATAATTGAAGAAGCAAAAAACAAACTTGAAGAGATTGAAGAAACAGAGAAGAATAAAGAGGAAGAAGAATCCCAGGAAGATAAAGAAAAAGAAGAAGAGGAAAGTGAAAAAAATAATGAAAAAGAAAATGAAGATCAAAAAGATGAAAAAAAAGATTAGTTTAATATATTTAGGAGTTAACCGGACAACAAGGGGGTGCGGTGAATGGTAAATAATGAAAAAGTTAGAGTTTATGAATTAGCAAAAGAAATCGGGGTTTCCAGTTCGAAACTAATAGAATTTTTCCAGAAAGAAGATTTTGATATTAGTTCACATATGAATATAGTTGGGCCCTACGGGCAGCGTAAAGCTAAAGAGCATTTTGGAGTTGAGGGAGATAAAGATAAAAAAAGTAATAAACCTCATGCCCGTTTAAGAAAGAAAGCAAGGGTAAGAAAAAAGACAGCAAGAGATAAAAAGAAAAAAGAAAAAAGTGAAGAAAAATCTGAAGAAGCTGCAAAAACTAAAAAGACTGAAAAGAAAGAAAAAACTGCAGAGAAAAAGACAAAGAAAAAGGATAAGTCAAAAAAAGGTGCTCCTAAAGAAACAAAAAAGGATAAGAAAGAAAGCAAGGTAAAAGAAAAGGGTGAGGAAAAACCCAAAGAAAAAGAGGAAAAGAAGGAATCTGGTAAGAAAGAAAGCGAAGAGAAAAAACTAAGACCCGATGAACAAATAAAAAAATTAGAAGAAGACTTGAAGAAGAAGAAAAAGAAGAAGAAAGGTCCAAAACCACAGAAAGAGAAAGGGTGGAGAGAAGATTACGCCTGGGTTAGAGAACAGATAGAAGGAAAGAAAAAAGAAAAAGTTGAACAGACCACAAAAAGAAAAAAAGATGTAAAAGAAGAAAAAATTCCTAAAAAAAGAACAGTAAGCTGGTCTGAAGTTATGGAAGATACGTCTTCAGAGAAAAAGAAATCCAAGAAAAAGAAAAAGAAAAAGAAGAAAAAAGCAAAAGAAGAGAAAAGAGAAGTATTATACATGATGAAAGGTTTAACTTATGAAGATTTTGCTGAAAATATAGGTCTTTCTACTAAAGAATTGGTAAAACATTTGGAAAAAGAGGGAGTTGAAGTTGAAGATATCCAGAATTCCATAGAAGAAGATTATGCAAAAATATTAGCTGAAGATTTTGGAAAAGAATTGGTATTTATAAAAAAATATGGCGAAGATGTTATTAAAGAAGAATTTAGAGAATATGAAAATAATGAGAAAAAAGCAAGACCACCGGTTGTTACGGTAATGGGACATGTAGATCATGGTAAGACCTCAATACTGGATTATATTAGAAACGCACGGGTTGCAGGAAGTGAACATGGTGGAATTACACAACATATAGGAGCATATTCGGTGTTAACTGATAAAGGGGAGATTACTTTTGTTGATACTCCTGGACATGAAGCTTTTACAGCCATGAGAACCAGAGGGGCTAATATTACAGATGTTGTAATTCTCGTTGTAGCTGCAAATGATGGGGTTATGCCTCAAACAGAAGAAGCTATAAATCATGCTAAAAATGCTGGAGTTCCAATTGTTGTTGCTTTAAATAAGATGGATCTTCCTTCTGCTAA
>CAZUKV010000011.1:0-25706 GCA_964621075.1 uncultured bacterium | reverse complement strand
GTCCATGTGGATACCCTGCTGTAAATGTTCCTGCCGGGTATCGAAAAAGTGGTGAGCCAATAGGTTTAACATTAATAGGAAAATATAAAAATGATCGAAACCTACTGGGGTTAGCATATTCATATGAGCAGAATACCAAAAATAGAAAAAACTGTTTAAAAAATTAATTTATCATGAAATTAATGGACAGAACTTTATTTCTGTCCATTTCTATCTAATCCAGAATTAGAAATTTTTAAAATATAAACTATTTCTTGAAAAAAATTACAAATGTTTTATACTTTTCAAATCAAAAAGGAAGGGGAAAAATTGGATATAGTAAAACAAATATCAAGAGAACTATCAATTAAATCAATAAAAATTAATAACACTGTGAAATTATTGAAAAAAGGAAATACAATTCCTTTTATTTCAAGATATCGAAAGGAAAAAACCGGGAATCTTGATGAGGTAACGATAAGAACTATTTCTAATAAATTAGCTTACTATGAAGAACTAAAAGAAAGAAAAAAATATATTTTGAAAACAATTAAAGAGCAGGATGAGCTGACCGAAGAGTTAGAAGAAAAAATAAAAAAATGTTTGGATAAAACTGAACTTGAAGATCTTTATCTGCCCTATAAACCTAAAAAGAAGACAAAAGCTGGGCAGGCTATTAAAATGGGTTTTGAACCCTTAGCGAAAAAAATTTATGAACAAAATGTTTTTAAAGGAAATAAGAAAAATATAATTTTGAAGTTCAAAAACGAAAAAAAGAAGATAATAAAATTGTCAGAAATTATTAAACAGGCAAAATATATTGTTGTTTCTCATATTAAAGATGATTCTGTTATAAGAAAAAAACTAAGGGATTATTTTAAAAGAAATAGTATTTTAAAAACAGAAAAAAAGAATGTCGATGAAGACAAAAAGAAAGTATATAAAGATTATTATAATTATAAGGAGAAAATAGATAAAATTAAATCTCACAGGCTGCTTGCAATAAATAGAGCAGAAAATGAGGATGTAATATCCATGGATCTAATTGTGAGCGAGAGCGAAGTTTTAAATTTAATTAAAGATGAAATTATTAAGAATGATAAACATCTGTTTAATGATGAATTAAATGAAGCAATAGAAATGGCATACTATGGCTATCTGGCACCTTCTATATCAAATGAAATTATTAATAAATTCACAGAAAAAGCTGAATCTGTTGCAATAGATGTTTTTGAGAAAAATTTAGAATCTCTTTTGATGGGTTCTCCAGCTTCGGATAAAAATATACTTGGGATAGATCCGGGATTAAGGACAGGTTCAAAACTGGCTGTAATTGATAAAAATGGTAATTATCTTGCACATGAAGTTGTAGATGTTTTAAAATCTCAAGAAACAAGTTTTTCTATACTTGAAAATATAATTGACAAGTATAATATTGAATTAATAGCTTTGGGAAATGGTAAAGGATCAAAAGAAATATCAAATTTAATTAAAAAATTAACAAAGAAATTTAACATCAACAAGGTTCTTGTTAATGAAAGTGGTGCAAGTATTTATTCGGCTTCTCCAATTGCAGTTGAAGAATTTCCAGAGTTGGATGTAACTATTAGAGGAGCGATAAGTATTGCAAGAAGAGTCCATGATCCTCTTGCTGAACTGGTAAAAATTGATCCTAAATCTCTTGGGATTGGACAGTATCAGCATGATGTAAATCAAACAAAATTAAAGGATAGATTGAATTATGTTGTCACTTCTGTTGTTAATAAAGTAGGTGTGGATATTAATAGCGCATCAAGACCATTATTGTCTTATGTTTCTGGTGTTAGTGAAAAGAAAGCACAAAATATAATTGAATATAAAAAATCTAATAATGGAATAAAAAGTAGAGAAGAATTATTGGAAATTGATGGGATTGGTCCGAAAACTTATGAGCAGTGTGCTGGATTTTTAAGAATAAGAAATGGTAAAAATATTCTTGATAATACGGCTATACATCCAGAAAATTATTCAAAAATTAAAGAAATAATAAAGAAGAATGATTTTGATTTGAATGATATAGTAAAAGATAAGAGCTTAATTGATAAGTTAAATAATAAGAAGTATGAAAGTACGCTGGGAAAATATACATTAAATGATATCATAGAAGAACTTAAAAAGCCAGGAAGGGATATTAGAGATAAGTTTGAACCAATTCCCTATTCTGAAGAGATTGAGACCATTAAAGATGTCCAAAAAGAAATGGAGCTTGTAGGTACAATAACAAATATAACTAATTTTGGAATGTTTATAGACCTGGGAATTGGAACAAATGGGCTCTGCCACATATCAAATACACTTGATAAATATGTTGATGATTTAAATGACCATTTTAAAATAGGAGAATGGTTTTATTTTAAGGTAATTAATGTTGATTATACCAGAGAGCGAATTTCTTTGTCTTTAATAAATAAAAATTAAACTGTATTTTGTTAATATGATTAAGTCTATATTGATATATAAGAAAAATACTTGACAAGAGGAAATTCTTGGATATAATTTCTATTGCTATGCTAAAGAAATTATTTGATAGATATTTAACATTAATGGTTATTCCGGACAAAGATGTTCGCGTAAAAAATACTAAAATTAGTTACGGGACAATCGGTATAATACTATTATTTGTTCTGATAATTTTAACAACTGTAATCTATATTATTTTTGATTATCAATCAGAAGTTGTTAAAAAGGACAGATATGAAAGATTAATCTCAGAAAATGTTATACTAAAGAAAAAATTTAGAAATTTAAAAAACAATACAGATAGAAATCAAAAAGTGATGTATCAGGTCCTAAATTCAATTGATAATCTTTTAGTAATGAACAACTTGCCCCCTACAAGTGATGCAATAAAAGAGATGGGTATTGGTGGTACTCAAAATGATTGGAATCAACAGGAGAATTATCTTTTGGAACCAGAATTGAAAAAAGAAATAAAAGATATAAGTACAATGATAACTAAAACTGAATCAAGAATAGAATTTGCAAAAAAGATGATTAAAAAAATTAAGAATAGTGATGAAATTGATAATAGAATGTGGAGCAATGTTCCTACAAAATGGCCTGTTTATGGCTGGATAACATCAGGGTTTGGCCCCAGGTTATCTCCTATAACTGGAGATCGGGAACACCATAATGGAATAGATATAGCTCAATCAGTTGGACAGGAAGTACGTGCTCCAGGAAATGGTAAAGTTGTATATGCAGGCATAAGACCTCTCTGGGGTAAAAATGTAATAATAAAACATTCATATGGAATTACAACACGATATGCTCACATGGATTCAATAAATGTACATCTTGGAGAAAAAGTTAAAAAAGGTCAGATTATTGGGAGTGTTGGAGCTACAGGTAATTCAGTAGGACCGCACCTTCATTATGAAGTTAGGGTATATGGTACTCCTGTAAACCCAATGAAATACATCTTATCAAAGAAATAAATTTTCATGAGAAATAAAAAAGGGTTCGTCCTTTTTTGTCTTTTTATTTTTTTTTATAATTTACAATTTTCAGTTTCTTTATCTGATTATTTTGAGAATCTAAATAATTTGAGTCCACATCCTCCCAAAAGTTTTAATCATAGAGCTGTAAAAAATTATATTATCAACGAACTCAAAAAGAGTAATGCCAGTGTTAAAGTGGATGAATTTACATATCAGAATCAAATCTTAGGATATTCCAAAGGTTATAATATTATTGCAGAGTTTGCAGGAAGAAAAAAGGAAAAAATAGCTTTTGCATCTCACTGGGATACAAGACCAATTGCGGATAATGATTTAAAATATAAAAACAGAAACAAACCAATTATTGGTGCTAATGATGGGAACTCTTCTACAGCAGTTCTGCTTAAACTGTCCGAGTATCTTTCAAGAAAAAAGTTAGAATATACAGTTGTTCTTCTTTTTTTTGATGCAGAGGATAGTGGAATAAATGGAGAGGGGTATTGTATTGGTTCAAAAAAATATGTTGAAAATCATGATATTAATTTTGTATATGGAATATTAATAGATATGATTGGAGATAAAAATTTAACAATAAAAAAAGAAGGTTTTTCTAAATTATATGCTACAAAAATTGTTAATAATATCTGGAATATTGCCCGTCAAAAATTTAATTATAAATTTTTTAAGAACTCAAGCTGGGGAAATATTATTGATGATCACTATTCTTTTTTGAAAAAAGGGATTCCTTTTGTTAATATAATTGATTTTGATTACATTTACTGGCATACAACAAAAGATATTCCGGAAAACTGTTCAGTTGCAAATATGAGAAAAATATATCGATTGCTTAAATATATTTCAGCTAATCCCGGCGCTCTTTTAAAATAAAAAGTAATCCTCTATTCAATTACAATTTGAATTTGACATATGACTAAAATTATTGTAGGTTATTAAATGAAACGAGTAGGGTACTTTTTTTAAAAAAAATAAATAGATGGGAGGTTTTTGATGAAAGAAAAAGCTAAAAAAATGAAAGAAAAACACAAAATATTAAAAACGTGGGAGTATGAGAAAAAACCTGTTGATAAGGGCTATAATAACAGAACTTTATATGTAAACTTATCAACAAAAGAAATTAAAGAAAAACCTGTAACAAAAGAAATGAAGAAAATGTTTACAGGAGGTAAAGGTTTTGATTTGAAACTTTTATGGGATGCTGTTGATGAAAATACAAAATGGAACGATCCGGAAAATGAAATTAATATTGCTGCAGGTCCCATAGGTGGAATTACTCAATATCCCGGAACAGGTAAATCTATAGTTACAACCGTTTCTCCAACAACGAGTATCCCGATTGACTCAAATGTGGGTGGATATTTCGGACCATATTTAAAATTTTCAGGTTTTGATGCACTTGAAGTACAGGGGAAAGCAGAAAAAGATGTGATTCTGTATATTGATGGAGATAATGGTAAAGTTGAAATTATGGAAGCTCCAGAAGAAGAAATTAATAGTCATATTCTTGCAGAACAACTTATTTATGAGTTTGCTGATGAAGATACAGATATGTCTAAAAAATCAGTTGCCACAGTTTCTGCAGGAAAAGGTTCTGAAAATGCATGGATTGGTTGTTTGAATTTTGGTTTTTGGGATATTCCAAGAAAAGGTGTTAGATTAAAGCAGGCCGGTCGTGGCGGTACAGGAACTGTATTTAGAGATAAAAATATCAAGGCCATGGTTTGTAAATTTTCAGATTTGCATGGAATGGAAAATAATCCTGCTGACCCGGAAAAACTTAGAGAAGTGGGACAAAAAATGCAGCAGGAAGTTATTAATAATGATCCGAAACAAAATAGAATGAGAAAAGTTGGAACTGCTCATATAGTTCCTATCATGAATGAGTATGACCTTCTTCCTACACATAATTTTAAATACGGTCAGATAGATGGAGCAGAAAATTGTGGGGAGGAAGCTTATGAAGAGGTATTTGAAGACAGTAAACCTGATGGATGCTGGTTCGGTTGTACAATTGCCTGTGCTCATACAATTGAAGATTTCGAACTTAGGACAGGACCATATAAAGGTGATAGAGTTAGAGTAGATGGACCGGAATATGAAACCATTGCAGGGGTTGGACCAAATTGTGGTATTACAGACAGAGAGGCAATTGCTGAAATGAATTTCTACTGTGATACTTATGGACTTGATACTATTTCCTTTGGAACTTTAACAGCTTTTATAATGGATTGCTGGGAAAATGGCATTCTTGATGAAGAAAAAACAGATGGTTTGAGTTTTGAATGGGGTAACTGGAAAGCTTCCCTGGAATTGATGCACCAGATGGCAAGAGGTGAGGGATTTGGCCTTATTGCTGGAAAAGGTGTTCTTTACATGAAAGAGTATTTTGAAAAGAATTTCGGTGCTGATAGAGAATTCCTTGATAAAATAGGAATGGAATGTAAAGGATTGGAATATTCTCAGTATATGTCCAAAGAATCTACAGCTCAAAAAGGTGGATATAATTTTGCTATAAAGGGACCCCAACATGATGAGGCATGGTTAATTTTTATGGATATGGTTCAAAAAAGACTTCCTACTCATAAAGATAAGGCTGAAGCCCTTTATTATTTCCCACTTTGGAGAACATGGTTTTCTTTACATGGATTGTGTAAACTTCCATGGAATGATGTTGAACCAGTTGGAAATGATAAAACTGAGGATCCAGCAAAGGTTGAAGAACATGTTACAAACTATAGAGAATTGTACAATGCAATAACCGGAGAAAATATTGATAAAGAAGAACAAATGCTTCAGATTGAAAGAGTGTATAATTTTCAGAGATTGTTAAGTTTGAAATTAGGTAAGGGACAAAGAAAAGATGATTATGGAGCATTAAGATCAATTTCACCTGTTACTGTAGATGAATATAAATCAAGAGAAGAAAGATATGATAAACAACTAAAAGAAGAGCACGGTATTGATCCTGAAGGTCTGAGTGTAGAAGAAAAACTTGAAAAGACAATAGATAAAAGAATGGAAAGTTATGAAGAACTAATGGATGAAACTTATTCTCGCAAAGGATGGACAAATAATGGTGTTCCTAAAGTTGAAACATTGAAAAAAATCGGACTTGATCGTCCTGATATTATAGAATTCGCAAAAAAATATCAATAAAATAATTTAAAAGGGGAGTTTTACTCCCCTTTTTGATATCCATGTTTTTTTATAATAGTAGATTTATTTTTTTACCTGGTTTGTATATAATCTTATAATTTTTTAAAAAAATAATATATAACATATTGGAGTAGATTTTCTGTAATTCATAAAACAGCAAAAGCTGTTTTATGAATTAAGAAGATAGTGATACGCAGATAATGCTGCAGTAGCTCCCTGTCCAGCTGCAATTACAACCTGCTTGTAAGGTATATTTGTGGCATCACCAGCTGCAAACAAACCATCTATATTTGTCTTACAGAGTTTGTCGGTAATTATTTCATTATAATCATTCATTTTAACGAAATCTTTGAAAATAGAAGTGTTTGGGATTAATCCTATTTCAACAAATATACCATCTAATTCGATTTCTTTTGTATCTTTTGTATTCTTGTGTTCAAGAACGACCTTTTCAAGATTATTTTCTCCCTTTATTTTTTTTATGGTATGGTTAAAATGAGTAGTAATTTTATCTTCATAGGGTTTTATTTTTTCTAAAACTACTTCATCAGCGGTATAATCCTCTAATAATTCAATAACATGTATTTTTTTAGCTATTTTTCCCAGATCTACAATTGCTTCAACTGCTGAGTTTCCTCCACCAACTATTGCTACTTCCTTGTCGCTGAATAATGGAGCATCACAGGTAGCACAATATGAGATCCCTTTTCCTTCAAATTTATCTTCTCCTGGAACATTAAGATGTCTTTTTTTTGCACCGGTTGTAATAATTACTGTTTTACTTTTAAATTTTAGGTTGTTATCCGTCTGAAGTTTAAAAATATCATCTTCTTTTTTGATATTGGTTATTTTTGTAAACCCAAGTTTGTCTACATTATAGGAAAGCATGTGATCTTTCCATTCTTCTGCAAGATCCATTCCTTCAATTTCCTTTGTACCTATATAATTTTCAATTGTTGAGGTTTTTAATGTTTGACCACCCCAGTCGAAAGTTATTATTCCTGTATCAAGCCCTTTTCTGGAAGCATATAGGGCAGAATTCATTCCAGCTGGCCCTCCTCCAATTACAATAACATCATATAATTTGTCAGATTTTAATTTCTGATTCATAATATTACACCCCTTTCTGATTTCTTATGTAAATTTATTATAATAAAATTTACTGCAATGTAAAGTATTATTTTATAATTATATAATTAAATTCTTATATGAATATATATTGATTTTTTTATTTTTTGTTATATTCTTCACCTGTTAATTGAACCAAATAATCTTGAAAATATGTAGTTTTGTGTTATTATTAATCATATTATATTTAGGAGGAAGAATTTATGTGTGGAATTGTTGGTTATGTTGGAAAAAGAAATGCTGTTCCTATTATGATAGAGGGTTTACACAGGATGGAGTACAGAGGATATGATTCAGCTGGAATTGCTATTTCAAATGGAGAAAATGAATTAATAATTGATAAAACTGCTGGAAAAGTAAAAGACCTTGAGAAAAGTGTGAAAGATAATGAGTATAAATCAGATATTGGAATTGCTCATACCAGATGGGCAACCCATGGAGCCCCAACCGATTCCAATGCTCATCCACATCTGGATTGTACAGGTAAAATAGCAGTGGTACATAATGGAATTATTGAGAATTATAGATCTTTAAAAATATATCTGGAAGAAAAAGGGCACAAATTTTATACAGAAACTGATACTGAAGTTCTGGCCCATCTTTTTGAGGATTATTATAGTGGCGATATCTTTGAAGCAGTTAGAAAAGCTTTATTAAAAGTTGAGGGCACTTATGGTATTGCAGTAATGTCCCAGCAAGAACCCGGAAAAATTGTTGCAGCAAGAAGGGGGAGTCCTCTTTTAATAGGAAAGGGTAATGATAAAGAATATTTTGTAGCAAGTGATGTAGCTGCAATTCTTAGATATACTAATAATGTTTTATATCTGGAAGAAGAAGAAATTGCATTGATTGAAAAAGGGAAAAATTTAAAAATCAAAAATATAAAAAAGAATGTTAAAAAAGATACTCAATATGAACAAATTGATATGGATTTAAGTGCAATTGAAAAAAATGGATATCCTCATTTTATGCTTAAGGAAATCAATGAGCAGGACAGTACAATTTTAAATGCAATCAGAGGAAGACTGGATTATGATAATGGAGATGCAATACTGGCAGGATTAAATGAGTATAAAGATTATTTGAGAAACATTAATAGAATTATTTTAACCGGTTGTGGAACAAGCTGGCATGCAGCATTAATAGGAGAATATTTAATTGAAAAATTAGCTGGAATTCCTGTAGAAGTAGAATATGCAAGTGAATTTAGATATAGAAATCCCATTATAGAAAAAGGTACAGCACTATTTGTAATCTCACAATCAGGAGAAACTGCTGATACTCTTGCAGCTTTAAAAGAAGCAAAGAGAAAAGGAAGTAAAGTCTTTGGAATTTGTAATGTTGTTGGTTCAACAATTGCAAGAGAAACAGATGCTGGTGTTTACATTCATGCCGGGCCTGAAATTGGAGTTGCATCAACAAAAGCTTTTACATCTCAGGTAATGGTTTTGACATTAATAGCATTAATGCTTGGAAGATGGAGAAATCTTTCTCTTAAGGATGGGAAAAAAATTGTTGATGAGATAGATTCACTGCCTGAAAAAATAAAAGATTTTTTGAGTCAAAGCCATAAGATTGAAAAATTTGTAAAATATTTTAAAAATATTAATAATTCTTTATTCCTCGGGCGGCAGCTTAATTATCCAGTAGCATTAGAAGGGGCTTTAAAATTAAAAGAAATTTCTTATATACATGCAGAAGGGTATCCAGCAGCAGAAATGAAGCATGGGCCGATAGCATTGATTGATGAAAAAATGCCTTCAATTGTGGTAGCCACAGAAGATGATTTTATCTATGATAAAATTCTTTCTAATATTGAAGAAATTAAAGCAAGAGAGGGAAAAGTAATAGCTATTGCAACCAGGGGGAACAAAAAAATAAAAGGATATTGCGATGATGTTATATATGTACCGAAAACAATAGATATACTATCACCAATAATAAATACTATTCCACTTCAAATATTAGCATATTATGTAGCTGTTGATAGGGGATTGAATGTCGATCAACCAAGAAATTTAGCAAAAAGTGTAACTGTTGAATAAGGAGGTAATAATGGGGGTAAATGTTAACGAGAAAGTTTTTGAAAAATTTGGTAAAGAATTTATGGAAGGCGATGTAGTGTTTTATGAGAATGAATCAGGAAACACTATGTATATTATTTACGAAGGGGAGGTTAAAATAACCAAAAAGGCCAGAGATTTGGAAACAACGCTGGCTATTTTGAAAAAAGGAGATTTTTTTGGTGAAATGTCTTTAATTGATAATTCGCCCCGTAGTGCAACAGCAACTATTAATCAGGACGAAACTAAACTGATTGTAGTAGATAAAGAAATTTTTGAAAACCAAATTTGCTCAAATCCAAAAATTATCATGCAAATATTGAAAAAAATGAGCAAGAGAATAAGAGATACTGATAAACAAATTGAAAATCTTTTATTAAAAGATCTTCTCTCAAAAATTGTAGGAACTCTGAAATTGATATTGAAAAATGAAGAAAAAAGTGAAAATGGTTTTTATGTTTTTGATCTGATTAAATTACAAAAAGATATTTCTTCAAGGCTTGGAATTCCTCTTGAAAAAGTAATGGAGGTATTAAAAAGACTTGATAAAAGTAATATAGCAAAAATTAAAGAAGGTAAATTTTTAATATCCAATGAAAAAGAACTGGATAAATATATGAGTTATCTCGAATTGAGAGAGAAATTTTCCGGGGTTTAAATGAAAAAATACAGGTTAATTCTTATTAGTGTAGTATTAGCTTTTCTCCTGGTTTTAATTTTTTTTCTATTCAGCAATTTTTCTTTTTGGAGCAGGGTTGAGCTGATATTTCATGATATAAGAGTTAACTACTTTTTGGAAAGCCCCGAAACCATGAATCTTTCACATGGGGAAACAAAACTGGTTAGGGTAGATGATTCTATCCAATCCAAAATTGTTTTTGTAGATATTGATGAAAAATCATTAAATGAAATTGGTAAATGGCCATGGGATAGAAATATATATGCGGAGTTTATCAGCCAAATTGAAAAATTTAATCCATCTCTTGTATTACTGGATTTATATTTCCCGGAGAAATCAGAACATGATGAAGAACTGGCCGAGACAATAAACAAGTATAATAATATTGGTTGTGTCTACAATTTTACAACACAACGGTATCTGTCTCCTGATCAAAAAACACTTGATAATATAAAAAATTGGGCTATAAAAACTGATATGGATGATAGCATTGGAGAAATTAAATCAATTCTGCCTACTGTATCTCCTATTTCTGATAATTCTTTTTTGGGGCATGATCTATTATTAAGGGATATCGATGATATTTACAGGAAAATTCCAGTATATGTTATTTATGATGGTTATATTTATCCTTCAATTTCAGCGATAATGTACATGAAGTATAAGGGATATAAATTAAATGATATTGAATTAAATGAGGATACTTTTTCACTGAGAGATAGAGATATTCCAATTGATGAAATAGGACAGACTTTTGTGGATTACTATATAGCCCCAGAAACAAGGAATAGTTTTAGGCATATATCATTTGTGGATATGCTTAATGGAAGAGTTCAGATGAATTTAAAAGATAAAATCGTTTTAATTGGTATAACGGCGAAAGGGATTGGGAGTGCGGCTCAGGATAGGGTTTTAACACCTGTAGGGGAGATTTATGGTATAGAGTATATTGCAAATTCTATGTTAAATATTTTTCAAAATCGATTTGTAAAAGAAATTCCACTTTTTTATGAAAATTTAGCATTTTTGTTTTTTGCAATTTTGTTAGGATTTATAGATTCAATGCTTGGAGGCTGGAAAAATCTTATAATAACTTTATTTGCAGTTATTTTAGTTATAGTTTTAAGTTTTTGGCTTTACAATATAGGGTATTATAATAATCTCGCTAAGTTTATTATTGGAGCTTTTATAATTTATCTGGTTTTAACTTTTTATAAATATTTAATAGAACAAAAAGAAAAGGCTAATATAAGAAACATGTTTTCTTCATATGTATCAGAAAATATAGTTTCAGAATTAATTAACAATCCTGCGATGGCGAAATTACAGGGGCATAAAAGGGATATGAGTGTTTTATTTTCTGATATTGTTGGATTTACCGGTTATACTGAAAAACATAATCCAATTAATGTGGTAGAGAGATTAAATGAGTATCTGGATGAAATGACTGATGTAATTATAAAAAATGGCGGAACCCTTGATAAATTTGTAGGGGATGAAATTCTTGTTTTATTTGGAGCTCCGTTAAAACAGGGGAATCATGCTGATTTAGCAACTAAGACTGCTATAGATATGAGAATTAAAATTGAAAAGTTAAAAAGTAAATGGATGGCTCAATCAAAAGAAATATTAGAGATGGGTATTGGTATTAATTCCGGGGAGATGCTTGTAGGAAATATAGGCTCAGAAGGTAGAAAAATGGATTATACGGTTATTGGAGATAATGTTAACCTGGGAGCCAGGATTGAAGGGTTAACCAGACATTATGGAATAAAAATTCTTGCCAGTGAAGCAACTTATAAAAAAAGTGTACATTATAAAGAACATTTTAGATTTGTTGATCGCGTAAGAGTAGTTGGAAAAAGAAATCCTACAAAAATATATCAGATTGATATTGATCCAGTAAATGAGCTAATTAAGGATTATTCAGAAAAGGGTTATCAGTTTTACAGAAGCAAAAAATGGGAAGAGGCTGAATATTTTTATAGTAAAATATTGGAAGAAGACCCGAGAGATAGAGTGGCAAAATTATTTTTAAATAAAATTAATTACTATCGTAATAATCCACCATCTCCTGATTGGGATGGTGTGTATAATTTGGATAAAAAATAAGGGGGGCTTATGAAAATTAAAGTTTTAGGATGTTATGGGAATAATTTGCAGAAAAATCATACTACAAGTCTATTAATTAATAAGACAATAGCAATAGATGCAGGTGCATTGACATCCTCCTTATCTCTGAAAGAACAGATTGTTATTGATCATATATTGATAACACATTCTCATCTTGATCATATTCATGAACTTGCATTTCTTGGAGATAATATAATAAATAGAAAAGATGATCCAATTAAAATTATTGGAGAAAAAAGAACTTTAAATGCTTTATCAAATCATTATTTCAATGGTATTATCTGGCCCGATTTTACCCAAATACCCAGCAAGGAAAATCCGGTTTTTGAATATCAAGAGATTTCTCCAAATGAAGAATTTAAAATTAATGGATTGGAATTTAAAGCTCTCCGTAGTTCCCATACAGTTCCATCTCTTTCGTTTGTTATTCGTGATTATAAAAACTCAGTAGTTCATGTTACGGATACCGGGAACTCTGATGATATCTGGAATGAGATAAATAAGGAGGAAAACCTTAAGGCTATATTTTTAGAAACATCTTTTCCTAATGAAATGAAAGAGTTAGCAAAAGCCTCCAAACATTTAACTCCTTATGGTATGATGGAGGAATTAAAAAAAATTAATAAAAAAGAAATGAATATTGATGTTTATATTTATCATTTAAAACCAATCTATTTAACAAAATTAACACATCAAATTGAAAAATTAAAAATGAAGGGGTTCAATATAAAACTAATGAAACAGGATGAAATTATTAGTTATGTTTGATGTGGTTGAAGTTATTAGAACTAAAAGAGATGGTAAAAAATTAAAAAAGAATCAAATATATAAATTAATAGATGAGTATTTAAAGGGAAATGTAACAGAATATCAAATGTCTGCTTTTCTAATGGCAGGATATATAAGAGGATTTAGTGATGAAGAGACTTTTTATCTAACAAGTGCTATGCTTGAATCAGGCAGGAAATTTGATTTTTCAGAAATTGATGGTATTAAATTTGATAAACATAGTACCGGTGGGGTGGGAGATAAAGTTTCATTTATTGTAAGTCCGCTTATTGCGCTTTTGGGTTTTTATAATCCTATGATGGCAGGGAGAGGTCTTGGTCATACAGGTGGAACTATAGATAAACTTGAATCAATAGATGGATATTCCCCACAAATTGATGAGAAAGAGATTGTTAAAATTTTAAAAAAAAATAAAGCTGCAATTTTTTCTCAAAGTAAAAAAATAGCTCCTGCGGATAAAAAATTGTATGCATTAAGAGATGTAACCGGGACTGTTGAATCCATTCCCCTAATTGCTGCAAGTATTGTATCTAAAAAAATGGCTGAAGATATTTCAGGTATAATATATGATGTTAAAGTCGGTAATGGTGCTTTTATAAATAGTAGAAAAAAAGCCAACAAACTTGCCACTCTTCTTGTAAAAATATCAAAAAAATTCAATGTTCGGGCGCATGCTGTTATTAGTGATATGAATCAGATTCTTGGATATAGTGCAGGAAATGCTATAGAAATTAAAGAAGTTATTGAGTTTATGAAAAAAGATTATGACATTCCAGATTTAAAAAAAATATCATACCGATTAACCTATGAATTATTAAAAGATCATCTTGAAATTAATAAAGATGAATTTTTTAAAAAATGTGACAATTTATTGAACAAAGGTTATATATATGAAAAATTTAAAAAAATGGTTTTTGATATGGGTGGGAAAACTAAATCATTTGAAGATGTTGAAAATGGTAATTTTATAAAGAAAGTTTTTGAGTATAGAAGCAAAAATTCAGGGTATTTAAATGAGGTGGATACTTATTTAATAGGAAAAACAATTACTTTAATGGGAGGCGGGAGAAACAAACTCGGTGAGAAAATTCATCACAATGTTGGAATTGAATTTTTTAAAAAAATTGGCGATAAAGTAGATGTTGGAGATTTGATTGTTAAAGTATTTTATGATAATGAAGATACAAAGAGAGAGGTTGTTAGTAATTTAAACAGGGCAATTGTTCTGGGAGAAAAATGTGAAAAAAAACAAATTATATATAATTCTCTTTAGTATTATATTGATTTTTTGTAATTCCTGTTCTAAAAATAATTCTTTTGTTTCTCAATCTTTTTTTGCACTGGACACTCTCTGTACGATAAAGGTTCCAGAAAAAAATAAAGAAATATTAAAAGAGCTAAAACAAGTAGTTTTAAGTTATGATAAGAATTTTAACAGGTATAAGCAAAATTCATTAATTTTTAAATTAAATAAAGATAAAAAAATTAAAAATAAAGAACTTTTTAAAATAATATCTTATTATAAAAAACAAAATAAAAAAATCAAAAAGTATTTCAAAATTAATATGGCTTCAGTTATTGATTTATGGAGATTTAATGAAGGTGGAGTGGTTCCAGAGAAAAACAAAATTGAAGAAAAGTTAGATAAAATTAAAAATTGTTCTGTTTTATTAAAAAATAATTCTATTAAAATTGATGGAGATTGCAGTTTAGATTTAGGCGGCATTCTTAAAGGATATATACTTGATAAAGTCGCCAGAATTTGTAATAAAAACAACATGAAAAGATATGTTATAAACCTGGGTGGAGATGTTGCGGTAAAAGGAGAAAATGTAACTGTTGGAATTAAAGACCCGGACAAGAATGGAATTCTTACATATATTGAATTAAATAAGAGTCCTGTTTTTATAGTAACATCGGGTAATTATGAAAGGTATTTTGAAAAAAACGATATCCGGTATCACCATATTTTAAATCCTAAAACAGGATTCCCGGCAAGAGGAGTTAAAAGTGTAACATATTTGTCTACAAGTGGAATCAAGGCTGACTTGTATTCTACAGCAATATTTGCTATGGGAAAGAGTTCTAAGAAATTCATTAAAAAAATTAAAAAAGATGGCATACTTGTAATTGACTCAAATAATATAAGAATTACTAAAAATTTAGAGGAGAGTCAAAATGAAAAAGGTAAAATATTTTACAAATATTGATTCTGAAATAGTGAGATGTGAACTTTGTCCTCACAGATGTGAATTAAAAAAGGGGAAAGTAGGGGTTTGTAATGTCAGGAAAAATGTAGAAGGTGAACTCTTAGCTTTAAATTATGGAAAGTTTGTGTCTATATCAATAGATCCCATTGAAAAAAAGCCATTGTATCATTTTTATCCTGGAGAAAAAATATTGTCAGTTGCTTCCTATGGTTGTAATTTTAAATGTGATTGGTGCCAAAACTGGGCAATTTCACAGGAAGTTCCTTCTTATGAAGAGTATAGTGTGGATAATTTGATAGAAATGATTAATAAGAGAGAATTGAAGATGATAGCATTTACCTATTCTGAACCTTTAATGTGGTATGAATATATATATGATTTTGCAAGAAAAATTAAATCCAGGAAACCGGATTTTAAAATTGTTTTAGTTTCTAACGGGTATATTAATAAAAAACCACTGCTTGATTTAGTGGAGTATATTGATGCGTTTAATCTTGATATTAAGGGAATGAGCAATGATGTTTATAAAAAATATATAGGAGGGAGTTTAAATCCTGTTCTGGAAACAGCTAAGATTTTATACAATCATGATGTGGAAATTGAAATTACCGACCTGCTTGTAACAGATATTAATGATTCTGAAGAAGATGTTGAAAATCTTTCAAAATGGATTGTTGAGAACCTTGATGAAGGAATTCCCCTGCATTTATCAAGATATTATCCAAATTATCAAATGAAGAACAAGGCAACTCCTGAAAAAAGAATTTTAAACGGTTATAAGATTGCAAAAAAATATTTAAAATATATTTATGTGGGAAATATCATGCTGGATGAGAAATTAACAAATACATACTGTCCTAATTGTGGTAATCTTATAATTGAAAGATATTACACAAGAATAAAAATAAGAGGATTGGCAGGAGATTGTAAATGTTCAAATTGTGGGCAAAAATTAAATATAAAAAATGGAATTTAAGAGACTATCTTTTAATAATTTTTATTTTAATATTTTCTTTGTTTCTTTTTATAATAGGGGTAGTTAATGAGAAAGATTATAAAAATCTTGTTATTATAAGGAAAAGTGGAAGTATAAAAAAATATAATTTAGATAAAAATAGAGAAATTGATATTGGATCTCACCTTGTTCAGATAAAAAATAAAAAGGTAAGAGTTGTAAATGCTAAATGTCCTTTAAAATTATGTGAAAAACAGGGATGGATAAAAGATGGTCAGATTATATGTGTTCCCCAAAAAGTAGTAGTGTCTGTTTATTCAAAAAAAGATGATAAAAAAATAGATGTAATGGTTGAGTAAATGAAAAAAGATAAATTAAAAAAAATATTGTTTCTATCAATTCTGGTGGCAGGAGCAATTATCTTAAATTCAACAGATATAATATTAACATTGTATTTGCCTTATTTTCAAATTGGATTATCTCATATAGTGTCATTAATAATTTTATACATGTATGGAAGAAAAGAAATGAGTTTTGTTGTTATTTTCAAAGTTTTGCTTGTATCTTTAATTTGGGGAAAACTTTTCTCCCCTGTTTTTTTTATTTCTCTTGCCGGCAATTTTTTGGTAATAATTTTTTACTTAATTGGGAAAAAACATTTTAATATAATTCCTTTAAGCATAGGAGGATCTTTTTTTAACAACATAGGTCAGTTTTTAATAGTATACTGTTTCTTTATTAATAATAATAGAATTTTAATATTTTTTTCTATGATGATGATTCTTGGTATAGTTTCGGGTTTAATTATAGGATATATTGCGAAAGTAATACTAAAAAAACTAAAAAAAGAGGGTTTTTATGATTTATCATTTTAACTTGATATTAACCCTTTTAATTTATTTACATAACATACTTTTTATAAAAAAATATAAAATAGGTTTTATATCAAAAGAGTTGTCAAATGATGAAATGTTATTAACCAGGATAAATAAAAGAATATTCCCGGTTTTATTTATTATTACATTTTTCTATCTTATTTTTGATTTTATATTTTTTTTGTTTATAAGAAAAATAGATTATTTTTTTATCTTTTTTGTTATAAAAATAACTGTATATAAAATTTTTGAATTGTATTACAGAATTAAAATAAAAAAACAAAAAAGAGATTATTATTCTATTTATCCGAGAAAAAAACAGTTAATTCAGGAAATTGGTGTTATTTTAATAGGGTTATTTTTAGTTATAACATTTTCATTCTTACATGCAGCTTTATCAATTATTCTTGTAGTGATTTATATTTCAATTATTTTATTTATTAATAAAAAACCATATATATACTGGAATTGTTTTTTGAAAATTGGGGAAATTATTTTACTATTTACTGTTTTCTTTTTGATAGGAGAATATAATACTTTAATAAAATATCTACCTGTAGCTGGATTAATTCTTATTTTCTGAAAGTCTTTTTCTGCTGGGATAATATTAAAAACAAACTAATCAGCAGGAGAATTAAATCGGGTATCCATGTTGCAAGGTATGGAGGAAATTTGCCAGCAATCCCGAGTGATTTAAAAGTGGCAAATATACCCCAAAAAAGGAAGCTAACTCCCATTGAAATTCCAAGAAGTGATATGATATTTAGAGATGGTTTCCTAATGATTATTCCCAACCCAAGAATTGTAACTAAAAATGGCAGTAAAGGAAAAGAAAATTTCATGTTTAACTCTACAATATATTTTGAAATGTCAGAGCCGCTTTTTTTAGTTTTTTTAGCAAAATTATAAAGCTCAATAAAATTCATTTCATCCGGTTCTTTAACTTCTTCGGCAAAATCGGATGGTTTTTCTGCTAAATTCATTATAAGAGAATCAATAGGCTGTTGAATTTGAATATGATATTCTTCGCCATTTGGTTTAAACAATTTTATAAAAACTTTTTTTAGAACCCATCCCTGTTTGGAATAAACTGCTTTCTGAGCTGAAAGTCTGTATATTACTTTGTTATCTTTAATTTCTTCAATTAACAAATTGGTAATTTCTTGTTTTTGATAATTAAAATAACCTATGTTGTAAAAAAAATTTTCTCCTTTGTATGAATAATTTCTTTTATTACTTCTTCTATGAAAACTTCGTCCTTTTATTTTAGCTTCGAGTTTTTCTAAAGCATAATTGGCTGAAGGTTTGATTATTTCATTTATTCCAAAAGAAAATATGCTAATTCCTAATGATATTATTAAAATTGAAATTGATATTCTTAAAAAACTTAATCCCCCATTAAACATAATTAGTATTTCATTATTTTTAATTATTTTATGAAGTGTCAGTATAGTTGCTACCAAAGCAGCTATAGGGAACATGAAAGTTATCAAATACGGAGTTTTTAAAATATAATAATAAATATATGTTGTAAAACCAACCTGATTATCAACAAACATGTCAAGTCTGTCAAAAAGATCAATAACAACATTAATAATTTGAAAAGAGATTAAAATGTAAAAAAAACTTTTTAAATATTGTTTTGATATGTATTTATCTATTTTTAATATTTTTAACATATTTTTTTATTCCTTTGATAAATTTATTTACAAAAGAAAATGCGGTGTAAAAATGCCCTTTTATTATTATAATATTAAGATATATGGCTATGAATGATAAAAGTATATTAGCAAGCCACATTGAATAAAATGGTGATAGAATCCCTCTATCAGCAAGAGTTTCACCTCCAATGAGTGAAATCCAGTATATCAAAAAAAGGAAAATGCTAATTACATAGGAATAACCTTTTTTTCTTTTTCTTGTTATTATCCCGAGTGGAAATGCTATAAATGCAAATATAATGGTTGATACAGCTAATGCATGTTTCTTATGATATTCAACAAGTAGTTCATTTATTTTTTTTGTTATGTGAGTTAAATTTCTTTTTAATTTTTCATAGTTGTTTTTTAGAACTTTTTTCTCTCTTGTGTTTAAATTTTGATTGTCAATTTTTTCCTGTAATGTAATTTCTTTTTTAGTAACTTTTTTTAAATTTTTCTTGAATTTGTTTAGATGACTTTTTATTTCTCTGTTGGTATATTCCCTATCACCTTTTGATGCAGTAATTGAGTTTGGTTTTTCATATTGAATATTGATGGATTGCTTAGAAAAATTCATTTTTATTAGCTTACTTTTATCATTTTCATTATATCTATATATAGACCCATTAAAAAGTTTAAAAGACATGGTTCCCTTATCCTTGTAAATATCGAGGCGGCCGGAATTAGCGGTAATTGTTTTAATATTGTGTCTATTCTTATAATCATATATTATGATATTCTTTAACTCTCCTTTGTGATAATCCATTTTTTCAATAAAAATTCTATAGCCATCTATTTTATCAATAAATTGATTTTCAACAATTTGAGCAGATGGTTTTTTGGTATGGATTTCAGTATAAATCTGTTTTGCATTATAATTTGATCTGGGTAGAATAAAAGAGTTAAAATAAAAAAGAAATATGGTTATTAATAGAGCAAAAATAAAAGGATACCTGAATAATTTCATTGGGTGAATACCGCTGTTATAGAATGCCGTAATTTCATTATTTGCTGATAAACTGCTGAAAACCATTAAAAAAGATAGTGCAACAGCCATGGGTATTGTTAATGCAAGGAGCGAAGGAAGTATATATATAATTAAATTTACAATCATAATAAAAGGAACACCTTTTGATATAATTAATTCTGCAAGTTCAAATAGTTTATCAAGCATCAAAATTATTGTAATAACTATTAAATTTATTACATAAGTAGGGATAATTTTTTTCAATATATAAATATCTATTTTATTAATAAAACTCATATCAGCATTATATCAATAATCTGATTTCTTTCAAGATATAAGTGTTTTATGAAATTTGGGTTGTTATTTGGATATTTAATGTTAAAATATTATTAATAGATATAAACGGGGGATATTATGAGTGATAAGAGAGTTGAAGATAAATTCATGGTTTTAAATATTGAAGAAAGAGACACAAAAAGTGGTAAAAGCAAATATTTTTATTTAACTCTTTCTGATGGGAATACAACTATTTCAGCAAAAAAGTGGAATAGTAATCAATTAAATGATCATGATAAAGATAAGTATGAGGAGTTTTTACAAAGTAAGGGGAAAGTTGTTAAAATAATCGGCAAAAAAGAAGAATATAAAGGGAAAAAACAAATTATTCTTACCGATCTCCACATTCTTGAAAATGAAGATACAAAAAAATATATTCCTCAAACCAAAAGAGATTCTGATAAAATGAAAAAAGAATTTGATACTATAGTTGAATCAATCAATAATAAAATGATTAAAAATGTTTTGAAAGAAATTTTTAATGATGAAACCAGAGAGAAGTTTTTTCAAGCTCCAGCGGCAAAGAGTTATCATCACAATTTTATTGGAGGCCTTGCTGAACATACCCTCCAGATTATAAGAATGGGAGAAAAAATTGTTGAAGTATATGGTGAAGATAAAATAAATAAAGATCTATTGATAGCGGGAATTCTTTTGCATGATATTGGTAAAATTGTTGAATATTCTAATGAACTGGGAAATATTACAAATACTGATGAGGGCAAACTCGTTGGACATATTGTTATAGGATCAGAGTTAGTCGAGAAAGCATTTGAAAAAATTATCAAAGGTAAAAAGGATAGTTTTTATAAAAAGATTGCAGATAAAGTAGTAGATTTTAGAGGAAATGTTTTAAAATCTAAAAAAGATAGGGCAGGTTTGTTTCAGTTACTTGAAAATATTTATGATAATATGTCTGTAAACAAAGAATTATATAAAGATATTTTTAAGAAAAAATTTGATGAAAAATACAAAGAAAAATTTTCAAGTTTTATATTTGATGGAACTGCTATAAAGGATAATTCATCTAAGAAGGGTCTTTTTGGTAGTGATAAAAATAAAAATTATTCTAATGACTCTTTTCAGGAATTTTTTAAACAAATTAGGGATCTTTCTTTTAATTTTTTCCGAAAGGCCCAGGAAAATTATTATCTTAAACTAAAAATAAAACATATAATTCTGGCACATCACGGCCAGAGAGAATTTGGTGCTCCGATAGTTCCCAAAACAATAGAGGCTTATATTGTACACATGCTGGATAATCTTGATGCTAAAACAAAAAAATATTTTGATCTGAAAAAAGAGAACAGTGATGAAAAGTGGAGCAGCTATGAAAGAATGTTTAATTCCGAAATGTTTTTAAAATGAAATTATTTAAAAAAATTTATAATTTTATTAATTCAGAAAAACTTATAAAAAAGAATGATAAAATTCTTGTTGCTGTATCAGGAGGTAAAGATTCAGTACTCCTTCTTAATGCACTTTATCAATTAAAGGATAAACTGTTTATAAAAAAAATTGGGGTCATTCATATTAATCATAATCTTAGAAATGGTGATAGTGATGAAGATGAACTTTTTGTTGAAACCCTTGCTGAAAAAATGAACCTTGATTATTTTTCAGAAAGTCCTGATATCAAACAAATGGCAGTTGAGGAAAAAATGTCCCTTGAAGCTGCAGGCAGAAGAGAACGTTATAAATATTTCAAGGAATATGCTGAAAAGAATAATTATGATAAAATTGCTACAGCCCATACAAAAGATGACCAGGTTGAAACACTTCTTATGAGAATTTTTAAGGGTACCGGACTTAAAGGATTCAGGGGGATACCTAAAATAAGAGGTAAAATTATTAGACCCATTTTGAATATTTCTACTGAAGAAATTCTGGATTATGTAAAAAAACATGAAATTGAATATCGTGAGGACTATACAAATGTAATGAACACTTATGATAGAAATAAAATTAGAAATGAAATCATCCCTCTTGTAGAAGAAATAAATCCTAATTTTTCTGATTCAATTTTAACTTTTAAATCGATTATAGAAGATGCAAGAAATTATATACAGGATTCTGTAAAAAAAATTGTGGATAATCATTTCTATATCAGCAAGGGAATTCATATATTAGAAATAAATAAAATTGATAAAAATATTTTAAGAGAGGTAATTTATTATATTTTTGATAAATCATTTAATATGACATTATCCTCTCAGAAAATTAACGATATTGTAGATTTATATGAAAAAAATAAATCAGGGAAATATATTTCAATCTCAGAGAAGATAAGGGTTCATTATAATTATGGGAAAATTTTTATAACTAACCCGCTGGATTTTTTTATTGAAGATGAATTTGATATAAATCTGGGAGAAAATGTTATTAACAAGTATAAAGTTAAGGTTTTTGTGCAGGAAACAGAGAAGATTCCTACAAAAATAAAAAATAATGAGATTTTTATACCAAAATCAATAGCTCAAATAAATGATTTAACAATACGAACCAGAAAACATGGTGATGTTTTCATTCCCAGGAGAACCGGCAGTCATAGAAAAATAAAAAAATATTTTAATGACATTAAACTTCCAAGAGTTTACAGAGACAAGGTATTACTACTGTCAGATAATGAGAAAATATTTTCAATTCTTGAAATTGAAAATAGTATTCATGTAAATAACAGAAACATGGGACCATACTTCAGAATAGAATACAATTTCGAGGAAAAAGGGGGAGGATATGAGTTTGATGCGGCAATTGTTAGATGATAGAATTTATAATTTTTTAAAATTTGACTTGAAATTTAAAAAAAACAATAAAAAAATATATAAATTTATGTCTGAGAGCTATTTAATTCAGGCTAAAAATATATTTGCTTTAATATATAAAGATAAATCAATTTCTAATAAATTGAAATCTGAAAAAACTCTGATTATGGAATTTTTCCCCAGGATAAAAAAAGGTATAAAAAATAAACAGGGTAAAGAGCATGAAAAACTCGTGGACTGGTCTGAAAATATATCCAAAATGAATTACATGATATTAGAAAATTATAAAGAAAAACCTGAAGAATTGACGGGGCTTTATCTTTGTGAAAACTGCGGTTGGATGGGCAAGGATGAAATAGTTGAAAGGTGTCCCCTGTGTAACAAAACAGATTTTATCAGGTAAAAAAATAGAATAAAAGTAATTGACTTTTTGTTAATAATTAGTATTATAGAGAAAATAAGTTCCTGATTACTTGAAATTTTTATTTTTATTTTTTTCATATCTTACTTTATTATCGTCAGTATTTTCTTTAAAAATAACCGAGATAATGTATAACCCGGATTCTTATTCAGATTATGACCTTGAATGGGTTGAATTATATAATGATTCGAAAAATTTAATATCATTAAACGGTTATAAAATTAATGGTAAACAATTTCCATCATTGGAGATAGAACCAGAATCATTTTTGATAATTGCTAAAAAAGTAATAGATTCAGATTCTTCAAGTTGTTTTGAAGGTGTTTATGGGGATAATAGCTCGGTTTGGGGAGATTCAGCAGTTGAAAATTATGAAGTTGTAGAACTTCCAATTTCACTAAATAACAGCGGGGATATTATTGAAATAATCAATGACCTTGGTGAAACAGTTGTTCTGGTTGATTATGAGCCAGAAACTGGAGGAAATGGTAATGATTTTTCACTGGAAGTTTATGATAATACTTTTTTTGCTGAATCAAGAGAATCTCTTGGCTGTCCAAATTCAAAAAATTTTTACTGTAATTTAACAATATTACCAAATGATATTCAAAAAAATATCATCTTATATGAAAATGAAAATATTGTTTTTGAACAAAATGATCTATTAGAAAGTAGTATTAACCTGTTTTATTTGAAATCCAATCAGTCATATAAAATTGAAATAAACGCATTAAATTACAAAGAAAAGATTGAAAATTTTTATATTGATAAATCCAATCTTCAATTAAATCTTGCACTTGAAGAATCAGAAAAATTCGAAATAAAATTTGAATTTTATAACGAAGAGGAGCAACCTTTAAATAATATACAAATAATTTCACTTGAAAATAATCTTGTTTTTAATACTGATTTTGGAGAAGTTGTTGAATTACCTGAAGGAACTCATGATTTATTATTTATGAAAGAAGGATATTTAAATTCTTTTTGTAAGCTGGAGATAAATTCAAATAGAAGGTATGATGTTATTTTTGTTGATCCGAAACAATTGATTATAAGTGAAGTAGATTTTTTAACAGGGTCCACGGATATTGAATGGGTGGAAATTAAGAATAAATCTTCACAAGTTGTTAGCATGAATAATATTATTATTGGTGATGAGGTAACTGAAATTGAAATTACCAAACCAATCATAATTGGGGGACAGGATTATCTTATTTTAACTTCGAATAAAAATATTTTTGAAAATATTTATTTTGAAGATGAAAGGGTTGTTAGTATTAATAATTTTCCTGTTATAAATGATAATGGTGATAAATTGTACCTTAAAAAGAACGGGTATATTTTTGAGGAGATTATAATAAAAAAGGAATTTTTGCTGGATAAAAATACCAGTCTGGAGAGAATATCTGAAGAAAAAGATTCGATAATTGAAAATTTTTATCCATCTTTTATTAAAACTCCTTTAGAAAAAAATAGTGTTAGAAATCTGATGAATGAAGAAATTGAAATTTTGATAACAGAGGTCTACCCTTTTGGCAGCAGTGAATTTGTTGAAATTTATATCAAAGATACGGGGAGCAGCAATAGTGGAATTTTATTGAGGGAGTTTAATATTTCTGATCTTGATTCAGAGTATTTTTTTGATAAAAATAGAATTTTTAAAGAAGATGATATTATTTGTCTTGAGAGGTTGCTTTTATCGAATACTGGAGATCAGGTAATAATTTTTAAAAATGACATAATTCATGATTGGTTTTTATATAAAAAAAAATATTCTAATTTAAGTGAAAATGAAAAATTAGATTTTGAAACTGAGTATTTAGAAGAATATGGTATATATTTTTATGATAAAGTTGATAAAACAAAATCTTTTCATCGAACGATCTCGGGTAGCTGGGTTTATAATTCAACGAATCGTGGAAGCTGGATGGATTCAGAGGTAGATAATAATAAATATATTGTAGTCCCACAAAAATTTAAAAAAAATGAGCAAATATATTTTGATTATAATTTTGAAGGAATTTCAGATATAAACTTCTATATATTTGATATA
>CAZUKV010000010.1:0-26066 GCA_964621075.1 uncultured bacterium | reverse complement strand
GAATTTCTTTTGCAACTACAGAAAAGAGGGGAAATTTTCAGTACGGTTCAGATAAGGTAAATCTTGTTGCTGATAATACTCTTGAAGAAGGTCTTGGAACATGGGGATTTGATGATGATGGTATTCCCGGTCAAAAATGGCACATGGTAAAAGATGGTATTCTTGTAAATTATGGAACAACAAGAGATACAGCACATTATATTGGTGAAGAACACAGCCTTGGATGTAATAGAGCAGATAGTTATGCATCTCAACCAATTAATAGAATTCCAAATTTAAGCCTAATGCCAGGTAAAGAAAAACTGAGTCTTGATGATTTAATTGCGGATACTAAAGATGGAATATTGATTGATGGTAGAGGGAGTTTCTCGATAGATCAGAGAAGATATAACTTCCAGTTTGGTGGGGATATGTTCTATGAAATAAAAAATGGTAAGATAACTCAACCTTTAAGAGATGTTACATATCAATCTATAACACCTGAGTTCTGGAATTCTTGTGATGCTATTTGTGATGAAAACCACTGGCAGAAGTATGGTGTGTTAAACTGTGGTAAAGGAGAACCAGGACAGAGACAGCAGATGACTCATGCAGCATCACCGGCAAGATTTAGAAATATTGATGTAGGAGGTGCTCTCAATGGATAATAAAAAAAGATTTGAAAAAATTGTTAAGTTAATAGATAAGAATACGGAAGCTGATGATTATATAATAAATTATAATTTTAATAATAATGCATTAACAAGATTTGCCAACAACATGGTAACGCAGAATGTTGATGTAGATAAAGAAAAACTCGATTTAACTCTATATTTTGACGGTAAAAAGGGTAATCTTATAACAGCTGATCTTTCAGAAGATTCAATCAAGAGTCTTATTAAAAAATGTGAAAATATTGCAAAAAATTCTGTTAAGGATAAAGAATATATGCCTTCATTATCAGATGATGGAGTTGAAGATACACATAAAGTAGATAAAAAAATACTGGAAATGGGACCTGAAAAAAGAGCAGAATTAGCTAATGTTGCAATTCAAAATGCTAATAAAGAGAATGTTAAAGTATATGGCACAGTAAATAATACTACTGATAATTTTGGTGTTGCAACAAAAAATGGTCTTTTCAAATTTCATGAAAAAACAACAGCTAATTATTCAAATACAGTTGATTATAAAGATGAAAAGGGTGCAAACTTTTTAAGTGGTTATGATTTATCATCTATTGACAATGCTAAAGTTGATAGGGTTTTTTATGAGGCGTTAAATGATTCTAAAACTCTTGAAAACAGAAAAGATTTTGAACCGGGAAGATATAAAATTCTTCTATCAGCTAAAGCTGCTACAAAACTATTTATCTGGATGGGATTTTTTGGAGCAAGCAGAAGAGCTGTTGATGAAGGATATTCTCCTTATGTTGGAAAAATTGGTAAAAAAATAGTTGATGAGAGAATAAATTTTTATACAGATCCTTTAAATGATAGGGCTCCTTCAAAACCATTTACAGATGAAGGGTTGCAGATAGAAAAAAAATATCTTATTAAAAATGGTGTTTTAAAAGATCTACCATGTGGAAGATTCTGGGCTGATAAAAATAATTACAAACCGTGGGCTGTTTCAAATATAATTATTGATGACACTGATAAAAGCGAAAAAGAACTTATTAAACAGATAGATAAAGGTTTCTATATAAGAGATTTATGGTATATAAGAATGGTAAAAAGAGATGACTTTACACTTACAGGAATGACCAGAAATGGTTTCTTATATGTTGAAGATGGAGAAATCCAAAGTGGCGCAATTCATTATAGATGGAATGATTCACCATTAAGGATGCTCGATAATATTATTGATATTGGAAAAGGTGCTGCTAATTTAAACAGCTGGTATTCAATCTATGTTCCATCACTTTTAATTGATAATTTTTACTTGAGCAGCAAAACTTTATTTTAAATATAAAAAAAAAGGGGCTTTCGCCCCTTTTTTTGAAACAATATTCTTGAATATCGTATACTTTTATGGTAGTTTCTATCTAAAATATGGTAATATATTGAAAGGAGTGTTTGGATGAAAAGGAAATATCCAATGATATTAACATTTATCTTTGGTATGATAGGTCTTTTTTTAAAGGCTTCCCCAATTTTAAATGAAAAATTTGTAGATTATTTGTTGCTCTGGACAGCCGCAATTAGTTCCTTTGCAGTTATCTATTCAACTTTTAATGTAGTTAAACATCATGTTCTAAAAATTCAAAGGAAACACAGGGATATGATGTACAGTTATGTTACATTTGTGGGTATTCTTCTAATGGGAGTGACCGGTTTTGTTGGTCATTATCTTCCTCAATCAAACTGGAAATTATTATATGATAATTTATATCAGTTTGTAAGAACCCCGCTTGATGCAACAATGTTTTCACTTTTAGCTTTTTATATTTCATCTGCTGCTTACAGGGCATTCAGAGCGAGAGAGTGGCAGGCTACAATGCTTCTTATTGCAGGATTTATAGTAATGCTTGGAAGAGTAGCAACTGGTCCATTGATGATTTTTGCAGATATCACAAACTGGATCATGCTTGTACCAACAACTGCAGTAATGAGAGCTATTATGATAGGAGTTGGACTGGGAATAACTTCCACTTCTATTAAAATTATACTCGGTATTGAAACATCCTATCTGGGAGGTGGAAAATAATGAATTTAAAGAAGATATCAGAATTTTTACTAAATTTCAAAAAGAAATATATCTATTTAGTTATGTTTGTACTTATTTCAACTCCCTTAATTTTAAAGGTAACGCAGGAAACTTATGAAACAAAAGAAGTTAAATCAATATATCAAAGAGTCGAAGAAATTTATCAACATAACAAAGAAAATCCGGAAGATAAATTGGCCCTTTTTATATCTGTTGATTTTGCGCCTTCAACAAAGGCAGAATGTGATCCCATGATGAATGCAATGTTAAGACATGCATTTTTAAGGGATATTCCTGTATTAGGTTGGGCTGGTGTTCCCCAGGGTATTGACTATGGTCTTGAAAGATTTAATACAATAGCAAAAGAATATAATAAAAAATATGGCGAAGATTATATTTACCTCGGATATGCTTATCCATTTTTACAGGCGGCATTAGCATTCGGAACAGATGTAAGAATATTTGCATCTACTGATTATTATGGAAAAGATACCTATGATAATTATCCAATTATGGAAAAATTTAACAATTATAACCAGTTAGGTTTATTTACATCTATAACCGGAACAAGTTTGGCTGAAGGATGGATTCAGTATGCGAATGGTTTATTTAATCAGGATGTAGCTGCAGGAGTTACTGCTGTTAATGCTTCAAGATTATATCCATTCTTGCAATCAGGACAGCTTGTTGGTATGATGGGTGGTTTAAAAGGAGCTGCTGAATATGAACAGATGGTTGAAAGACTTGAAAAAAAGGAAATTAAAAAAGATATAAAAAACTATCTATCGGGTTTATATAAAAATTATGAAGCTCCAGAGGATAATCCAAGAAAATATGATACATCATATACAAAAACAGAATTGTTGAAATCTATAAATAGCAGAAAAATGGCCCGTCAGGGAATGGCGGCACAAAAGATTGCCCATTTTTATGTAATTGCATTGATTATTATTGCCAATATAGGATACTTACTTAAAAAAAGATATGAAAGTAGGAGGTAGATATGGGTTTATTAGCATGGACAACAATAGGAGTTATTTTAACTATTGCTATTTTTTCATTTTTGATAAAAGATAACCCCTTATATAAATTTGCAGAACATCTTTTTGTAGGGGTTTCAGTTGGTTATTTACTTGTTGTTACTTTTACCCAGCTATTTATTCCGCGTGTTTATCAACCTACAAAAAATGCATTTAATTCTGGGGATGTTTTCATGTCAATATGGATGATTGTAGGAATAATTATTGGAATATTGTTTTTAACAAGATTAACAGAAAAACACAACTGGTTGAGCAGATATCCTATATCAATTACAGTGGGTTTTTATTCAGGTTTTGCTATAATGCCTTCTTTATACACAAGGGTTTTAAGACAGCTCGGTGCTACTGTGTCAGAAGATGGTGTTTCCATGATAAATTTTCAAAAAATTGGATTGTTTTTCAAAAATCCTTCATGGGCTAATCTTTATGAAGCAACCTATGGACCATTAATTGTAATAGGAGTTCTAACTGTTTTAATTTATTTCTTTTTCTCATTTAAGAATACAAATCCTGTTATAAAATATACAAGAAAACCAGCAATGGTTTACATGATGGTTGGATTTGGTGCAGCTTTTGGATATACATTCATGGCTCGTATCAGTTTATATGTTGATAGAATGAATTTTATTATAAATGAATGGTGGCCCCTTGTTAGGGTCAACCTATTTTAAAGGGGTGAGAGTATGAGAAAATATATAATATTATTTTTAGTAAGTTTATTAATTTTTAGTGTATTCGCTCAGGAAACAAATACATCAGATAAAAAAATCACCCCTAAAGCGGAATTAGTTCTTCAGGATAGAGCTAATGATGGAGGTACAGGGTTCACTCTTACCTTTAAGCCTCAGAATAAACCTGAAGAATTAAAAACCTATTTCTTGAGAATATATAAAGAGGTTAATGGGGAAGAAATCCTAATTAGGGAAATGAAAGTTAATAATAGTGGCCAGACAGTGAGAATGCCCATGAGTGTTCAGAAAGCTAATACAAATGTTATTGCAAGAGCTTATTATCAAAAAGATGGTGAAGTAATAGAGTTTAAAGAAAAATCTCTTTCTACAAAGGGAGAATGGGTAGATTCAGCACGTTTAAGTGCATTTATAGCTGCTATTCTTTTTATAAGTATGATTTTTATTTATGTAAAAAAGGCAAGAAGCGGCGAAGAATTGTTTGTTCGTAGAATCCCCGGATTAGGAGAGATCAATGATGCAATAGGAAGAGCTACAGAAATGGGGAAACCGGTATTTTATATTCCGGGAACTTCAACAATAAGAGATGTTGCAACTCTTGCATCACTAAATATATTGCGATCTGTTGGAAGGAAAGCTGCTGAATATACAACTCCTATGAAGGTGTTAATTCAAAGACCGCTTGTTCTTGGTGTTGCACAGGAGGTTGTTCAGGAAGCATACATGTCAGCTGGAAGACCTGATTTATATAATGAAGATGATGTATATCTTGCTGCAGCTGGACAATTTGCATTTGCAAGTGCTGCACAGGGTGCAATGGTTAGAGAAAAACCTGGAGCAGTATTTTTACTTGGTATGTTCTGGGCTGAATCTCTTCTTTTAGCTGAAACAGCAAACTCTGTTGGTGCAATTCAGATTGCAGGAACAGATGCTACATCACAGATTCCATTTTTTATTGCAGCATGTGATTATACTCTTATAGGTGAAGAACTTTATGCAGCAAGTGCATATTTAAGTAGAGAACCAAAGCTGCTCGGAACATTAAAGGCACAGGATTATTTTAAAGGTTTGTTATTGATAATAACTATCCTTGCTTTATTTTTAGATATTGTTGGGGTAGATATTATTGTAAAATATATATTGAGCTAACAAAGTTATTAACAGCTGGAGATTATTCTCCAGCTGTTTTTTCCTCTAATTCCATTTTTTTCTTTTTTTATTTCATGAAAATTTTTGATTCCTAAATAATCTATTGAGTTTTAATGATATTTTGTTATTATCAAATCGTAGAAATTTTTTGAAAGGAGTTGATTTTATGAATTTCTGGAAAAGGCGTTTACCTCTGGCCCTTACAGTTATATATGGCTTAATGGGATTTATACTTCAGATTGTTCCAGCATTTAAAGGATTTTTAGATATACAAAACATGTGGATGCCTATTATTTTTGGTTTTTCGATTATTATTGGAGTTGCCAGTTTGACAAAATATCATGCAACTAAAATAAGAAGAGAACCTGAAGAGAGATTATTCAGTATTGTTACTTTTGCTTCGCTAATATTGATGGCAGTGGTTGGTTTAATTGGTATGCCCCAGCAGGCTGGTTTTTTTAAATCTTTTTATCAAAATTTATTTAATTATGTATATGTTCCACTTCAAGCAACAATATTCTCTTTGCTTGCTTTTTACATTACATCAGCTGCATACAGAGCTTTTAAAGTAAGTGAATGGATATCAACACTACTTTTAATATCAGGATTTATAGTAATGCTTGGGAGAGTTGCATTTGGTCCTTTTATGATTTTTGGAGAATTATCTGAATGGATCATGGCTGTACCTACAGTTGCAGCAATGAGAGGTTTGATGATTGGAATTGGACTCGGTATAATGGCAACTGCTATCAAGATTATTCTTGGTATTGAAAGATCTTATCTTGGAGGTGAATAACATTGGCTGATAAAAATGAAAATAAACAAAAAGATAAATGGTATGTAAAAATAATGAGTATTAAAAAACCCTATGTTTATCTGGGGATGTTTTTAGTTGTTATTATACCATTTTTGGCAAACTTGCAGATTAAAACTTATGAAACAGAACTTGTCGGACAGGTTTATAATAAAATAGAAAAAATTCATGAGTATAATATAAATCATCCGGATAAAAAGAAAGGTGTATTAATTGGTTTCGATTATGGTCCAAGTACAACACCTGAATGTGATCCAATAGCTTATTCAGTGTTTAGGCATCTTTTTTTAAGAGATATACCGATAGTTGTCTGGGCGCCTTACGGTCCATATCTTGAACTTGCAGATAGCAGGTTAAATAGAATAGCAAAAGAGTATAAAGCTAATTATGGAAAAGATTATGCTTTCATGGGACTGGCTTATCCAGCAACAGCTTACATGGTTTCTACAAGTTCTGATTTAAGACCGGTTTTTAATACAGATTATTATGGAAATGATGTTTATGATTTGAAGATTCTGGATAGATTTAATAACTATGATAACTTTGGGCTTGTAGTTTCAATTTCAGGAACTGCCATGCCGGAATACTGGTTAAGGTATGCAAATTCGCTTTATGATCAGGAGGTTTCAGTTGGAACAACAGCTGTAAATGCAGCTAAATTTTATCCTTATGCAAATTCCGGACAGTTTACTGGAATGATTGCAGGATTAAAAGGTGCAGCAGAATACGAACAGAAAGTTACCAGACTGGAAAAAGAAATAGTAGGAAAAGATGTTAAATCTTATCTTAGAAATTTATATACAGAAGCAAATAGAGAAAAATTTAATAAAGAATATTTTAACCCAAACTTTAATGAAGGAGCAATTAGAACAGCAATGTTAAGAAGACATCAAGCTGGACGTGGAATGTCCTCCCAGTTTGGAGCACATATTTATGTAATAATACTAATAATAATTGGTAATATTGGGTATTTCTTTAAACGAAAAGCTGAAAAAGATAGAACTAAAAGAAGAAGAGGTGTTTAGTTATGGAAGCTATTAGTATATTATTCTGGCCTACAATTGCTGTATTATTATCTGTTGCTATTTATACATTCTTATGGAAAGATAATATGGTTTACAAAATTGCTGAACATATATTCATGGGTGTTTCTGTTGGATATTCAATAGCATATTCCTATCATAAAATACTTGTTCCCAAACTGTGGGTACCGGTAAAAAGATTCTTATCACAGGGAAATTATATTCTGGCTATTTATTTTATTTTGGGTGGATTAATAGGTCTTCTATATATTTCAAGATTCACCGATAAAACAAGCTGGTTGAGTAGATATCCAATAGCAATAACAGTTGGATTCTATGCTGGATTTAGGATAGTACCTGTGTGGATGACAATGGTTTCCAAGCAGCTAAATGCTACTATTAAAGATCCAACTGGAAGTCCGTTACTTAATGGAAAACTATTTGAAGCATTTTTTAATAATCCTACCTGGGGAAATTTTATTAATGCCATAAATGGACCATTAATTGTTGTGGGAGTGCTTCTTGTATTAATTTACTTTTTCTTCTCATTCAGTAATGACAATTTTGTGGTGAAAATATCCAGAAAACCGGCACTTGTAATATTAATGCTTGGTTTTGGTGGAGCTTTTGGTTATACATTCATGGCCCGTATTAGTTTATTTATTGGTAGAATGAACTTTATTTTTTCAGAATGGCCTGAATTAATAAAAAGTACGTTAGGAGGCTAAGATGAAGAAAATAATATTTATTTTTATAATTATTACTATTTTAATATCTCCTATTTTTTCAGAAAAAACTGAAAATAATGAATTTGATGAATTTGATCCAAAAGCCCGGGTAAAAATAATTGATAAACCTCAGGATGAAGGAACTCATGTTTATGTAGAATTCAAACCATTAAATAAACCCGATGAAGTTAAATATTATTTACTTGAGGTGTATAATAAAAAAGCAGATTCTGAAGAGCTTGTTAGTTCTTTTAAAATAGAAAATAAGGGTAAAAGTTTAAGATTTTCTTCAACTCTTGAAGATAGTACTTACAGCCCCTGGCCGAAATCAAGAACAGCACTCATAAAAGCTTATTCATCAAACAAAAAAGGGGAGAAATTAAATCAATTTGTTTCTAAAACAATGAAAACAAATTATTCTTGGTTTAATATAAATAAATTGTCTGCATTTTTGGGAGTTGTGATATTTTTAATTCTTGTTTATATTTTTATAAAAAAAGCAAGAACTGGAACCAAATTTTTTATAAGAAAAATTCCCGGACTTGATGCAGTTGATAGTGCAGTAGGTAGAGCAACAGAAATGGGTAAACCAATTTATTATGTACCAGGAATCGGTACAACTTCTCAGATAGCAACACTTGCAAGTTTAAATATTCTTGCACCGATAACAAGAAAAGTGGCAAAGTTTTCAACTCCTTTGAAAGTTCCAAATAGAGACCCTGTTGTTATGAGTATTGCTCAGGATGTTGTTCAGGAAGCCTATATGGCTGAAGGAAGACCCGACCTTTTTGATAGTAATGATGTTTTCTTTCTTACAAGACAGCAGTTTGCATTTGCAGGTTCTGTAAGTGGGTTATTTAAAAGAGAAAAACCTGGAGCAGTATTTTTACTCGGTAAATTTTATGCTGAATCACTTATTTTTGCAGAAACAGCAAATGATGTAGGTGCTATACAGATTGCCGGTACAGATTCAGTTTCTCAAATTCCATTTTTCATAGCTGCCTGTGATTATACTCTTATCGGAGAAGAGTTGTTTGCAGCTTCAGGATATTTAAGCAGAGATCCATTAATAGTTGGAACTACAAAAGCTCAGGATTATCTAAAAGCATTATTAATTATCCTGCTATTTATTGGAATAATCTTAAATATATTTGATATTGATATAATTACCGATTATATACTTCAGAGATAAATTAAAAAAATCCAGAAACAGGCACAAATCCTGTTTCTGGGTTATATATCAAAAAAGAGGCTTTAATCAGTCTTCTATATCTTAATAAAGTTATATAATAAATTATAAAGAATTTTATTAGTGTTTAAATTCTAAATATTATATCAGGCTTGACAATAATTTTCGAATGTATATAATTTTTGTGTATGGATAATAATAAATTTGAAAGATATTTTGATATATTTTTATTTATTGCGTCTTTTTTGTTATTAATATTATATCTAATAGATTATGGTTTTTATCTTAATGTAAAAATCTCTAATTCGATTATTTATGCAAGTTATTTTGTTTTGTTTTTCTATATAATTGAAATTGCTTTAAATTTCCATTTTTCAGATAACATCAAAAAAGAGTTTTTAGGTAAAAAGATACCATACATTATAACATTTTTGATGTTATTTCAGTATATTTTATTAAAAACGAATTTTTTTAATATTTTTTTTGAAGAACAGCATAATTATTTATTTTATGTGATTATCACGAAATTATATATTTTATACATATTTTTTTATAAATTTTCAAAATTGAGTAATGTAATTATTCCAAAAACAAAATTAAAATCCGGGGAAATATTTATTCTATCTTTTATTGTTATAATAATGATTGGAACTTTTCTTTTAATGATGCCGAGAGCTACTGTATCTTCGGATGGAATTTCTTTTGTTGATAGTTTATTTACATCTACTTCAGCAGTATGTGTAACGGGATTAATTGTTGTTGATACTGCAACATATTTTACCAGATTTGGACAGATAATCATACTGGTACTATTACAAATTGGAGGATTGGGATTAATGACCTTTACATCTTTTTTCTCAATATTTTTCTTTAGAAAAATGACAATTAGGGAAAAATTCATGATGAGTCATGTGCTTAATTATGATAGTATTGGTGATGTTCAAAAAATTATTAGTAAAATATTAATTATTACATTTTCATTTGAATTTATTGGAGCTGTATCTCTTTATTTTAGATTTAAAAATTATTTTAAAGATACTGCGTTGACAATATTTCATTCTATATTTCAATCTGTTTCTGCATTTTGTAATGCAGGATTTTCAACTTTTACAACCAGTTTAGAACGATTTAGTGGTGATATTGGAATTAATTTAACTGTTGCTGGTTTAATTATTGTTGGAGGGTTAGGTTTTTTAGTTTTGCTGGAATTATTTAATTCTTTTGGAAATGAGGTTAAATTATTGAGTATTCAGGCGAAATTGGTTCTAACAGTAACTGTTGTATTGATTTTTCTTGGAACAATTTTTATTTATATATTAGAAAGTAATAATTTGTTGATGAATTTACCCGTAAAAGAAAAAATATTGGCTTCATTTTTTCAATCAGTGACAACACGGACAGCCGGTTTTAATACTATCAGTACAGGTAATTTGACAATGCCAGTTTTATTTATGATGATATTTTTAATGTTTGTTGGCGCTTCACCTGGATCTACAGGTGGGGGTATAAAAACAACAACCTTTGGATTGTTAATTGCTACAATATGGAGTACAATAAAGGGTAAAAGAGATGTAGAACTTTTTAATAGGAGAATATCAAAAAGTCTTATATACAGGGTCATTTCTCTTGTATTTATTTCGATTATGTTTGTATTTGCAATTTTTTTAGTATTATTAATTACCGAAAATTTTTCTATACAGGACACATTATTTGAATTAATTTCTGCTTTTGGAACTGTGGGATTATCTACAGGGATTACCTCTTCTCTATCAACTGTGGGAAAAGTTGCAATAACAGTTACAATGTTTGTAGGAAGATTAGGACCTATTACTCTTGCATTAGCATTGAGCACCCAGGAGAAGAAAGTTAATGTTCAGTATCCAAAAGAAAGTAGTATAATGGTTGGATAAAGGAGATATTATGGCAAATGAGAAATTCTTAATAATTGGTTTGGGTAGATTTGGTCAGAGTGTTCTCGAAACTTTTCTCCAAACAAATGTAGAGGTTATGGTTTTTGATTTTGATGAGCAAAAGATTAATAAAATAAAAGATAAAGTACATACTGCGTTAATTCTTGATGCAACCAACGAAGAAGTTTATGATAAGTTTGATCTGCATGATTTTGAAGCTGCTATTGTGACTATTGGAGAAGACTTTGAAACAACACTATTAATATCCGTTCTTTTAAAACAAAAAGGAGTCAAAAAAGTTATTGCAAGGGCTTCAAATATTATAGAACAAAAAATATTGAAACGTGTAGGAGCCGATGTAGTTGTTGTTCCAGAAATAGAAATTGGTGAAAAGGTAGCAAATACTCTTTTAAGAAAAAGTGTTGAAGAAGCTATTCCATTGGCTGAAAATGATTCAATAGTACATATGAAACCACCTGAAAAGATAGTGGGTTCTACTCTTGAAGAACTCGATTTGAGAAATAAATATTCGATAAATGTTGTTGCTGTAAAAACACAAGAAAATGGAGCAGAAAATACGGTTATCCCTACATATAAATATAAAATAATGGAAGATGATATTCTTATTATAGTTGGAAATAATGAAAATCTTGATAAATTTGTAAGAGAAATGAAATAAAAAAAGGGGAAACTTTGAAAAATTTGTTAATTATTGGTACTGGTGGAACAATTACAATGAAAGTTGATAAAAAAAAGAAAGGTGCTGTTCCCTCGGTACATGTAAACGATTTGGTACAGTATCTTCCAAAAATTGAAAATTTATCTAATATTGATGTATATGATTATTCAAATATTCCAAGTCCATATATGACAGTAGAAAAAATGTTGAAATTAGGAAATATTATTAAAAAGAAATTAAAAAAGTATGATGGTATTATAATTACTCACGGAACTGATACACTTGAAGAAACAGCATACTTTTTAGATTTATATTTGAATAATAAAAAACCTGTTATTATTACAGCAGCAATGAGAAGTTTAAATGATATTGGAAATGATGGAATAAGAAACATCTGGGCTTCATTAAAAACTGCAGTTTCACCAAATTATTCTGAGGATATTGGAGTTTCTGTTGTTTTGAATGATGAAATTTATGCTGCAAGAGATGTTACAAAAACTTATACATCTAATGTATCAACCTTTAGAGCACCTCTTTTTGGGGCACTGGGAATAATAGATAATGATCGGGTTTCTTTTTATAATAAACCTTCTAATAGAATTAAAGAAAGTTTTAAAGGAATTAATGAAAATGTGGCACTCATAAAAGCTTATGCTGGAATTAAGAATGATGTAATTGAACATCTTATAAATAATGGATATGATGGTATTGTTATTGAGGCTTTTGGTAGAGGAAATCTTCCTGAATGGATTCAACCTACTGTAAAAAAAGCTATAGATAAGGGGATTGCCGTGGTGATATCATCAAGATGTTATATGGGTAGAGTTCTTGGTGATTATGCATATAAAGGTGGTGGAAAAAAACTGGAAGAAATCGGTGCAATTTTTGCATCTAATCTCAGAGGTATTAAGGCAAGAATTCTTTTAATTTTTGCTTTACATAAATATGGAGATAATCTAAAAAAAATAAGAAAAATATTTGATAAATTATGATAAAGTATTTTTTTTTGTCAATTATCTTAATTATTTTTTCAGTAAATATACATGCTCATCAGTTAAGTGGTAAAGCTTCATGGTATGGTCCCAAGTTTCATGGTAATAAAACAGCAAATGGTGAAATATTTGACATGTATGGTATTAGTGCTGCTCATAAAACATTACCATTTGGAACTTATGTAAGAGTTGAAAATCTTGATAATAATAAAACAATAAAAGTGAGAATTAATGATAGGGGACCTTTTGTTAAAAATAGGATAATTGATTTATCTTATGGAGCAGCAAAAAAAATTGGGTTTGTTAATAAAGGAACTGCTAATGTTAGATTAACCATTCTGAAATTAGGAGATAATAAGTATAAGAAAAATGTTAAACCAAAATTAAATAAAAAAAGGTATTATATACAAATTGCTTCATTTTCAAATAAAAGAAGGGCTATTAATCTGAAAAATAAGCTATCAAAGAAGTTCAAAATGGTTTTTATATATAAATCTAAGTTTTATAAAGTCCTAATTGGACCCTTTACTTCTAAAGAAGAAGCAAAAAAAGGTTTAAAAATTATTAAATATTATAAATATAATGGGTATATTATAAATGGCATTATTAACAACAAGTAATCTTTCAAAATTTTATGGATCTAAAAAGGTATTTGAGAAATTATCTTTTTCAATTTCTAAGAACCAAAAAGTTGCTTTAATTGGACGAAATGGTATAGGAAAAACTACTTTATTTAAAATTATCCTTGGTAAATTAAAACCTGATAGAGGATCTGTTCATGTTGCCAGAGATGCCAAAATAGGATATTTACCTCAAAAAATTGTTTATGAAGGTCAAAAAACAATAATTCAAATTATGGAAAATAATTTCACTCATTTAAAAAAAATACATAAAGAAATTATAAAAATTTCCCAAAATATTAAAGATAATGAGGATAAATATCAAAAACTAATTGAGGAGTATGAAAGAAAAGGCGGATATGAGTATGAGACTAAAATAAAAAAAATATTAACTGGATTGAATTTATATGAAATAAAAAATAGAAAATTTAAATATTTAAGCGGTGGCGAAAAAATGCGGGTAGGACTTGCTCAAATTTTACTAAATAAAAATGATATTCTCCTTTTGGATGAACCTACAAATCACCTGGACCTTTTTTCTTCAATATGGCTGGTAAATTATTTAAAAGGATATCAAGGAGCTCTTGTGATAATTACACATGATAGGTACGTTTTAAACAATGTGGTTGATGGGATACTTGATCTTTCAGAAGATAATATTAAATATTATAGAGGTAATTATAAAAACTATAAAAAACAGAGGGCCATGGATTTTAAAACAAAGAAAAAAGAATATGAAAAACAGCAGAAAAAATTAGAAAAACTGAAAAGTTATGTAAGAAAATATAAAGAAGGAAATCGATCTACAATGGCAAAAAGCCGTGAAAAGATGATAAAAAGGATAGATGTTATAGATAAACCTGATCTCTTTGAATATAATATAAATCTAAATTTTAATAATTTTGAACGACCCGGCAAAGAAATTTTAAATATAGATAATTTCAATATTAATGGTTTGTTAGAGATTTCAGAATTAACTGCATATAGAAATGATAAGATTGCATTAATCGGAAAAAATGGTTCCGGGAAAACAACCTTACTGAGGAATATTTTTGAAGAATCAGATAATATAGATCTTGGATATAAGGTTGAACAGGGGTTTTTTCAACAAAATTTAAAATTTGAAAAAGAGAATATCCCCCTCATGGATTATTTAAATTATAAATATTATATGGATGAACCTGAAGCCCGTGAAATACTGGGATATTTTAATTTTTCTCAGGATAGTGCTTTAAAATTGATAAATAATTTAAGTGGTGGAGAAAGGGCAAGACTGAGATTTTTAACTTTAATTGAAGATTCTCCAAATTTCTTACTTCTTGATGAACCTACAAACCATCTTGATTTAAAATTTCTGGAGATATTAGAAAATGGTTTAAAGAATTATAATGGATCTTTAATAATTGTTTCACATGATATTATTTTTTTAAAAAACATTGTTAATAAGTTATGGATAATTAATGATAACAAAATAATTGAATATAAATATGATATTAATCAAAAATTGAATGAATATATGATTTCAAGAAATAATATTTCTCAGGAAGAAAAAATAAAAAATGAAAAAAATAGTTCCTATGAAAAAGAAAAAAAGAAACGAAATAAAAGGAAGATTTTACTTAGAAAAGCAAAAAAAATTGAAAATGAAATAAAAAATATATATCGTGAAATTGAATCTATTGAGGAAAAGATGAAAAAAGAGGGAGAAAATCCTGATAAATTACATGATTATTTCAAAGAAAAAGAAAAATTAAATGAAAAAGTCGAAAAAAAATTAATTAAATTGGAGTCTTTGAAAAGTAAATTGAACTAATATCTTATTGACTTATATAATATATATAGTATATTAAATATATGGGAATTAAGTTTATTTTCTATGCAATTCTTTATTTTATAGTATTTTATGTTTTTTATAAAAAAAATATTGGATTTTTTGAAAATAAAGATTTTAAGACAGCATTTATATATTTAGGCATATTTATTCTTGGTGCAAATATAATTATTGATACATCCTGGTCTTTAAATGATAATTTAAATTTGTATTATGTGATCCCACTTGCCGTTGTTTTTTTGTTGATTTTTGCGCTAATTGTTTATATAACTTTTAAAAGAAAGTATTAATATTATTGTATAGAGAGAGGTGGATTGTATGACCTTTTATATGTGTCCTCAATGTGGAGCTGATATTAACTTAGAAGAAGGTAATGTTTGTGAATTTTGTGGATATGAATTAGAAATGACTGAATGTGTTTCCTGTGGAAAAAATATTCCCAAGGAGGCCACAGTATGTCCATTTTGTGATGAAGAACAGGTTGAGAAAGAAACTGATACAGAACCTGTCGAAACAGCAGTCGAGCAGGATTTCATGGAAAGAGATGAAGAAATTGAACAAAGCATAACAGAAAACTTGTTTGAACATAAAGCAGAAAAAGATGAGATATATGAAGAAGAGACTGATGAAACAGAACCATCTATATCTGAACCTGAAATTGAAAGTTCGGAGGAAGAATCAGTAATCTCAAATGTAGAACAATCTTTTGAAGAAAGTAATTATCAGGATCAAAGTGAAATTGATTTTGGACATCGGGAGGAAATTGAGGAAATAGTACCTGAATCAGATGTAATTGAAGAGGAAACTGAGATTGAAGAATCTGAATATATCGAAGAGATGGAGGAACTGAATATTCAAGAAGAGGATGAAGATTTATATGTAGAAGAAGAACCAGTTGGATCTGATATTGAAGAAGAATATGAAACAGAAGATATCTCAGAGTATGACGAGGAAATGATAAATTCAGTTAATGAACAGGAAATAATGGAAGAAGATTTACAGGAACCTGAAATACAGATGGAAGAAGAAATGGAAGAAGAGGAGAGAGAAGAAAAATTCCAGGTTTGTCCTGAATGCGGGTCAAAAAATCCTAAAGAAGCCAAATTTTGTTTAAATTGCGGTTCAAATCTTGAAGAAAAAGAAGAACCTAAAACTGAACAGGAAAAAAATATATGTCCGGAGTGTGGAGCTGAAAATTTAAGTGGAGCAAAATTTTGCATGGTATGCGGCAGTACATTAGCAGCAAAAGAAACTGAAAGAAAACCAGCAGAAGAGGAACAAGAAATAAAAAAAGAGGAAGCAGAAGAAGTTGAAGATAAGAAAAAAATTAAACACGATACAACAAAAGTAAAAGTAACATATGATAATAATAATAAATTTAAATATAGATTTGTTTTTAATAATGTCAAAGAAGTTAATCCCTCAATAGATGAAGAAGAACTTGAAACATTGATGAATAATAAAACTTTTGTAATAGATATACCCGATCAAAAACTGGATAATTTCATATCTGAATTGAAGGAACTGGATTGTTCTGTTGAAGTGATTGATCATGAAAAAAAAGAAAATGTATCCAGGAAAAAAATCGGAGAAAAAGTTGAAGAAAAGCAGGAAGTTGTAGAAAAAAAAGAAAAGAAACATAAAAAAGATTTTTATTTACAGTTGAAAAATTTAAAAGATGATGATGAAGCCTGGAAGAAGAGATTTACAACAATGATAACGGCAATGAGACCTGATATTACTGATGAGGATGCTGAATCTTACTGTAAATCAGGTACTGCTAAAATTCCGGTAAAAAGTAAAAGCGATGGTCGACAATTAGGTAAAGTTTTACAGGCTCTTGGATGTGAATATAAAATAATAAAAGAATCTGTAGAATCTTCAAAAAAGAAGAAAAAAACACAAGAGAAATCTGAAAAAAAAGTGAAGAAAGAGCAAATAAAAAAAGAGGAAGTTCCTGAAGAAGAAAAACCAAAATTTTTGATTTTATCTGGAGTTGATAAGAAAAACTGGGTTGTAAGGGAAAGACTATTAGAAAAGTTGATTTCTATGTATCCTAATATGACAAGAGATATAGCTGAAGGAATTGTTACCCAACCGGTTGTTAAATTACGTGTTAAAAACCTGCATGAAGCTGAAAGCTATAAATCTGAATTTGAAGATATGGGATGGAATACAAGAATAGAAGATGTTGAAAAAATGTTAAAAGCGAGGAAAAAATCAAATGGAAGAAATGTTAATGTTAAAAGAAGAAAACAAATTCACCAGACATTTCTAAAAAGAGAAAAAAGTAAAAGAAAAAATATATTGACAACTTTGATTGTTGCTATTTTTCTAATAGCTTTAGGATATTTCCTTTATTCAAATTTCTTTACTCATAAAAATTATGTAATGGTACAGGCAGAAATAGGTAATGAAGAGGTTGAATATTCAACCAGCGGAGAACCTGTTGTTAATCTTCGTAATAATCCCAGAATGGATTCTAAAAGCGTTGGTATTCCAATTACTGTAGGTGAAGTTTTAGAACTATCCAGAGAAGAATCTATTGAAGTAAGTGGATACACATGGTATGAAGTAGAAGTACCTGGCATGAGGAATAAAACAGGTTATATAAGAGGTGATTTAGTCGTACCATCTGACAAAAATGGTAATCCGATATCGACACCTATAGAATAAAAGAAGTAAATGACTAAACATATATTATTATATATTTTATTTGCTTTTTTAGTTGTTTCTATCTTTGGGGTTTTTGGTAAGAATAAAGTAAACTATTACAATTATGAGTGGAAAATTTATGAAGATGACAGTTTCAGATTATATTATTATGAAAAGGAAGATGGTTTAGCCCAAAAAGCAATTCCAATTATAAGAACTACAATTCTTGAATATTCAAAAATTTTTGATGTAAAAATTAGTAATAAAATTCCTATAATTTTTTATCATAATGTTTATAAATTTCGTGAAACTAATATAATACCTTATATAATTCCAGAAGGTGTGGGAGGGTTTACAGAATATAGCAAGGGAAGAGTAGTAGTTCCTTTTAATGGTTCATTTTATGATTTTGAACATGTTCTTCGTCATGAGCTTGTTCATGAATTTGTTATGATAAAAAAGAATGAATTGAATTATTATAGTTATAAATTTGAATCACTGAATATTCCACTTTGGTTTCATGAAGGACTTGCTGAGTATTTATCTGTAGGGATAACCCAATCTGACAAAGTTTTTCTTTCACATGTGCTTAAAAATGATTTATATGTTCCTTTAAAAAATATAAATTTAATTTATGGAACTTTTCTAATGTATAAAGAAGGACAATTTTTTATTGATTATCTTGTAAAAAATTACGGTCATGGAATAATCACAAAATATATGAATAGTTTGAAGATAAAAAGTGATTTTGTAGATAATCTTGAATATATTACTGGAAAAGAATATAATAAAATTGTTTATGGTTTTGAGTTATGGTTAAAAAATCAGTTTTTATTTTCATCTAATAATTATAAAAATTATCATGATTATACAAAAATAGTAAAAAAAGATGCTCTTAAATATTATAAAACAGGTGAAAATAAATCAGTATTTATTACAGATAAATGGGGATATATTGATATTTACAAGAAAGAGGGAAAAAGGAAAAAAAGAATACTAAGAATTGGCAATAAAGAAAATTATGAATATCTCTCAATAAAAAAAATGCCTGTATATTATTTACATAAAAAATTATACATTGCAATAAAATATAAAAATAGAGATTCTATAATAGTTATAAATCTAAATAATAATAAAGTAGAAAAACAATTTAATAATATTAAAAATATTGAATTAATTAATTCTATTACAGTTAAAAATGATAATATATATTTCACGGGTTTATCAAGTGATGGTTATAATAAAATCATGAAGATTAATAATTCAAATGACTCTGTTCAAGAAATATATCAAAATAACAAGATGATTTCCAGTTTAGATATCTTTAATAATAATATTATTTTTAACATGGAAATAGGTAAATATGGGTATAAAAAATTATTTTTTTTAAACTTAAATTCAAATAAAATATACCAGATAAGTTATGGTAAATTTAATGATTATAAACCGATTTTTGATGAACAATCTGGAGATATTTATTTCCTATCAGATCGAAATGGTGCAATAAATATTTATAACATATCAAAAAAAGGATATTTATCTAAAATAACCGAGTTTCCTGTGTATATAAACGATATGTGGTTATCCAGTAATAATATATATTTTTCAACTTTTATTGATAATAAAAAAATATGTAAGTTGATTAAAAAAGATAATGATATTTTAGATGAAGATATCGAGTATATTAATAATCCGGAATTTGAGTATGAAAAAATTAGTTTGAATAGATTACAGGTGAAATCCAGAAGCTATGATCCTAAATTAACTCTGGATTTTACAAGAGCAAATATTTCAAGTGATCCTAAAATTGGATATTCAGGAGATATTTCATTACTTTTTGCTGATATGCTCAACAATTATGAACTTTATACATCATTTGGTATATCAAGAGTGGAAGGTAGTTTTAAATCAATAATCAGGGACAGCAATTACTATCTTAATTTTATTAGTCGGAAAAATAGGTTAAACTATTACTTATCTATATATCATTTTTATTTGCCAATGAATTATTACAGGTTAATTGTATATGATGAAGATTATAATGAAAGGATTGCAGGGGGAGAAGCTGGTTTTGTTTTTCCTTTTTCAAAATTTAGAAGATTGTCAGCTGGAATAAATATTAATTTTGAAGAAAGAGAATATTTTTACTATAAAGAATGGAAAAAAATATGGTACGCAGGATTTACCATGGAGTATGTTTTTGATAATACTTTGTGGAATAATGTAGGTCCTATTGATGGATGGAGATATAATATTAAATTAAATACAAACTTTAATATTGATGATAAAATTGATAATGTTTCAAATTATTATAGTCTTGACTATAGAAGATATTTTAGAGTGTTTAAAAATTCTTCATTTGCATTCCGAGGAAATTATGCAGAATCTTTTGGGAAAAAAGATTACACTAAACGTTTAACAATGGGTGGGTCTTTATCGATGAGAGGTTATGATTACTATTCCTTCAATGGTACTAAATTATTATTATTAAATGCTGAATATAGATTTTTATTGATTAAAGATATAAAAATTGGAATTGCTGATGGGAAAATACGTTTTCCAAGTATTTACAGTTCATTGTTTTTTGATGCTGGAAATTGCTGGCACGATAATAAAAATAATAATTTAAAAGGAAGTTTAGGGATTAGTTTTCAGATGGGATTTAATGCATTAGCTTTACGCTATGATATTGCAAGAAAAACTAATTTTGAAGAACTTGATGATAGTACGAGTCATGAATTTACCATGGGGTGGAATTTTTGAGAAAAAGATTTATTTTAATATTAATTATCTTTTTATTGTGTTTTCAAATATATACACTAAATAAATATATAATAAAAATTAAAGGATTAGGAGTAAAAAAAATCGAAAAAAAAGATCGATATCTATGTTTGCTTTCAAAAGATAATAATTTAATGGTCTATGATATCATAAATGAATACAAAAAAGTATTTGTGTATAAAGGTAAATACAATACAAATTTTTACATTTTAGATGATTATATTTTTTTGTTTGATTCTTATAAACATACAGAAGTTTTTAAAATAAGCTTGGATAAAAATGTTGAAATAGTTGAAAATCATGAATTAGAATATTTAGTTGAAAAAGTTTATATTAAGGATAAATTGTATCTATTTTTGACAGATGGTTCATACATTTTAATGGATAAAAACTTAAATACAGCTATTGAGAATCCATACAGTTTTTCTGATTTCCCACTCTGGAGAGAAAAATTTTATATTTTAGATAATAGTTTATATTATATTTTTAAAAAAAACATATATAAATTTGATAAAAACAGATTTGTAAAGAAATTTTCATTCAACAGTAATAATTATTTTTTTAATAATAATTATTTGCTTTATTTGAATAAATACGGCCATTTTGTTCTTTTTGATTTATCTAAAAAAAATATTATAAGTGAATTTATGATAAATAAAAATTATATTTATTCAGATTTTATTAAAATAAAAAACAATAAAATATATTTTGTGTTGGAAGAAAAACTACTAGTATATGATTTTGTCAAAAAAATTATATTAAATGAAAAAAAATATAAAAGCAGAATTATTGATATTATAAATGGTGAAATATTTATTTCTGAAAAAAAATATTTCAAAGAATTAGAATATGATTATCTAACTAATATATTTATATTAGATAATATGAAATATTTTGTTATAATGAGAAAAGGTGTTTTGGAAGACAATTACTATTTAATTGCAAAATAGTTCCATTTTTGAAGAGATATTGTCATCCTTCTATTTTTATTTTATTTACTGTAATAATATCTTTATTTTTAGAAAGGTATTATACATTTGATTTTAGATATTTCTTTTACTTTATTATTCTTTTAATTGCTATTTTTACATTGAGTAGTTTAAAATTTAAATACTGGCAGAAAATTGTTTTTCAATTTATATTTTTAATCATATTGTTTTTTATATATTTTTCATTAATTGATGGATTTAATCCAAAATATGAGGTTTTTGATAAATATTTTTTAAATAAAATGGGATTTTTTAAAAATATAAAATATTTTAATTTTTTAAAATCAATAATATTAGGAGATCGAACATATTTATCAAGAGATTATAAAAAAATATTTAGTTTAACAGGGAGTTATCATTTCATAGCTATTAGTGGTTTACATTTTGGAATATTGGCTTCAATATTATCTGTAATATTTAAATATTTTAAGAAAGAAATGAAAAATATTTTTATTATAGTATTTCTTTTTATCTATTTAATTATGATTAATTTTTATGTATCTGCTTTTAGAGCTTTTATAATGATAAGTGTTTATTTAATTGCTAAAATATTAAATAAAAAGTCCTATCCTTTGAATATTTGGGCATTCACCACAATATTTTTACTGGTTTTAAATAAAACATATTTTAACAATTTAGGATTTTGGCTCAGTGTTATAGCTACCCTTTCTATTCTTCTTATTTTAGAAAACCTGAGCGTGATTAATCATAAATTAATAAAAATTTTTGTAATTTCTTTAAATGTACAGCTTTTTTTACTACCTATAATTTTATATTATTTTAATCATATTAACATTATGAGTCCTATATTGAATGTTTTTGGGGTGTTTTTTTTATATCCTATTATTATTATTGGAGTTATTCTTATCTTCCCTTTACCGCATTATTTTACAAGGTTATTTGTTAGGATTGTAGAAAAATTAATATTTTTGTTTGTTTCTTATATAGAATATTTTAAGAAAGAAATTTTTATTATCAGGTGTGAAGAATTTTTTGTTTGGATGATTATATTATATTATCTTTTTTTCATACCTTTATTTTTCTATATCAAAAATATCTTCAAAAAAAGAAAGAGATAATAATGTAGATATTTTTTGAATGCCTTTATTATGTACATTCTTTTTTATATCAGATAGAGTTTTTTTGAGTTTGTAATTACTTGAATAAATATACAAAGAAGGAATACCTCGATTAATAAAAAGTTGATCCTCTGCGTATCCAGCATAAGAAATATTTAAATTTAATTTTATTTTAAAGTGTTTCATAGTGGTTTCAATATTTTCATAAATAGAAGGATAGGTTAGACCTCCTCCAATTTCAAAGTAAATATCAGAAGCTCCTATATCGGATAAATTTATCATGTATTTTGTATTAATTTTATTGAACTCCTCTGTTGATAATAAAACCTGACCTCCTTTTAAACCATGGTTGGTTCCCGAAAAGATAACAAAATATATATCATTTTTTCTCTTATACTGCTGGATATTAGAAATATTTTTAGCAATATTTAAAAGTGTAATAATACTTGATACATTATGAACGGCGTTTTTATGATATATTTGTTCCGTTTGCTTCCCCATACCATCAAGCTGTGTTGCAAAAATAATATTTTTTTTGGTTTGCTTGTATTTTTCAGATGCAGGTAAATATCCAATTATATTCATCGTTTTTTCTCTTTCTATTTTCATAGGTAAATACATTGAAACTCTATTATTAAGATGAAATGAATATGGCTCATTAGATTTTAAAATATCATCTTTTATCATTGGAAAATTAATTTCACGTCCGTTCCTTTTAAGATTTATTTTATTATGTGGAATAAATATTTGTGGAAAATTAGAGAGCTGGTATGAAGAAGGTATATAGGCAGAGTTTTTAATTTGATCGGTGTTTTTATTTGAACAATCAATATAAATAATTCCTTTAGCACCGAAATTTTTAGCTAAATAAGCTCGATAATATATGTTTGAATATTCAGGATTGTCAATTAAAATTCTCTTGGGTAAATTTTTAAATGCAATAACTATTTTATTTTCCACGTTTACTGCTGTATAGTCATTATAATTTTGTTCCGGTAGGACCAGACCAAAACCAACAAAAACTATTTTGGCATTTTTGATATTACTTTTTCCAGATGTTTTTGATATTATATAGTCTTTTCCTAATTCTAAATAGTTTTTATCAATCCATATACGTGGATCCTTACCAATTTTTCTTGATTTTATTGAGAAATATTGAAAATAATTTTTTAGAAATTTTGGGTCTTTCAGACCTAAAAGATTAAACTTATAGGACAGATAATCAGCTGCAAAATTAAATTCTTGTGTTCCCGGATACAATCCCTTAGTTTTTTCATTAATAATATTGTTGAGATCATCATTAATATTAAAATTTTTGTTAAATATCTCATAATATTTATTTTTATAATCAAATACATTTTTATTTTGACAGCTTACTATTAATATAATGAGTATAAGAAAAATACCTTGACTTTTTTTCATGAATAAATTATAAATAATTAATAGAATATTGCAAGAATTATGTATTAAGCATTTGGAGGTTTTATGTATTTAATTACTGGTGGATGTGGTTTTATTGGATCTCATATAGCAGAAGAAATGGTTAAAAATGGAGAACAGGTTATAATTTATGATAATCTTTCTTCAGGGAAAAAGGAAAATATAGCTCATTTAAATAATTCGGTTAAGTTTATAAAAGGAGATATAAGAAACAAAAAAAAATTAGAAGATTTAATGAAAGATGTAGATTATATTTTTCATGAAGCTGCATTAGTATCGGTAGTAGAATCTATTAAAAATCCTTTAAAAAATAATGATATTAATATTAATGGGACCTTAAATATACTTGAAACTGCAAGAAAAAATGGTGTTAAAAAGGTTGTAATGGCTTCATCAGCTGCAGTCTATGGAGATGACCCCGGATTACCCAAAAAGGAATGCATGAAATTGAAGCCGATTTCACCATATGCTGTATCAAAAGCAGTACTGGAATATTATGGAAAATTATATAATGAATTGTACAATTTAAATACAGTTTCTTTAAGATATTTTAATGTATATGGCCCAAGACAGGATCCAGGTTCTCCTTATTCAGGGGTGATTTCTATTTTTACTAATGAATTTAAGAAAAAAAATCCAGCTGTTAAAATTTATGGAGACGGGGAACAAACAAGAGATTTTATATATATTAAAGATGTTGTAGCTGCGAATATGTTAGCGATGGAAAAACGCACTATGAATGGGAAAGTTTATAATGTTGCCACAGGAAAAGAACATTCACTTCATAATTTACTTCATATAATGGAAGAACATACCAGTAAAGAAGTAAATATAAGATATGAGAAAACCCGAAAGGGTGACATTAAAAAATCAGTAGCTGATATTCAAAAAATTAAAGAAAAAGAATTTGTACCCGAATTTAATCTAAAAAAGGGTTTAAAGAAATATTTTAATTCGTTAGGAATAATCTAAAAATATTTCAAATTCATTTCATGATTTTAAAAGAATATAAATATAATCTTGACAATAATATTCAATTGTGTTATTTTTTTAGCAGTCGGGAGGTAAGAGTGCTAAAAGGAGCTTTTTATGCTTAATAGCAGAGAAAAAAACATATTGTTATCAACTGTTATAGATTATATACATAGCGGGAATCCTGTTAGTTCAAGCAGATTAAATAGAAATTACAATGTAAATGTATCTTCAGCTACTATTAGAAATGTAATGTCCAGGTTAGAGGAACTGGGTTATTTAAAACAACCACATGTTTCAGCAGGAAGAATACCTACTGATAAGGGGTACCGTTATTATGTGGATAACTCCATTTTCTTGCATTCTCTTACAGAAGATGAAAAAAGTAGGATCAAATCACAATTAGAAAAAAAGATAATGAAACTTGATAATTTATTACAGGCAACATCATCAATGCTGTCAGAAGTATCAAAAAAAATTGGGGTGACAGTTCTACCAGAAGTAGAAAATGATAGATTGAGATGTCTCAAAATTATTCCCATATCAGACAAAAAAGTGTGCGCTTTAATTATTACCAAATCAGGTATTATCAGAGAAGAGTTGTTTGAGTTTAATGAACAAAAGTTTACTGATAGATTGTTTTTAAAGAAAGTTAATAATTATCTTGAAAAGTTATTACAAAATAAGAAACTTTCAAGAATAAACGAAATATTAGAGAATAATTCATTTGAAAATATTGATTACAATTTTTTATTGAAACATCTTTTGGGAAAATTAATAAATATAAAAAATGAGAATA
>CAZUKV010000009.1:0-30354 GCA_964621075.1 uncultured bacterium | reverse complement strand
AAAATAAAAAAATAAAAAAATTAATGGATGAAGAAAAAAAGAATGAGATTCAAAATTATATAAAGAAACATCCTTTCTTTATTGACAGTATTCAACACAGAAAAAAGAACAAATATCCCAAACCACCTTTTAAAACAAGTACTCTGCAGAGGTGGGCTTATAATATATTTAAATTTTCTGCAAAAAAAACAATGGTTTTAGCACAGCAATTATATGAAGGTATAGAATTAAAAGAAGGCAGCACAGGCTTGATTACTTATATGAGAACAGATTCTCAAAGAATTTCTAAAGATGCATTATCAGGTTCAAGAAAGTATATAAAGAATAATTTTGGAGAAACCTACCTTCCCAAAAAACCAAAATATTATACAAAAAAATCTAAACAAAAAATTCAGGATGCACATGAAGCAATACGACCTACAAATGTTAACTATGTTCCAAAAAAAATAAAAAAATATTTAACAAAGGATCAATATAAGCTGTATAAACTTATATGGGATAGATTTATTTCATCACAAATGGTTAATGCTGTTTATGATAAATATAAAATGATATTGAAAAATGGTGATTACTATTTCAAATCTGAATTTCAAAAAATATCTTTTGATGGATTTGAAAAAGTTTATAGATATTCAAGAAAAAAAGACGATATTTATAATTTTGATGAATACAATGAAAAAGATAAATTTGAATATGAAAAAATAGAAGTTGAAGAGAAAGAAACAAAACATCCTCCAAGATATACAGATGCTTCTCTTGTAAAAAAATTGGAAAAACTTGGTATTGGAAGACCATCTACATATGCACAAATTATTGCGGTACTGGTAAGAAGGCAGTACGCTAAAAGATTTGGTAAAAAGTTAAAGGCTACGGAACTTGGAATGATTATTAGTAAGTATCTTAAAAAACTTTTTCCTAAAATCATGGAATATAAATTCACCAGTGAAATGGAAACAGAACTGGATAAAATTGAAGAAGGAGAAGAAGATTACAAAAAGGTTTTAGAAGAATTTTTTGTAAACCTAAAAAAATGGCTGGATAATGCTGAAAATAAAATACCTGAAATGAAAAAAGATGTTGAAGAAATTACAGATATAAAGTGTGATAAATGTGGAAAACCTATGAAAATAAAATGGGGTAGAAATGGTCGTTTTCTTGCCTGTACAGGATATCCAGAGTGTAAAAATACAAAAGATTTTGAAATAAAAAATGGTAAAATTAATATACTTGAAGATAATCAGACAACTGATAAAAAATGTCCTAAATGTGGTGCTAACTTAAATATCAAACGTGGAAGATATGGTAAATTTCTTGCATGTTCTAATTATCCGGAATGTAAATATACTGAAAGTTATAATGAAAAAATTGGTGTTAAATGCCCTGAATGTGAGGATGGCGATGTAATATTGAGAAAATCCAAGAAAGGACGGACATTTTATGGGTGTACTAATTATCCAGAATGCAAATTTGTTAGCTGGTATAAACCAATAGATGAAAAATGTCCAAAATGCGGGAAATTACTTTATGAAAAGGGAAAAAAAATAGTTTGTTTGGATAAAAAGTGTGATTATGAAAGAGAAAAATAAATATTTGAATCAATTTGTACAATATCTTGAAGTAGAAAGAAACTATTCAAATAATACTATCAAATCATATAAAAATGATTTAAAAGAATTTTTTGATTATTCTGAAAAAAATTTAAAAGATTTAAAAAATAGAGATATCAGACTTTTTATCGAATATTTATATGATATAGACAGGAAAAGGACAACTATCAATAGAAAAATTTCAGTTTTAAGAACCTATTTCAAATTTTTAAGAAGGGAAGAATTATTGGATGAAAATCCAATGGAAGAAATCTTATCTGCAAAAAATAATAAAAAATTACCGGATTTTCTCACAATAAATGAAATTAATGATTTAATAAACTCCATTGGTGAAGAAAATTTGTTGGATTTGAGAAACAAAACAATTCTTGAACTTTTATATGCTACAGGATTAAGAGTTGAAGAACTTGTAAATTTAAAAAAAAATGATATTAATTTTGGAAATAAATATTTAAAAGTTAAAGGCAAAGGAAATAAAGAAAGGTCTGTTCCAATTACAGATATTGCTCTAAAAAAATTAAATAAATACTTAAAAAGAAGAAAATATGAGAACGAAAGAATTTTTCTTTCTAAAAATGGAAATCCACTATCTCAAAGGGATATAAGGAGAATTTTAAAAAAATTAATAAAGAAAATGGCACTTGATAAAAATATTACCCCACATACAATAAGACATTCTTTTGCAACTCACCTGCTTGAAAGAGGAGCAGATTTAAGGCTGGTTCAGGAGTTATTAGGACACAGTTCAATTTCAACAACTCAGATTTATACACATATAAGTATGGAAAAAATGAAAGAATATTATAAAAAATTTCATCCAAGAGGATAATTTAGGAGGTTTAAATGGAAAAATTTAAAGGTACAACAATATTAATGGTAAGAAAAGAAGGAAAAGTAGCGGTCGGAGGAGATGGACAGGTAACACTTGGAAATGCAATGGTTAAAGCAACAGCAAAAAAAATCAGAAGAATTCATGGAGATATAGTTGTGGGGTTTGCAGGAAGTGTAGCAGATTCATTTGCACTTATGGAGAGATTCGAAAATAAATTAAATAAATACCAGAATAATTTAAGGAGATCTGCTGTTGAGCTGGCAAAGGATTGGAGATCTGATAAGTTTTTAAGAAAACTAGAAGCTATGATGATAGTTACAAATAAGGAGGAATCTTTTATTTTATCCGGTGGAGGAGAAGTAATTGAAGATGAAAATGGAATTCTTGCAATTGGATCTGGAGGAAATTTTGCACTTTCAGCAGCAAGAGCTTTAAAAGAAAATACTGATTATGATGCAAAAATAATTGTAGAAAAAGCTATGAATATTGCTTCTGATATATGTATCTATACAAATGAAAATATTGCCATTGAAACAATTGACTGAAAGGAGCAAAATTGAGAGAAGATAAAAGAACTGTTAATGAGTTAAGAAAAATCAATTTTAAAACTAATTTTATAAAATATCCGGAAGGTTCGGTTTTAATAGAGTGGGGCGGGACCAAAGTTTTAACAAATGTTTCTGTTGAAGATAGTGTTCCTCATTTTTTAAGAGGAAGAAATGAGGGATGGATTACTGCAGAATATTCAATGCTTCCAAGAGCTACTCAGGATAGAAATATCAGAGAAAGCCGAAAAGGTAAATTAAGCGGAAGAACCATGGAGATACAGAGATTAATCGGAAGAAGCTTGAGAGGAGTAATTGACAGGAAAGAAATTGGAGAAAGGACCCTGTGGATTGATTGTGATGTTTTGCAGGCTGATGGAGGCACCAGAGTTGCTTCTATTACATCTTCATTCGTTGCAGCTTATATTGCTTTAACTAAACTGAAAAAAGAAAATAAAATTGATTCCTTTCCAGTTGATAAATTTTTAGCTGCAGTAAGTGTTGGGATAGTTGATGGTAAACCAATGCTTGATCTTTGCTATGGTGAAGATTCATCAGCTGAAGTTGATTTAAATGTTGTTATGACAGGAGAAAGTGAATTGATAGAAATACAGGGTACAGCTGAGGGAAGTCCATTTAGTAAAAAACAGCTTGATGAGATGCTTGAATTAGCAGAAAAAGGGATTAAAGAAATTATAAATTTACAGAGACAGGTAATATTTGAAAATGAACAAAAATAAAATATTAATAGCATCTAACAATAAAAATAAAATAAAAGAAATAAAGAAAATTTTACATTTTGATGATATAGATTTTATTACTAAATCAAACCTTCCTGATGTTGAGGAAGATAAGGATTCTTTTTTGGGTAATGCTTATAAAAAAGCTCATGTGATAGCTAAAAAATTTAACATAGTATCTATGTCTGATGATTCAGGAATAGAAGTATATTCATTAAATGGTGAACCCGGTGTGTATTCTGCACGTTATGCGGGAAAAGATCAGGATGATGAAAAAAATAATGTGAAGCTTTTATCAAAATTGAAGAATAAACATGATCGAAGAGCCAGGTTTGTTGCTGTTATTGTAATAAGTAGACCTGATGGAAAATATTGGGTTTCCAGAGGTATTTGTGAAGGTAAAATAGCAAAAAAACCCCGTGGAAATAATGGTTTTGGATATGATCCAATTTTTCAACCAGAAAATTTTAACAGAACTACTGCTGAATTGTCACCCGATGAAAAAAATAAAATTAGTCACAGAGGTAAAGCTTTAAGAAAATTGTATAAATCTATCAAAAAAAATAAAAAAGAAATTTTTAAAAAAAACTGAATTTGGAGTTGTATTATGAGTAATAATTGTTTTGTATGCGGTAAAGAAAATGAAGAGGGACTGCAGTTAACTTTTAAAAGTGATAAGAATAATACTTACAGCTATTACAAATTTCCTGAGAAATTTCAGGGATGGGACAATGTTATACATGGTGGAATATTATCAACTCTACTTGATGAGGTTATGGCAAAATCATGTATACATGAAGGTTTTGAAGCAGTTACAAGGAAAATTAATATAGAATATTTAAAACCTGTTAAAGTTGGTCAAAAATTGAAAATAGTTGGAAAAATAAAAAATATCAGAAAAAAATTAATTGAAGCTGAAGCAGAAATTATAGATGAAAATAGTGGTACTACTTATGCAACAGGGAAATCACTTTTCTGGATAATAAAAGAAATCTAAAAAAAAATTTTATAATAGATAGTTCTCTTTTTTAAATTAAAATATCATCCCTTTAAAAAGGGATGATATTTATTTTCATTTATTTTAATTCTCTTTAACAATCATTATATCTTCAATTATTATATCTTCTTTTGGAACATTAGGCATTGCATAATTTTCAAGTTCAACTTTTTTTGTTTCAACTTCTCCAATTTCATCAACAACATTCATTCCTTCAGTTACTTTTCCAAAAACGCAGTATCCGAAACCTTTTTGTGTATCATCTTTGTAATCGAGTCTTTTATTGTCTTTAAGATTTATAAAAAAGTGTGAACTTGCACTGTGAATATCAGATGTCCTGGCCATTGCTACAGTTCCCCTTAAATTTGAAAGTCCATTTTTAGCTTCATTTTTTATAGGATCAAACGGTGGTTCAATTTGTTTCATATTTTTATTTATTCCACCAGCCTGAATTACAAAATCTTTTACAACTCTATGGATGATAGTATTGTCGTAATAGTCCTTATTTATATATTTTTTAAAATTTTCTACAGTCATTGGAGCTCTTTCTTCATATAACTCCAGTTTTATGTCACCTTTATTTGTTTTTATTAAAACTCTTGGATTTTTCTTGTCCACTTTACAACCTCCTAATAAAATAATAAAAATTAATGATAGAAAAAAAATAATAATTTTTTTCATTTTGCCTCCTTTAGGAATTAGTATACAAATTAATGAGAATTATGTAAATATTTATTATTTGATTTCAAAAAAAAAATCTATATAATTGGTGAAGCGAAAAATAAGAAAGGTAAGATAAAATGTCAAGGGATTTAACAAAAGGAAATATCTTTCATGAATTGCTCATAATGTCAATTCCAACTATGATAGGATTTAGTTTTCAGATGTTTTATGGAATTGTTGATATATTCTGGATAGGAAAAATCTCAAGTGAAGCTATTGCAGGAGTGACAATATTTACAACAATATTTTGGGTAATTGAATCCTTAAATGAAATTATTGGCGTTAGTTCCATTTCCTTAATATCACAGTCGTTTGGTAAAAATGATATTGAAAGAACAAACAGAGCAATTGAACAGACAATAACCTTTAAATTCATTGTTGCTTTCATAGCAGCAATTTTGTTATCTTTCTTTTTGAAACCGGTCATGGGAATATTTGCTGAAACTCATGTTGTTAATCTTGGTTTGGAGTATGGATATATAAGATTATTTTTTTTACCTATTATGTTTTCTTCTTTTTCTGCTAATACTGCTCTAAGATGTATAGGAGATGCAAAAACACCAATGATTATAATGATTATAACAAGTATTTTAAATATCATTCTTGATCCAATATTGATATTTGAAAGGGTGCCTATATTGGATATTCCTGGATTCAATTTCGGGATTAAAGGTGCTGCTATTGCAACTATTATTTCACAATCAATTGCATTTATTATAGCTTTTTATATTCTATTTTCGGGAAAAGAAGGGATAAAACCATCAATAAAGAATTTACTTAAATTGGATAAAAAACTTGATTATAAATTAATAACAATTGGTCTACCAAATGGAATTCAGGTATTTTTAAGAAATCTTGCTCACTCAGTTATTTTAAAATTTGTTTCAATTTTTGGAAGTACAGCAATAGCAGCTTTTGGAATAGGTGGAAGAATATTTGGATTTGCATTTATGCCTTTAATAGGTTTTTCCATGGGTGGGTCAGCAATTGTTGGACAATCTCTCGGGGATGATAATATTGATAGAGCTAAAAAAACGGGTCTTGTTGCTGGTTTTTCTCTTACTGTAACAATGCTGGTATTTTCAGTGATTGTTATATTATTTGGAGACAATATTATTGGACTATTTACCTCTGATACCGAAGTAATTAGAATGGGTTCCCAGTTTTTGGAATATGGTACGATAGGATTAATATTTATTGGATTTGGATATGGTTTAACCACTGTATTTTCTGGATCGGGTTTTAATATGCCATATTTAATTTCAACAACAATTTCCAGATGGATAATTCAAATACCACTCTTACTTATTTTTATTCAATTATTTGATTTACCGATAAAATGGGTCTGGATTTCATTTATCTTCGGAGATCTCATAGAATTATTTGTGTTTTATTTTTATTATAGATCTGATAAATGGAAATTTAAGAGAGTATAATTATTAAATATAGATAGATGATTCTAAAACTATTTATAATTTATTAAATAGTAATATACATAGTTATCTGAACATTGTATTGACGATATACAATATTCTCAATTTAGACTATAAAATTGACATTGTTATATTATATGATAAAATATAAGAGTTATGATTCAAATAAATCCAATAGGTGTTATTAAGGTATATAAAAATGATCTTCATAAGCTTATTATTGATAAAAAATATGAAGAAGCTCTGAAGGGTATTGAAAATTATAAAAAACTCCGCATTCTATTCTGGATGAGCGAGCTAAACAAAAAAGACAGAGAAATATTACTGGTTCATCCTCATGGAAATGTAAATAATAAAATAAGAGGTGTTTTTTCAACTCACAGCCCTGTACGTCCAAATCCCATAGGAGTAACCACCGTTGATTTAATTAAACGAGAAAATAATATTTTAATTGTAAAAGGATTAGATGCTTTTGATGAAACCCCTTTAATTGATATTAAATCAGATTAGATGGAACATAATTTTCTTGAAAGTTGTTATTTTTTTAGATATATTTTTTTTAGGAGGAATTTATTATGTTTGTAAAATTAATGAAGTCAAAAATTCATGAAGCAACTATAACAGAATCAAACCTTGATTATGAGGGAAGTATTACTATTGATGAAGAGCTTATAGACAAGGCAGGACTTGCCATTGGCGAAGAAGTTCAGGTTCTTAATAAGAACAATGGGGAGAGGCTTGAAACCTATGTCATAAAAGGAGAAAGAGGATCCGGAGAAATATGCTTGAATGGACCTGCTGCAAGAAAGGGACACATTGGAGATAAAGTTATCATCATATCCTATGGGTATTATAAAAAAGAAGAGATAGATAAACAAAGTCCAAAAATAATATTACTGAACAATAAAAATGAGATAAAAAAATCCATATAAAATGAAGAAAATTTTTATTTTAGTTGGTATTTTATCAATTTTTATTCTTATAATTTATTCCGATACCATATCAGATCTTAAAGAATCCCTTGAGAAAAATCCAGATAATCTTAAATTAAAAATGGATCTTGCAGATGAATACTACAAAATAGGAAATTATAAAAAAGCAATTGAATTTTATAATGATATAATAAAAAAGAAAAAAGATGAAAATATTTATTATCGATTGGTAATGAGCCATTATAATCTTAAAGAATATAAAAAAGCATATAATTTAAATTTAAAACTGGAAAAGAATTATTTAAAAAATATTAATAATGAATTAATTTACAATTTATATATAAATATTGGTATTAATTTATTAAGTAAGGATATTGATTTTTCGAAAAAAGTTTTTCAAAAAGTATATAATTATGATAAAAATAATTTCAATGCTAATATTGCTCTGGGGATTATTAATTTCAATGAAAGAAAATATGATAAATCCTTAAAATTGTTTATTAACGCATATAATAATATGCCTGAAAATTTTAGTGACAGAAATAATTTAATTCTGAATATCATTAGTTCCGCACTGAATAAAGGGCAAAATATATATTTTAATAATAATTCGACAGAGAAATCTAAAGAAATTGCTTTGTCCTACTTTAACAGGGCAATTAATTTTATAAAAAAACTACCCGAGGATTATTTGAATGATAATATTGATAAATGGATTTATGCTTACTTTCTTAAAGCTAAAACACTTATAGATTTTAAAAGATTGGAAGAAGGTAAGGAATTACTTTTTTATACTTATAATAAATCTCCAGATTTAATAGGTCTATATGAAGAAATAAGTAATTTAGCACTTATTTTTCAGGATAAAAGTGATTATTATTCTGCTATTTCATGTTATAAAGAAATTATATCTGATAATATTGATGATGCAAATTTACTTTATAATCTTTCAACATATTATTATGAATTAAATCATTATGAATATTCTCTTTTTTATCTCTCAAGAAGTAATGATCTATCAAAAAATGAAGAAAAGATTCATGTTTATAAGCAAATAATGGATAGATTCATTAATAAATTATATAATAATGCATTAAATGATTATAAGAAAGGAGATTATAGGAATTCTTATCTTAAATTATCAAAAATTTTATACTATCGTGAAAATGATAGAAAAACCCGCGATCTTATTAAAAATATTCCTGATGATATTATTCATTCAAATTATAGAAACTATTTTACAAGCAACAAAAATGAAAGTGAAAAGGTAAAAACAAATATCAACCTTGCTGATAATATAAAAGAGAAAGCATTAGAAAAATATGATAATCAAAATTATGTTGAAGCTTACAATTTATTACTGAAAGGAATGAATTTATATTATCCACATGAATCCATAAGGAAGTTATTTTTGAAAGTATATCCAAATATTACTTTTAAAATTGAAAAAGGCAAAGTTATTATCGATAGGTATCTCTCAAACGGTAAAATTAAAGCTGCAGAAAATCATTTAAATAAAATTGGTAGTATCTTAAAAAATCAAGAAATTGAAAATCTTACTCAAAAAATAAGTATTGCAAAAAAACAGGAGAAATATGATAAAATCACAACCTTTGAAAACAATATAGTTTATTATTATAATCAGGGTGATTACAACAGGGCAATAGAATATACGAATAGAATTCTTAATATTGAACCTGATAATAATTTTGCACAAAACTATTACAGGAGGATAAAAAAGAGAGAACGTAATTTGATTTCTAAATATAGAGATTTGTTTGAAAAGGCACAGAAACAAAAAAACATTGATGAAATGTATAAGAATGTAAATAATATATTATTGATTGATAAAAACAATCAATGGGCTATAAATAAAAGAGAAGAATTAAATAGAAAATTGAGCAGCTTTAATAAAGAAAAAGTTGAAAATTTATATTATGAAGGTATTAAAAATTATACCTCCGGAAATTACAAGGAAGCATTGAGAAAGTGGAGTAAAATAATTGAAATCTATGGAAATTATAAAAATACAAATGAATATATAAAAAGAGTAAAGGACAGATTGAATTAAAATGAGAATTAATTTAAAGCCCAAATATTTTTTGGTTTTTATAATTTCATTTATACCAATTTTCATTCTGGTTAATTTTGTTATATACAGCTATATGGAAGAAAGATTCCTGAATGAAAAGTGGAATTCTCTTGCAACACTTGCAGAGAATTCGGCTTTATCAACAGAAGAATTTCTTGTTCAGGATAATCTTGATTTACTTTCATTACAACAGATATTAACAAATATTAAAAAAAATGAAGGTGTAATGGAGGCTTTTATATTAAACAACAGGGATGAATTAATTGCACACCATGATATTGATTTTTTGCAAAAAAAAGATACGATTGATATTAAATTCAAAAGAAAAAATATGAAAATAAAAAGAGAATATTCTACAATATTCGAAAAAGATATAAAATATTATGCCGTAGCGCCTATTTTTAAAAAAAACACAGAAAATATTATTGGAAGATTATATATTTCTTTTTCTAAAAGAAATATTAAAAATTTATTAAATAAAATTTTGTTTCGTACTATAGGAATATCTATAGCAGGTTTATTTCTTATATCTTTAACAATTGTGATCATGGTTAATTTTATTGTTAAGCCGATAAAAAAATTACATAAAGGTGTGGAAGAAATAGCAAACGGTAATTATGAAACATATATTAATAAAACAACAAAAGATGAAATTGGAGATTTGACTACAGCTTTTAATACTATGGCTAAAAACCTTAAAGAAAAAGAGCTTGTTAGAAATATGTTTTCCAAGTATCTTAGTCCCGATATTGCAGAATATATTTTAGAAAATCCTGAACAGCTGGAACTGGGCGGCATTGAAAGTGAATTAACGATTATGTTTTTGGATATAAGAGGTTTTACAGCTTTAAGTGAAAACTTTCATCCAAATGATATTGTTAAATTTTTAAACAGTTTTTTTACTTCAATGGTTGATATTATTTTTTCTCATAAAGGAACTTTGGATAAATTTTTAGGAGATGGCCTTCTTGCTATTTTTGGTGCACCAGTAAAATATGAGGGGCATGCAAAAAAAGCAGTCGAAGCTGCTATTAAAATGGTGGAGCATATAAAAAAATATAATAGAGATAGAAGAAGCTGGGGTAAAGAAGAGATGCATATAGGAATTGGGATAAATACTGGGAAAGCTATCATTGGGAATATTGGTTCAAAACAAAGAGCCGAATATACTGTTATAGGGGATACTGTTAATACCTGTTCAAGAATTGAAGGGTTAACATCCAAAGAAGAGATATTAATATCTCAAAAAACTTATGATTTAATAAAAGATGATTTTGAATGTGAATTTGTAGGTGAAAAAAAAGTAAAAAATAAGAAATATCCAATAAAAATATATAAGGTTGTAGCATAATGAATAACAGAAAAGTTGGATTTGAGGGCGAACAAAAAGCATTAGAACTTTTACAAAAAAAAGGTTATAAGTTAATAGAAAAAAATTTCAAATGTAAAATTGGTGAAGTTGATCTTATTGTAGAAAGAAAGAAAACTTTAATATTTGTTGAAGTCAAATTTAGGAAAAATAACAAAATGGGGTCTCCACTTGAAGCAGTGAACATGAAAAAACAGAGAAAAATTATAAAAACATCACAATTTTTTTTATTGCTAAATAATAAATATGAAAATTACAACAAGAGATTTGATGTTATTGGTGTTACAACAAATGATATGATTCATATTGAAGGTGCATTTTATGGATAACTATAAATTGAAAAATTTTAATATATATTTATTTATAAGAATATTCGTTTTCAATTTTGTTATTGGCTATCTTTATTATATTAATCTTTCGCTAAATTATTCAAAAAATATATTTTTCATGAGCATTATCATAATTAATATAATATTTATTATTAATTTACTCATAAAAGAGTTTTTGGAAAATGTTAAAATATTTTTTATATTTAATCTTATTCTTGATGTAATTTTTATTACTGTCTTAACATTTTTTGATGGAGGGATATTTCAATCAAGTCTTTCTCTTTTATATTATCTGATTATTATAACAAGTTCATATTTTTTTTATGATAAGATAAGTATAATTATAGCTTCTTTTATTAGTTTTATGTATCTTATATTTTCTTTTTTAATTGTAAATAATATTATTATTGCTTATGATATTTTTGGAAATGTAATAAATTACAGTTCAGTAGATTATGGTTTTTCATATATGAAAGTTTTTATTAATATTGTTCTCTTTTATGTTACTGTATTTATAATTTCTAATATAAGATTTTCCAGCTATCTTAAAGATCAAAAAATAAAAAAACAAAAAATTTTAATTGAAGATATATATAAAAATATCCAGGCATTTTTGCTGGTATTTAATAATAAAGGATTTTTAACAAACTCAAATCAAATTGGTGAAAAATTATTCAAGAAGAGTATTGAAAGAAATTTGCATTATAAAAATATCCTGCCCGAAAAAATTATAGAATTTATTGAAGATTATAAACTAAATAATATTAAGAATGCATCAGTTTTTGAGATAGATGATCGATTTTATGAAATTTCTATTAATAATATACAAAAAGATAATGAATATATTGGATTTATTATAAGTATAAAAGATATTACTGAAAAACGTGAAATTGAAAACAAGATTCAGGAGATTGATAAACTTGCTTATGTTGGTAAAGTAGGTGCCAATATAGCACATGAATTAAGAAATCCCATGGCTTCTCTTTATGGAAGCATCCAGTTATTAAATGAGAAAAATTTTGATGAAAAAGATAAGAAACTTTATAATTTGGTATTGAATGAAGCAGATAGATTAAACAAAATAATACAAAATTTTCTGGATTTTACAGAGGGGAAAGAAGCACAGTTTGTTAAAGTTAATTTAGCAGATATTATTGAGAAAAATGTTGAAATGGTTAAACTGCTGACAAATAAAAATATTTCTATTGTAAAAAAAGAGGATTGTTATGTTAAAATTGATGAAATATTAATCAGTCAGGCTATAAATAATCTACTATGGAATGCTGTTGAAGAAATTAATTCTAACGGCAAAGTATCTATTGAAATTCAGAAATTTGCGGAAAAGTGTAAAATAAATATTGTAGATAATGGCAAAGGAATACCCGAAAATGAAATTAATAAAATATTTAATCCATTTTATTCAAAAAAGGATAAAGGTATGGGACTCGGTTTGTCCATTGTAAAGAAAAATATTCTTAATAATGGTGGAGATATTTCTGTTAAAAGTAAAGAGGGAGAAGGCACTAAATTTATAATTACACTTCCTATTGCTGAATAATTTTTAGAGGATATTAAAATAATTTTTCTGTCTATTTAATCTTTGTATTTCTCTTTAAACTTGAATAATTTTCAATTAGTTGATATTATTAATTATGAAGAAGTTTTTTATAATTTTGATATTTGTTTTTTGTCTATCTGGAAAATTAATTACTGCTGATATTGAACTGAATTTAAATAACTGGATTATAAAACAATCTACTCCTGAAGTATCAATTAAAGGTGACTGGTTACTTAATAAAAATTTCGAGTATTTATTAAAAACAGAAATAATAAATAAAACAGAATCCAAAAACACAATTATTGATATTAAATATTTATTAGAAAGTAATGATATGGTAGAAAAATACCTGTTGAAAGAGTATAAAAAATTGAAAATTAAAGGCAAAAGAAAATCTATACGGTTTATTCTACCTCAAAAAATTATAAATAAATTAAAACCTAAAGAATATGTTCTTCAAGTTGTATTGATTGAAAATGGAAAAGAAGAAATAGCAGATAAAAAAGAAAATATTTCTATAATGGGTGGTCACATTGATAAAGTTACAAAACTATATATGGATATGACATTTAAAAATGAAGAAAACTTATCTATGGGGTGGAATAAAAAAAATAACATACTTATACAGAATTTAAAATGGAGTAATTTGTCGGAAGATAGAGAATGGCAGGGGAAAGGACCTAAATTGTTCTACAAAAAAGGGGAACAATTCCAAATTACTTTTGAATTACAAAATTCTGAATTTGATTATTCTAAAACTGGTGTTTCTGTATTGGATTCAGATGATGAGAAACCATCAAATAAAAATGATTTTATTGGAGATGTTTTAATATATTTAACAGGGGATAATATAAAAAGGTATAGGGAGGGTATAGATATTTTTTTAAAAAAAGAAAAAGATGTTTATATGGAACCAGGATGTAATTGGAAAAAATATCAATGTAAGGTTGATACATCAGAATTTGAAAAAGGGATTTATAAATTGATTGTTTTCTGTAAAAATCAATTAATGCCAAGTAGAAGCAACATACCCTATAATTATCAAAATACAATTTTTCCTGTAATAATTGGAGATTTTAATTTACTGGAGAGCTACAAGGTTAAAATAGATTATTTCTTGAAAGAATCGACCGAAGGAAGTAGAAGGTAAAAATTATTTTTATAATTTAATTAAATATTTTTTTTAAAAGTAATTTTTGTTGAAATATAATATTGTAAAATAAATAAATCCTACAATACTTTTGTTTTCATTCTTGACATAAAATATTTTAAATTTATCATTAACTTATGGAAAACTTAGAAAAAGGTCAAATTGTTGAATTGAAGATTGATAATATAGGTTCTGAAGGCGATGGAGTTGGAAGAATCGATGATTTTGTAATATTTGTTAAAAATGCTCTTCCTTCAGAAGTTGTAAAGGTAAAAATATTATCTGTATCTAAAAGTTATGCAAAAGCTCAAATTGTTGATTTTCTGGACAAAGCTCATTTTAGAAAAAATCCAGAGTGCCCACATTATTCAGCATGTGGCGGCTGTGATTTTATGCATGTAAATTATTATAAGACTATTGATTTTAAAATCGATATACTTTTTAATAATCTGAAGAATATTGGAAAACAAAAATTCAACCGTGATAAAATAAATTTTATAAAAGCTGAAAATAAATTATATTACCGTAATAAAGCTATACAGTTTTTTGATGAAAAAAATGGACAAATAAAAATGGGATTTTATAAAAAAGGAACTCATAAAATTGTTGATGTTCCTAAATGTAAGATTATCGATTCACGTGCTCTTGAAATGCTAAATTTTATTAGAGAGAATCTTAAGAAATATGGTATAGAAATATATAATAGAGATAAAAACAGGGGTAATTTAAAAGCTGTCGGGTACAGAAAATCAAAAAGAACCAATAAATATATGTTATTTTTCATAACAAAAAAAGATAAAATTAATAATATTGAAAAACTTGTAAAAAAAATGGATTTTCAATTTTCAGGAATTGAATCCGTGTATGTAAATGTTAATAAAAATGATAATGTAAATCTCAGTGATAAAAATATAAAAATTATGGGAAAAGACTTCCTGGAAATGTATATTGGAAAAGCAATTTATAAAATATTACCAAATACTTTTTTCCAGATAAATTCAGAACAAACTGAAAAATTATATAATACAATTTTAAAATATCTACCCTTTGAAAGAATGAAAATAGTTTGGGATCTTTATGGAGGAGTTGGAGCAATTAGTTTTTTTATAGCTTCTGAATTCAAAAAAGTATACATGATTGATAGTAATAAAACCTCCTGTGATCTTGCCAGAAAAAATAAAACCAAAAATTTTGCTACAAATGTTGATGTTATTCATGCTAATCTGGAAAATTATGACCTATCAAATTTAGAAAAACCCGGTGTTGTTATTTTGGATCCACCGAGAAGGGGTATAGCCCAAAATGTAGTTAATTATCTGAAAAAGATTAAGCCCGTTAAATTAATTTTAATCTCCTGTGATTCAGCAACTTTATCAAGAGATATTAATAAATTTGATGAGATATATGATTTAAAGAAAATATCTTTAATAGATATGTTTCCTCAAACCCATTTAATTGAAAGTATAGCCTTACTTGAAAGGAAATAAATGGATAATTTTAAAAAAAAGTCATTAGAATATCATTCCCATCCAAAACCTGGAAAACTTGAAACAAACCCTATAAAAAACTGTAAAACACAGGAAGATCTATCATTTGCTTATACACCCGGAGTGGCTTATCCATCAATGGAAATTTCCCGGAACCATGAGAAATCGTTTAATTATACAAATAGAGGTAATCTTGTTGGTGTTCTTTCAAATGGGTCAGCTGTTCTGGGATTAGGAGATATCGGTGCTGCTGCAAGTAAACCTGTTATGGAGGGTAAGGGAGTTTTATTTAAAAGATTTGCAGGTATTGATGTGTATGATATTGAAATTAATGAAAATGATCCGGATAAGTTTATTGAAACAGTTATAAAAATGGAGTCAACATTTGGTGGTATAAATTTAGAGGATATAAAAGCTCCCGAATGTTTTTATATTGAAGATGTTTTAAAAAAGAAAATGGATATTCCTGTTTTTCACGATGATCAACATGGAACAGCTGTAATAGTTGGAGCAGGTGTTTTAAATGCTCTTAAAATTAACGGTAAAAAGATTGATGAAATAAAAATTGTATTTTCAGGTGCTGGGGCTGCAGGAATCGCCTGTGCTAATTTTATAGTTGAACTCGGGGCAAATAAAAAAAATATTTTTATGTTTGATAAATATGGTCCTTTAAATAAAAATCGAAAAGATTTATGCAGGGAGCAAATATTTTATTCCAATAATCATTATGAATCAATTGAAAAAGCAATGAATAATGCTGATTTATTTATTGGAGTTTCTGCAGGGAATATTGTTTCAGAAAAAATGATTAAAAGTATGAATAAAAATCCTATAATTTTTGCACTTGCAAATCCAACACCGGAAATATCCTATTACAAAGCGAAGAAGGCAAGAGATGATGCTATTTGTGCTACTGGTAGGAGTGATTTCCCCAATCAGGTGAATAATGTTTTAGGGTTTCCGTTTATATTTAGAGGAGCATTGGATGTAAGAGCAAAAAAAATATCAGATAAAATGAAAATAGCTGCGGCTCAAGCCCTTGCAGAATTAGCAAGAAAACCCGTTCCTGAATATATAAATAACATTTACAATACGAATTTGGAATTTGGTCCTGATTATATCATTCCCAAAGCGTTTGATCACAGAATCCTGATATATGAATCATTTGCAGTAGCAAAAACTGCTTTAATAGAAAATAATTTCAGGAAAAATATCGATCTTACAAAATACAAAAAAAATTTAGAAAAACTTTCAGAGGATTTAATTCAAATCTAAAAAGCTTATAAAATCAAAATTTTATTATATTTGATTATAAGCTATAAAGTATACTTATAATCCAATTAAAGCTATTAACACCTTATATATAAATCTTGACATTATACCATACTAAACTATAATAAACACTATGAAATTATTTAACTTTGACAATTTATTAAATGAATTATTAGGTATAAGAAAAATCAAAGATGCTTCTCTAAATGGCATTCAGGTAGAAGGATCTTCTGAAATTAAAAATATTGCTTTTGCAGTTGATATAAATGATAAAATAATTGATAAGGCTATAGAGGATAATGTTGATTGTATTTTAGTGCATCATGGTATGTTCTGGGGTAGTAATTACAGAATTAAAGGATATTTAAAAAAATGGATTAAAAAATTATTAGAAAATGATATTACATTATATGCAATACATTTACCTCTTGATATTGATGATTCTATTGGGAATAATGCATATTTATTCACTAAATTAAAACTTATAAATCCAGAACCACTAATTGAGATAGGAAGTAATTCAATTGGATTAATTGGAGAATATGAGGAAAAAATTGAAATCAATAAATTTTTAAATATGATTAGAAAAGAGTTTGGTGAAATAAAAAATAAGATTATAAAAAATAATGTGATAGAAAAAGTTGCTGTTCTATCCGGTGATCCCAAATCATTCATTGACGAAATTCAGTATAAAGATTTTGATCTTTTGTTGAGCGGTGAATTAACCCATCAAATATATTTTCCCATAAAAAATATTAATAAATCTTTTATTTTTATAGGTCATTATCTTTCAGAAATTGGTGGTATAATCTTTTTGAAGGATTTTTTAGAAAAAAAACATGGAAATGAATTTGATAAATTATTAATATATAAAGTTGATTCTAATCTTTAACTAAAATAGGGGGTATTATGTCTTATATAAATGTTGCTGAAGATAATTTTAAAAGTGAAGTTGAAAATTTTGAAGGAGTTGTAGTTATTGACTTTTGGGCTGAGTGGTGTAATCCATGCAAACAATTCTCTCCAATTTTTGAAAAAATAAGTGACAATTATGATGATAAAGATGAAATAAAATTTGTTAAAATTAATATAGATAATGCTAAAAGTCTTGCTGCAGAATATGAAATAATGAGTATTCCAACACTCATGATTTTGGAAAATGGTGAGGTTATTAAAAAGAAAATCGGATTGATGAAAGAAAAAGATCTAAAAGAACTGATTGATAATATAAGAGAATAATGAAGAAAAAGTTTTTATACTTAATTTTAGCTATATTAATTCTTTTTGTTGGCTTTTATATTGGTAGTCTTATAAAAGAGAGAGATTATCAGAATAAAATTAATTTCAGAAAAGAGTTTAGAAGTAAAAAAAATGTTGAGATATCAAAAACAAGGAACAATGCAATTATCAATGCAGTTGATAATGTATCACCTGCAATTGTAAGTATTAAAACTACATTCAAAGATAAAAATCATTCAAGCAATTTCTATAATGAGTTTTTTGAAAATTTTTTTGGTAAAAATCCCTATCAAAAAAGAGAGAAAATGAGTCTTGGTTCAGGAGCAATAATATCCAAAAAAGGGCACATTTTGACAGCATATCACGTTGTAGAAAACGCAGATGAAATTGTTGTTACATTACCAAATGGTAGAAATTTTAAAGCGGAGATATTAGGTAGTGATCAGATAAATGATATTTCATTATTAAAAATTGATGGGAATAATCTTTCCTTTGTTGAAATGGGAAATTCGGATTCAATAATGCCTGGTGAATGGGTAATTGCACTGGGAAATCCATTTGGTATGATGGTTTCAGATCCCCAACCTACTGTAACTGTTGGAGTAGTTTCTGCCATAATGAGAACTATAAATATGGAAGATGATGTTTCCTGTGATAAAATTTATGGAGTTATTCAAACTGATGCTGCAATAAATCCGGGTAATAGTGGAGGTCCACTTGTTAATGCTGATGGTGAAATAATTGGCGTAAATAATTCAATATTTTCAACAAGTGGAGGATCCCAGGGAATAGGATTTGCAATACCGATTAACAATATAAGAAAAAGTATAAATGATATAATAGAGTACGGGGAGATTAAAAGAGGATGGCTTGGAATTGTTATTGAAGATATTCCTTACTCTGTGAAGAAGAAGTATCAGCTTGATAGATCGCAGGGTGTTATTGTAAAAGAAGTTTATAATAATTCTTCAGCTGAAAAAGCAGGTATTGAAGCGGGAGATATAATTTTATCTTTTAATGACTCTTCAGTTAAAAATAAAAAATGGTGGAATGGTTATAAAATGAGGCTATCTCCCCATGAGAAAATTAATTTACAGATCTGGAATGGTAAAAAAGTTGTCGGTATTGAAGTCAAACCCGATGAATTTAATTATAAAACTATTCTAAAGCAGTTTGGAATTATTGAAATTGAAAATCTCAAGTATAAAGACTTGATAGATCATAATTTAAGAAATCAAAAAGGGGTTATTGTAAAAAAGGTTAAAAGGAAAAGTATTTTGTATAATAAAGGGATGAGAGAGAATGATGTTATCAGACAAATTCAGGGATGTTCTATTTATAGCAGAAGTCAGCTAAAAGAAATATTATATCAAAATATGTATAATAATAAATTTGTTTTTATTATTGAACGAAGTGGATACCTTTACAAAGTGGAAGTAGAATTATGAAAAATATTTTTTCAATTTTAATTTCTGTAGTTTTATTTTTAAATATTACTTTGATAAGAGCAGAAGATAATAATAATCAGATTAAAAAAATTAAATTCAAAAAAAAATCACCTACTAAAGCTTTATTTATGGGCATGGTTTTACCGGGAAGCGGGGAATTCTATAACAAAAAATATTTAAAAGGTGTTATTTTTTTATCAGCAGGATTATATCTTGGATACAAATCTTATTATTATTATGATAGACAAAAAGATTATTATGATAAATATTTAATTGATCAAAATCAAAAAACGTATGAAAAATATAAAGAGAATTATGATAAAATGCAAAGTTATATATATTTTTATATAATCAATTTAGCAATAAGTACACTTGATGGTGTGGTTGAAAGTTATCTTTATAACTGGCATGTTGAAGATATTGAACTTAAATCAGAGATCAATAAAGATAATGTGACTTTTGTAATTTCAAAAAAATTATGAGAAGAATAATATATATTGTAATTTTATTTTTTTTATTAATTAGTTTAATTCAATCTGCTGCAGTGGATTTCACCTTTGGGTTCAATAATGAATTGAAAGTAAATAGAGATTTTGTAAATAAAATAAATACAGGTATTTATGTTAATTATTCTGGGATAAATAAATCTAACTTTATCGAACTTGATTTTGATCTCAATAGTATAGGTAATTTTTTTAATTTCAGAATAAAACATTTTTTATTTTTGAAACATAAGTATTCAGTTAAAATATTTACTGAAAACAACTGGCGGAATGTAAATGGAATATTTTCTCAAAATTCCTTTTTTGTAACAGATATATTTACTATTAATAATATATCTAAAATTAAAAATATAAAAATTAGAATTTATTTTGATAAATATTTTACAGGGATATTGAACAATATTGTTTTTAGGTTTTATGAAGATAAACCTTCAGTAATTAATCTGCAGGAAAATTTGGATAATAATATTTTTCCTTATGATAATAAAATAGTTGTAAAAGGAATTGGAAGATATGATATGGCAATTGAAAATAAATCAAGAAGAAAAATAGAAGCAAAAAGGGCAGCTAAAGTTGCAGCATATAGAAATCTACAAAAAATTCTATTATCTATTTTAAGAAATAATAATGATACATTGAAGAAAAAGGAGATAAATAGGTACATGAAAGGTGTTAATGTAAAAGATGTTAGTTATAAAAAAGATTTTGTTGTTCTACAAATTGAAGCTCCTCTTATAATTAGAGAACATTAAAAAATAATAAGGTGTGATTATGAAAAAAGTATTTTGTATTGTTTTTTTTATATTATTTTTATCTACAGGGTCAAATATTTTTTCTCAGAGTATATTGAATTATGAAATTGAAACTCCTGTTAGAGAAAATTATTTGGTTTATCCTAAATTACTTGGAGAATGCTGTGTTAGAAGATCTGTGGGGGAAGAACCTTTGAAAAAAGGGTTTTTTTCATATATTTTTGAGTACAATTTCCTTAACTTAAAAAAGGCTGCTGTTTATTATATAAGTGACATTTCAATTGAAAATTTTGATGAAATTATAATTCCAGTATATGGTGATGGCTCAAATAATTTATTTAGAATTCGAATTGAAGATAAAGAAGGAGAAATATTTACTTCTGATTTAATGAAATGTGTTCTGAACTGGGATGGAAAATGGAAATCTGTGAGGATTAAAAAATCAGAATTTAGTTTGACTAAGTGGGCAAAAACTAATATTGTTAATAAAAAAATTGATTTTCCTGTGAAAATTAAAAGAATATATGTTGTTAAAAATTTTAAAAAAAGTGAATCTAAAGGAAAAATTATTATAGATGATTTTAGTGTTATAAAATAACCGGGGGTGAACGATATGAAAAAACTTTTATTTATTCTATTTATAGGTCTATTATTGTGGGGTTGTCAGAATGAAAATATTAAAAATAGGCTAAAAGGTAAAAATCTCAAGGAGCGTAATGATGAGGAAATAGTTGATACAAAAACATTAAACATAGATGAAGAACCAGACCAAAAAGTAGAAGTAAGAGAGGGTATTATTATAAATAATTCTGATGAAAAAACAGGCGGAGAAAAAAATGTTGAAATTGTTGTTGATAAAGATGAAAGTGATTATGCATTAGATGAAGAAGAGAGCAGCACTTCAAATGAGGACATGGAAACATTAAAGAGGATAAAGGGTTACAGAATTCAGCTTATGGCTGCAACTTCAAAACAAAATGCAGAAAAATATGGTGAAAAATTTAAAGAAAATTGGGAAGAGGCCCGTGAAGATGAGGAAAATGAAGATTCTTACTATTACAGAGGAGATATTCCAATATATATTGAATACTATGAACCATACTGGAAATTGAGAATAGGAAATTATAAAAATAGGGGCCAAGCTAAGGAAGCATTAGAATTTATAAAAAAATTAGAATATGAAGATGCCTGGATAGTCAGCACGTATATTCTTGTTAAGGAGAAATCTTGATATTATTTAAAAAATTTGATGAAACTAATTTTCACCCCTTATCTTTTTCAAAAAAAATATCTTCACTGAAATCCGGGATATATTCTTTAAATAATAGAGTTAATTTTAAAAATTTACCGAATAATTTAAACTTTGAATTTAGAAGCAATTTAATAGATATAGATTTATCAAAATATAAAAAAAACAAGTCATATTATAATGGGGATAAATTTTTATTTTCGGTATATGAGAAAAATTATAATAAAAAAAATATGGAAAAAATACAGTTTGAAGGCCATTATCTCATGGCTGATTACATCTGGGATTATTTACATCATGCAGGGAAAATGATAAAAAAAGATTTGAAGATATATAAAAAAAATAATAATATTAAAGATTTAAAAAATATAAATTTTGAAATTGTTGGCAGGAAGAAAGAGTTGATATTAAATGAAAATACTAAAGTATTTCCCGGAGTGATATTTGATACTACAAATGGACCCATAATTATTGATGAAGGTAGTGTTATTAAACCATATTCTTACATTCAGGGTCCAGCTTATATTGGAAAGAATTCTACTATTGATGATTGTAAAATTAGAGAAAACACATCTATTGGAGATGTCTGTAAAATATCAGGAGAAGTAGAGAATTCAATAATATCATCCTATACAAATAAACACCACGGGGGCTTTATTGGACATTCATATATTGGGAGCTGGGTCAATTTAGGTGCATTTACAACAAACAGTGACCTGAAAAATAATTATGGGAATGTAAAGGTTAATTTAACAGGTATTGAAAAAATCAACACAAAAAAATTGAAAGTTGGTTCTTTTATTGGGGATCATGTTAAAACAGGTATTGGAACCCTTTTAAATACCGGGACATATATTGGTTTTGGTGCTTTACTGTATGGAGGAGGAGTATTTCCCAAATTTATACCATCATTTAGCTGGGCGGATAATAACAGCTGGGATTGTTACAAGATTGATAAATTTATCAACAATGAAAAAAAGGTCATGAAAAGAAGAAGTATAAGTATGGATAATAAATATAAAGAAATGATAAGATCAATTTATAAAAAAACAAAAATTGAAAGAGATGAAGGTGTTCAATTATGGGAAACTTAATGGTAAGTGTTTCCGGTATAAGAGGTATTGTTGGTGAAAGTTTGAATCCCGATGTGATAATAAAATATGTTAAAGCCTATGCAGATTATATTGATGGAGAAACAATTGTTTTGGGTAGAGACAGCAGGAGAACAGGACAATATATATTGAATCTGGTTAAAAGTATTTTGGTTGCAAAAGGATATGATGTATATGACATGGGTATAGTGCCAACTCCAACAGTTTTATTGAATATTGAAATTTTAAAAGCTGATGGAGGTATTATTATTACAGCTTCACATAATCCAATTGAGTGGAATGCCTTAAAACTTGCTTCAGAAAAAGGCATGTTTTTAACCTCAGAAGAAGGAGCTATATTTTTAGATAGCTTAAAAAATGATCATTCGAAATATGTTAAATATGATAAGGTAGGGAATGTTATAAAATATAAAAAAGGTATTCAAAATCATATTAAAAGGATACTTTCTCTTATAAATTTAGAAAGGATTAAAAAAAGAAAATTCAAGGTAGTACTTGATTGTGTTAATGGGGCAGGAGGAGTTTTTACGCCAAAATTATTAAAAGAAATGAATTGTAATTATACAGTAATAAATGAAGAACCGAATGGAGAGTTTCCCAGAAATCCAGAACCAAGACCAGAAAACCTTTCAAAATTGGCTGAAAAAGTTAAAAAGGAAAAAGCTGATATTGGATTTGCACATGATCCAGATGTAGATAGGCTGGCAGTTGTTGATGAAAAAGGCGAACCGATAGGAGAAGAACTTACACTCGCTCTGGCAGCATGGAAATTTTTAATGGATAACCCTAATAATAAATGTGTTTGTAATCTTTCTACCAGTATGATTGTAGAAGATATTGCATCAAAATATGATTCTGGAGTTATTAGAACTCCTGTTGGAGAAGTAAATGTAGCAAGCCGAATGATTGAAGAAAACGCAATTATTGGTGGAGAGGGAAATGGTGGGGTAATTATCCCTGAACTGCATTATACTAGAGATGCTCCAGCAGCTATTGCTGTAATCCTTGATTTTTTAGCAGTTCAGAATTGTCCGGTATCTAAAATTATTCAAGAATTGCCTAAATACAATATTATTAAGGATAAGATTAAATTTAATAATAAGGATAAACGACAGAAATATATGAAGAAATTTAGAAAAATAAATTTTGAAGAAAAACCTGTAAATATTGATTATCAGGATGGTATTAGATTTGAATGGAAAAAATCCTGGATTCATATAAGACCATCTGGAACAGAACCAATAATTAGAGTAATAGGAGAATCACTTGATAAAAACTGGCTTAAAAATAAAATTGAATATATAAAAAATTATGAATAATATTGGTATAGATATAATAAAAATTTCGAGAATAGAAAACGCTATAGACAAATTTGGCAGCAGGTTTCTAAAAAGAGTGTTTTCAGAAAGAGAAATAAATTACTGCACAAAGAAAAGATCTAAATATCATTCTTTTGCAGGTAAATTTGCGGCTAAAGAAGCATTTATTAAATTTAATTGTGGGTTAAAAGGAATAAAAATTAAAAACATTGAAATAATAAATACAAATGGTGGGATTCCCAGGATATACATAAATAAAAAACTAACAAACCTGGCTGTTTCAATATCACATTCAAGAGATAATGCTGTTGCAGTAGTTTTTGGAGAAAAAAATGTATTTAGTGGATAACAGTGAAAAACGTAATTTAGACACATATACTATTAAAAACCTTAATATTCCTTCACTTTTGTTAATGGAAAACGCTGCTCAAAGAGTTTTTGATTTAATTGACAGTTTGAATGAAGACAGTAAAAATATTTTAATTTTAACCGGGAAAGGAAATAATGGGGGAGATGGTTTCGCACTTGGTAGAATCTTAAATTTAAATAATTATAATCCTGATATTTACATGGTTTATGAACCAGAAAGTAAAGATGCGATAAAAAATTTCAAGATTTCAAAAAAATATGAATTGAATATTTTTAATAAAAGTAATGAACCTGATTATAAAAAATATGATATCATAGTTGATGCTGTTTTTGGAACCGGATTTCATGGTAAACTGGATGAAAGAATCCAAAAATTGTTTGATAAATGTAATAAAGAAAAAAATATTCAGATTGCCATTGATATACCTTCAGGTGTAGAGGGAAGTTCAGGAAAAATTTCTAAAAATCCTTTCTGTGCTGATTATACAGTAACTTTTGAGTATCCGCTTGTTGGACATTTTATTCAGCCCGGAAAAAAATATTGCGGTAAGTTACTTGTTAAATCTATAGGCTTAATAAAGCCAGAGAATATGGAGTTTTCTAAAAGTGTTATTTTGAAACAGGACATAGATATTAAAAAGCTACCGGTAGATATACATAAATATTCAAGAGGAATTGTTACTGTTATCGGAGGAAAAACTGATTATTCAGGTGCTTCTATTCTTTCTTCTTATTCAGCTTTAAAAGGAGGAGCTGGATATGTTAAATTAAAATCCGTAAGTAAAAATAGATTTGAAAATCATTTTCCTGAAATAGTATTGGAATATTTTGATAATTATGACAGGATAAAATTAACAAAAAAAGAAAAAAAGGGTGTATTAATCGTTGGACCTGGTTTGGGCAGAGAAAAAAATAAACTCAAATTTTTAAAAAATCTTTTTTCAAATTTCAAAAATTTAAAAATAATTTTAGATGCAGATGCCCTTTTTTATTTTGACAAATTTTATAAAAAAGATGTACATGATGTAATAGTTACTCCTCATATTGGAGAATTTACTAATTTAACTGGACTCAAAATATCTGAAATAAAAGATAATATTATAAAAATTGGAAAAAAATTTGCTAAAGATAAAAAATGTACCCTTGTATTAAAATCAGAAAATACTATAATCTTTTCTAAAGATGGCAATGTTTATATAAATGGATTGGGAAATCAATATATGGCAACTTTAGGCATGGGTGATGTATTAACAGGGTTAATAGCAGGGTTTTGGTCACAGAAAGAGTATAATGCCATTTCATCGACGAAAAATGGCGTTCTGGTTCATAGTTCCACAGCAGATAATTTTAGAAATAAAGGTGTTCATAATTTTACAGCAAAAGAAATTGCTGAAAATATTAAAATTTGATTTTTTTGATAGTTAATTTAGGAGGATAAAATGATAGCAAGAGGTAAAATTCAGATATTTGCATGTAGAAGTGCAGAAGCCTATGCAAATCGTGTTATAAAAAAGTTAAGGAAAATCAATAAAGATACTAAAAAATATACTGATTTAAAAGGTGAATTACAGGTAAGAAAATTTGCTGATGGAGAAATGGAAGTTGATATTGGAGCTTCTATAAGAAAAAAAGATGTTTATTTATTTCAGAATTGTGCTCAGAGAAATTCAAAGAATTTATCTGTCAATGAAAATAAAATAGAATTATATCATTCAATCGATGCTTTAACCAGAGCTCAGGCAAATTCACTTACAGTTTTTGAACCTTATTCATCACCATCAAGAAGTGATAGAGCAACGAGAAGGTGTTCTGTTGGACTATGGTCTCATACTAAAACAATGGTTTCTCTTGGTATGGATCATTATATAACCTTCCAACTTCATTCTGAAAAATCAAAAACAATTTTTGATCCAAAATTTGTTAATATAGATGATATGCCTGCAACTTCGCTGTTAAAAAAATATATATTAAAAAATTTTGTTAAAACAAAAGAGTATTTTAATGAGGAAGTTCATAATAACTGGGCTTTTTGTTCTGTTGATGCAGGCGGTAAAAAAATGGCCCGTAAATTTGCAAATGTTTTTAATTCTAATCTTGTTGTTGCTAATAAAAGAAGAAGTATAAATAAAGCAAATACTGTTGAAAATATCGATATCCTTTCAGATATCGATCTTAAGGGAAAAACAATATGGATTGTTGATGATATGATTGATACCGGGGGGTCTGTTTTAGAACTTGTTCTTGAATTAAAAAAACGTAAAGTAAAAAATGTAAATATTGCAATTATTCATCCAGTTTTTTCTCCACCTGCAATAGAAAGACTAAAAAAACTAACAAATGAAGGGATTCTTAATAATATTGTTTGTATTGATACAATATTTGTTTCCGAAAGAGTAAAAAAAGAATTATCTAATTTAAGAGTGGTTTCATCAGCTAAATTAGCTGCCGAATTAATATATAGAATTAATAGTGGATTATCCATTACCAAGTTTTTTTCAGGTGTAGATGCGATAGACTTTTTAGATTAAATAAGGGGGATTTATGAGAAAATTGTTAATTACGGTTATAATTATTATTTTGGTAATTTTTAGTTTAAATGCAGAAAATACAGCAGTTGATTTTTTAACTTATGAAATGGGAGCAAGATCTGTGGGAATGGGTAAGACTTTTGTTGCTGTTGCCGATGATGGACAGACTGCTTTTTATAATATTGCAGGTGGAGCATTTTTTGACGAAACATCAGTTTATAGTTCTTATCAAAATATTTCAAATACAGATCAAAAAGTAATAAATTTTACCTTTTTTTATCCAATGAAAAATAGTATTGGAGGGGTATTTGGACTTAACTTTCTTTATTTTGATTATGGGACAAGTCAAACAACAAATGTATTTGGCGAGGTTATTAATGAATTTAGAATCTATGAAACAAGTATCGGTTTATCATATTCAAGAGAGATTCTTAAAAATTTGGGTTTTGGGTTAAATTTGAAATATATATACAGTCATTTATTTACAGATTATACAGCAAGTGATATCGCTGTTGATCTGGGATTTTTATATAAGAAGAAGTATCAATTAAAAGAAAACTTAAATTTGACTACCGGTCTTGGAGTTACGCTGCAAAATATTGGTCCTAAAATATCTTATCAAGATGAAGAGCAGGCTGATAATTTGCCGAGATTTTTAAGAACAGGTGTAAGTTTAAAATTAAATTATAGAGCTTTTAATATTCCTCAGTATATTTTAACTACCTACAGTATTGATAAAAATACATTTGAAGAAATGGAACTGGGTTTTATACATAAAGCGGGAATGGAATATAGTTTTAAGGACATGTTCTATGGACGTATCGGTTATTATAATGATTCAGAAGGTGATGTAGATGGTTTAAACTGGGGTTTAGGTATTAAATACATGCGGATATTATTTGATTTTGGAGTTGATACTACTAATCCATTTGAGGATAATATAAAAACTTTTTCTGTAGGGTATATTTTTTAAAAAAATGAATATATTAAAAAAAATTATTGTAATTTTGTTAATAATAATTATATTAGGTTCAGCAGGTGTTATATCAGCTGAACCTAATAATAGTTCTATAAAATCTTTCATGTTTTCACTTTTAATTCCTGGAGCCGGTCAGTATAATAATGGTCAAAAACTAAAAGGGAATATTTTTTTATTTGTTGAGGTTCTTGCCTGGTCATTTTACACTTATTCTTCACATAAAAATGATCTTCTTGTTGATAAATATATTAGTTATGCAGATAACAATTTTTATTATGAAGGTGATGATCCGGAAAGAAAAAGCTATACAGAAATGTATGAAATTCTCAAAGACCGCGTTTATGCAAATGTCAACCTTCCCTATACAAAAACAGGTGAATATTATGAACTTATCGGTAAACTTGATGAGTTAAATATGTTCTGGGATGAATCATGGCAGCAGAATTACTATTATGACATGCGGCAAAAAGCCAACAAAGAATATAAATTAAAAAACTTGATTCTGGGAGGAATTATAATAAATCATGTAGTTAGTGGTATTGATGCTTTAATTGGTGCAAACAATAAAGGAATAAGTCTGAGAAGTTCTTTGAATCTAAAAAGAAGAGAATTGAGGATTAGTCTAGTTAAAAGTTACTAATGGATGAAGAAAAAAGATTTCTAACAATTCCAAATATTTTAACAATATTACGTATAATGGTACTTCCATTTGTAATTTATTATATAACCAAGGATGTTTATTCTTATCAAAAAACAATATTTATACTTCTTGGAATTCAGGGATTGACTGATTTTTTAGATGGTATAATAGCAAGGAAATTAAAACAGATATCAAGATTGGGAAAAATTTTAGATCCACTGGCCGACAAACTAACATTTGATAGTATAATGATAGCTTTATTAAAATATGATTTTCCACTTTTTATAGTTATCTTATTATTATCAAGGGATATTGTAATAATATTTTCGGGATATTCAATTTTTAAGAAAAAAAAGGTTATTCCTGTCTCTAATATATGGGGTAAAATATCAACATTCTCTCTTGTAGTTTATTTAATATCTTTTATAGGAGGTATAGAATATTTAAAATCTATTTTCTTCTATATTTTATTAATTTCAATTACGATTTCCGGAATTACCTATTTTATATATTTTTTGAAAATTTACATAAGGAGTAATAATGAATAAAAATATAAAAATTTGTTCACTTGGTGGTTATGGAGAAATCGGTAAGAATATGACTGTTATAGAATATAAAAATTCTATAATTATAATTGATTGTGGTATCTCTTTTCCGGATAATGAACATCCCGGGATAGATTATATTATTCCAAATATAGAATATTTGGAAAATAAAAAGAAAAAAATAAAAGGTATATTTATAACTCATGGTCATGAAGACCATATTGGGGCATTACCTTATATAATTGAAAAATTAAATTATCCAAAAATTTATTGTAAAAATCTTGCAAAAGAACTTATAGAAGAAAAGTTAATTGATAAAGGAATTAAGTATAACAAGTTTAAAAAGGTTACAAAAAGAAATAATAAGGTTAAAGCAGGTTCAATAAGAGTTGAATTTATCAATGTGAATCACAGTATTATGGATTCTTCTGCACTTTATATTATGGCAGGAAATAAATCTATTTTTTTTACCGGGGATTTTAAGATTGATTATACTCCAATAAAGGAAGATTTTATTAATTTAAACCGTATATCAGAAATTGGACAGCAGAATATAGACCTTATGATAGTTGATTCTACCAATGTGACACATGAAGGATTATCAT
>CAZUKV010000008.1:0-33051 GCA_964621075.1 uncultured bacterium | reverse complement strand
ATGCTTTAAGTGGCTGGCAGCTGGTAAAAGAATTAAAAAATGCAACTGGAAAAGCGAGTGCGGCATCTTTTAAGCATGTAAGCCCTGCAGGAGCAGCTGTAGCAAGAAAATTAAGTAATACATTTTTAAAATCACAATTTTTAAAAGATAAAAATTATTCAAATATTGCCAAAGCTTATATAAGAGCAAGAGGTGGGGATAGGATGAGTTCTTATGGCGATGCAGCCTGTGTGAGTGAAATAGTTGATGTTTCTCTTGCTAAGTATTTAAAAAAAGAAGTCTCTGATTTAATTATAGCACCAGGATATGAAAATGAAGCCTTAGATATTTTAAAAAAGAAAAAAAGGGGCAAATATTTAATTTTACAGATAGATCCTTCGTATGAGCCAGATTCCGAACAGGTCAGGGATTTGTATGGTTTCAAATTAAAACAGGATAGAGATAACTCTAAAATTGATAAATTTCTTTTTAACAGCACTAAAATTGTATCTGAAAATAAGAAAATAGATGACAAGGTAATCGAAGATCTAATTATTGGAAATATAACTTTGAAATATACACAGTCAAATTCTGTATGTGTTGTTTATGATGGCCAGGTGATTGGAAATGGCGCAGGACAGCAATCAAGAGTACATTGCACAAGATTAGCTTCCCAAAAGGCAGAAAAATGGTTTCTACAGCAGCATCCAAAAGTTTCTAATTTAAATTTTGAAGAAGGTTTAAAAAGAGCATCAAAAACAAACTTGGTGGACCAATTTATTCTATATAATCAGTTATCTGCAGCAGAAAGAAAATATTTTTTAAAAAATCTTAAAGAGAAACCAGAAATATTATCCGATGATGAAAAAGATTCATGGTTTAAAAAATTTGAAAATATTTCTCTTGTTTCTGATGCTTTTTTTCCTTTTAGAGATAGTATTGATAGAGCAAAAAAACTCAATGTAAAATATATATCACAGCCAGGTGGTTCAATCAGGGATGATAAAATAATTGATGTAGTTAATGAATATGGAATGGTCATGTTTTTTACCGGAATTAGACTTTTTAGGCATTAATCTTTAAGAATTAAAATGCTTTTCAAAAATATTTAATTTCTTGACCTTAAGAAATCTATGGTTATAATATTGAACAAGCGGTCAATGTACTGAAAGGAGCGTCAATTGAAAGATAGAGATTGGGAAAAAAAATTAAAGAAAAATAAAATTGCAGAAGCAGCTAATGATTTATTTGTTGCAAAAGGATTAACAAATGTTTCCATGAAAGAGATAGCCAGCAGTGTTGGTTACAGCAAGTCCAGCTTGTATTCTTATTTTAATTCTAAAGAAGATATTATTTCTTACATTCTTGAAATGGCAATTGAAGAAGCTGAAGAATATTATGAAAATCTTGATACAAAACAATTTGAAGAATCACAAAAGATGCTTGATTATATAATTGAAAATGAATTGGAAAATATTTTATATGATAATAATCTTTTTGAACTACTAAATCAAAACCATCAGGAATTTTTAACTTTATTTTCTGAAAATAAATCGCTTATAGAAAAAATGAAAAAATTGAGAGAAAAAGAATTGAAAATAGTAAAGAAAATATTAACTGAATATATAGATGATGAAAAGCAGCTAACTTTATGTGCAAATATGTTAATTCAAATTTTTCATGGAATTAATCATTATTTATATTTTACAGAAACAACCATGAGTATAAAAGAAATAAAAAAATACTTAAAAAATTTTTTATTTTATGGATTTAAAGGGAAATCATAATTACAGGAGGATTTTATGAGAAAAAAATTACTCATTATATCTATTTTAATTATTTTTGTGACCATCTCTCACGGAGAGATTTGGAATCTTGAAAAATGCATTAATTTTGCTCTTAAAAGAAATAAAAATTTGATTAATAAAAAAAGAGAGTTAGAAATATCAGGAAGAAATGTTGCTAATGCTTATGGAAATTTTTTACCTTCAATTAAATTAGAAGGTTCTAAAGTATTGGCTGAATCAAAAGTTGAAACACAGATGCAGAGTTATGAGCTGGCTCCAATACCTGAGACATCTCTGCTGGGTATATCTGGTGTTACTACAGAAACTTATGAACAGGATATGATTAGTAATTATCAATACTCTTTAAGTGCTTCTCAACCAATATTCATGGGAGGATCACTATTTTATAATTTAAAAAACAAAAAAATTGAGAAAAATATTTCATTTTATAAATTAAAAGATGAAAAAATGAATTTAATTTTTGATGTTTCTTCTACATATTATAATTTAATTTATACAAAATCCATGCTTGATAATGTAAAGGAGTCTATTGCGATAGTAAAAGAACAGGTAGAGATGGTGAAAGCAAGATATGAAAGTGGAGAAGCGTCAAATCTGGATTTACTTCAGGCAAGGGTTGAATTAAATAAATTATATCCCCAAAAAATTAAACTAAAGAGTGCATATAAAAACGGAAAAAGAAATTTAACGAATATTCTTGGACTGAAATCTGAAAAAAGTTTTCAAATAGATCCAAATTTTAAGATGTTATCTTTAAAACATAAAGAAAATTACAGTAAGTTATTTGAATTTGCTAAAAATAATTATCCAGGATTAAAAATTTTGGAATTAAAAAGTAAAGCTCTTGATAATACTGAAATAATGACCAAAGGTTCCTATCTTCCAAAAATTTTGCTAACCGGTAGTTTCGGTCAGCAGAAAGAAGAATGGAGTGATAGCTGGAGTGATAATTATAATTTAATGTTAACATTTAGCTGGAATATTTTTGATGGATTAAATCGTGAAACAAATCTTGCAAATGTTTATACAAATCAGGACATTCTTAATGATAGTTATTATGATTTGTATGAGCAAATAAAAACAGGTATAAAAGTCCAATTCGAAAATATTAAAGAGGCAACAGAAAGAGTACAGGTTCAGGAAGATAATTTAAAACTTGCAAAAAAGAATCTTGATATGTCAAATGAAAGTTACAAAGAAGGATTGATTCCAGTATTGGATTTGATGAAAGCCAGATTATCCTATAATGATGCTAAAGCGGCATTGATACAGGCAAAATATGACAGGAACCTTTCAATTTTAGAATTTAGGAAGAGTTTGGGAGTTTTAGGAAATAAGGAGGAATAATGAAAAGAGTCTTTTTTTTGATATTAATTAGTTTATTGATTTTTACAATTTCATGTAATAGAAAAAAATCCCAGAAAGAGATTGATTCCCGGCCATATGTGACAGTAGAAGAAACACAGAAAAGAGAAATAATAGAAAAATTTAATACCTCTGGAACACTAGCTGGTACCGAAGAAGTAGATGTTTATTCTAAAGTTTCAGGGAAGTTAATTAGATATGAAATTTCTGAAGGTACATGGGTAAAAAAAGATCAGGTAATAGCTTATGTTGATAGAGATGTGACAGGAGTAAAGTATAAACCGGCGACAATAAAAGCACCAATTTCAGGAATTCTTGCTAAAAATTATTTAGATAAAGGAACGATGATTACACCAGGACAGGTTCCCGTTTCTAAAATTTCAAACATGAATAATGTCAAATTAGAAATTGAATTACCTGAAAAATATTTTTCTGAATTAAAGAAAAATCTAAAAGTTTCTGTGACTGTGGATTCATATCCCAATAAATCATTTGATGGATATATAAGTAATTACAGTCCGGTTATAAATCAAAGAACACATACAGTTGATACAGAAATTAAAATTTCTAATCCAAAGATGGTTTTAAGATCTGGAATGTTTGCAAGAATTGAAATAGATTTTGATAAGAGAAATTCAATTGCAATACCTCAGCAGGCTATAGTTGGGGATAATTATGTTTATAAATACAGGGATGGAAAAGTATATATTCAAAAAGTTGAAACAGGAGCTTTGTATAAAGAATATATTGAAATACAAGAAGGATTAGAAATTGGAGAAAAAATTGTAACTATTGGACAGAAATTACTAAGTGACGAATTAGAAGTAAGATTAAGGTAAAGGAGGAGAAGAATGAAACTTCCAGATTTTGGAGTTAAAAGACCTATAGCAACCTTAATGATTTTTATTGCTATACTATTTTTAGGTGCATTATCATTGATAATGCTTAATATAGATTTGTTTCCTGATATATCAACACCTTTTGCAAGTGTTGTAACTACTTATGAAGGTGCCAGTGCGGAAGATGTTGAGAAAAATGTAACTGAAGTTATAGAAAAAAATGTATCAACAGTATCAAATGTAAAAGAGGTTACATCAAGTTCCAGAGAAGGTGTTTCGGTTGTATCGATAGAGTTTGAATATGGTAAAGATATTGATGCAGCAGTTAATGATTTAAGAGATTCACTTGATATGGCAACTGAAAGTCTGCCCGATGAAGTAAATGATCCTTTTATTTTTAAATTTGATATATCCCAAATGCCAATACTCTTTTTTGCAGTTAGTTCAAAATATTATACAAAAAAGATGAGGTATATTGTTGATGATCAGCTGATACAACCTCTAAAAAGGGTACCAGGTGTAGGATCGGTTCAAATGTATGGTGGACCGGTAAGAGAAATAAGAGTTTATTTTAATAGAGAAAAGTTAAATGATTTAGGTTTAAATATTTATACTGTTGCCCAAATGATTGATAGTCAAAATAAAAATATACCTGCAGGTAATATTGAAAATGAAAAAAGAGATGTTCTTGTTAGGGTACCTGGAGAATATAAAAGTGTAGATGAATTGAGAAACTTAATAGTAACAAATATTAGGGGGAATACGGTTAGATTAGAAGATATTGCAACAATCAAGGATGATTATTATCAGGATAATCAATTTACCAGAGTTAATGGTGAATCCGGTATGGTAGCAATGATTCAAAAACAATCGGGAGCTAATACAGTAGAGGTAATTGATAATGTTAAAAAAGAAATACAAAATATTAAAAAAAATCTCCCCAAAGATTTTAATGTTGAAATTGTTATGGATAATAGCGAATTCATTAAATATTCTATAAATAATTTAACAAGAACAATACTTACAGGTGGTTTGCTTGTAATATTAATTGTTTTATTATTTTTGAGAAATATAAGAGGTAGTGCAATAATATCCTTGATATTACCTTTTTCATTAATAATAGCTTTTATTTTATTATATGTATTAGGGTTTTCAATCAACATGATTTCTCTATCTGCTCTTGCAGTTGCAATAGGTATGGTTGTTGATAATGGAATTGTTGTTTTAGAGAATATTTATACTCATATTGAAAAAGGAGAAAAGCCTGATGAAGCTGCCATGTGGGGAGCATCAGAAGTAGGAGGAGCTATAACTGCTTCTACTTTAACAACTGCAGTAATATTTTTACCAATATTTTTTATTAATGATATATCTGCAATGTTATTTAAACAGCTTGGTTATTCAATGATAATAGTTCTTGCAGGGTCTTTGCTGGCTTCACTATTGCTCATTCCCATGCTGGCATCAAAATTTTTGAAAAAGAAACAAATTAAAACAAGATTATTTAAAAAAAGTGAAGAAATTTTTGATAAAATCGAAGATATATATAAGAATATTATAAACTGGAGTATATGGCACAGAAAAACGACTATAATCATAGCAATTGTAATCTTTCTAATATCAGTGGGGGTTTTAATATCATCTGTTGGAAGTGAATTCATGCCGTCCAGTGATTCTGGACAGATCGAATTAACTGTTCATACACCTCAGGGAACGAGTTTAAATAAAACTAGGAAAATTGGGTTAGAAATACAGAAGAAAATTATAAGTAATTATAAAAATGTAATTGACAGTTATTATTTTTCTGCAGGTAGTCCTGAAAGTGGTATTAGTGCTGTTTTTCAGGAATCCGGCAATAACATTGCGGAGTTATCCTATCAGCTTGTTAAAGTGTCAGAAAGAGAAAAATCAACTGAACAGATAGTTGAAGGAATGAGAAACCTTATCAAAAATACAAAAGGTATTGAGAAAATTGATTTATCTGCTCAGAGTAGAATGATGTTTGGAGGTAGAGGAGCTCCTTTAAAAGTTGAAGTATATGGATATGATTTAGAAAAAACATTTAATTTATCAAAAAAAGTTCAAAGGAAAATCTCTGAAATTGAAGGAATAAGAAACATATCAATATCACGTGATATGGGTAAACCGGAAATTGAACTAAACTTCAATAGAGAAAGATTATATCAAGCTGGATTTACTGTTGAAGATGTCGCAAGTCAAATAAGGGCTCAATTTAGCGGAATCACTGCTTCAAAATACAGAGCAGAAGATGAAGAATATGATATTTTTTTAAGATTGAAAGATGAATATAAAAGAAATATATCAGATATCAGGGGAATGTATGTTCTAAATCAGAAAGGAGAAAAATTTCCTCTTGAAAATATTGCAAATATAAATTTATCTGAAGGTCCGGTTGCAATTGAAAGAAAAGATCAAAATAGGGTAATATTTGTAAATGCATATACTTATGGCAGATCCTTTGGTGAAATTGCAGCTGATGTTGAAGAAGTTTTAAACAAAATTGAAAAACCTCAGGGAATAGATCTTATCTTAACCGGACAGGCTGAAGATCAGGCTCAGTCATTTAAATTACTTGCTCTTGCTATTTTAGCAGGTATAGTCCTTGTTTATATGGTTATGTCAGGACAGTTTGAATCATTAAAAGATCCTTTCATAATAATGTTTTCAATACCGTTTGCTTTTAGTGGTGTATTTTTCATGCTTGGAATAACAGGGATCAACTTGAGCATAATTGTATTTGTAGGAATGATTTTACTTGTAGGACTTGTTGTAAATAATGCAATTGTTTTAATTGATTATATAAATCTATTGAGAAAAAGAGAGTATAAGCTTGTTGATGCGATTTTAACAGCTTGTAAACAGCGTTTAAGACCTGTTTTAATGACTGCTTTAACAACAATGTTTGGAATGCTGCCACTGGCTTTAAGTACCGGTGAAGGATCAGAAAGCTGGGTTCCATTAGGTGCTTCTGTTATAGGTGGTTTATTTTTCTCTACCTTTGTTACATTAATTTTAATTCCTACAATATACATGATTGTAGAAAGAAAAAAAGCTATTGAGAGAGGAGAATTGAAATGAAGAAAGTAAGTATAATTTATTCAGCAACAATTTTCGAAGAAATGAAGAATGGTGTAGAAGATTTAGGTGTAAAAGCTTATTCAATTATTCCTACAGTGTATGGTAAGGGATTAACTACCAATCCAAGATATGACAATCATGTCTGGCCTGGCAAAAATCAGATGATGGTAATTGTTTGTGATGAAAAAAGCAGTAAAAAAATACTTGAAAAAATTAATAAGTTGAGAGAAGAATTACCAAATGAAGGTATTGTAGGTTTTGTTGAAAATGTTGAAAATATCACAAGACATCAAAAAGAAAATAAATTATAAACATACCCACCGGCAAACTCTTATGCCGGTGGACTTTTTCAAAAATATCTTGTAATTTTCAACTGTTAATATATAATTTTTCTGCATTATGAGAAGAAAAAATTTTTTATTTATAATTATTTTTTTTATAATACTTTTAAATATTGTTTATATCCAGGGTTTTAATATCAACATTGCTAATAAATTAAAAATACGTAATGTAAAAAATATACCTGAAGTTATAAATCATTTGAAAAATTTAAATAAAAAAGATCTTATACTATTAAAATTAATAAATAAAAAAAAGGGATTAGATGAGAGTTATACTCCTGATATGCTGGTTAAAATTCCAGATAAATACTGTAAAAATTCTAAAAAGATATTTATTAAAAATATTGTAAAACCTAATCTAATAAATATGATTGAATCTGCAGAAAAGGATGGTGTTAAGTTAAATATACTGTCAGGATATAGAAGCTATGAGTATCAGAGATCATTACATAACTATTATATAGAAAAATATGGAAAAGAGTATACTGAGAAAATATCAGCTAAAGAGGGACATTCTGAACACCAGCTGGGAACTGCTGTTGATTTAAATTCCTTTAAAAGTGATTTTAAAGAGAGTGAAGAGTTTTTATGGCTCAAGAATAACAGCTACAAATTTGGATTTATCTTGTCATATCCCGAAAATAGTTTCAAAAAAAGTGGATATATTTTTGAACCATGGCATTATCGATTTATCGGGAAAAAATCAGCAAAAATTGTATTTTATAATTTTAAAAATGATTTATATGAGTTTTTGGAAGTTGTAGATAATTTTGGAGGTTTTAATGATTGATATTAATAAATTAAAAGAAAACAAAGAAGAGTATGTAAATTTACTGAAAAAAAGAAATTCTGATTATGAAGAAAAGTTTAACAAAATTTTAAAGTTTGATGATAAAAAAAGAGAGCTAATAACAGAAAATAACAAGCTTAAACATGAAAAAAATGAAAAGTCCAAACTTATAGGTAAATTTAAAAGAGAAGGAAAAAACGAAAAAGCAGATGAAATTATTGATAAAATGTCTTCAATGAATAAAAATATTTCTGATAATGACAAAAAAATAAAAGACCTTGAAAAGAAAATTAATAATATTCTTTATTATATACCAAATATTCCTGATAAAGATGTACCTTCAGGAGATAAATCTAATAATGAAGTCCTTCATGTAAAAGGAGAGAAACCCGTTTTTGATTTTAAATTTAAGGATCATGTAGAACTTGCTGATAATCTCAATCTCATTGATTATGAGAGAGGAGCTAAACTTGGAGGTAATGGATTCTGGATTTATAAAAATAATGGTTCAAGATTGGAATGGGCATTATTAAATTATTTTATAGATCAACATGTAAAAGATAATTATGAATTTATTTTACCACCTCATATTTTATTAAATAAGTGTGGTTTTACTGCAGGTCAATTTCCAAAATTTAAAGATGATGTTTTTTTTATAGCTGATAAAGAAAATGAGGAGCAATTTTTACTACCTACAGCTGAAACTGCTCTTGTTAATTTACATAGAAATGAAATTATGTCTGAGAAACAACTTCCCAGAAAATATTTTGCCTTTACTCCTTGTTATAGAAAAGAAGCCGGCAGTTATAGAAAAGAAGAAAGAGGAATGATTAGAGGACATCAATTCAATAAAATTGAGATGTTTCAATTAACTAAACCCGAAAATTCAGATAATGCATTTGAAGAAATGGTGAGTAAAGCGGAAAGTCTGGTCCAGGCATTAGGGCTGCATTACAGATTAACAAAACTTGCTGCTGGTGATGTTAGTTTTGCAATGTCTAAAACATATGATATTGAAGTTTGGATTCCGAGTATGAAAATATACAAAGAAATTAGTTCAATTTCTAATGCACGTAGTTTTCAGGCATTAAGAGGGAACATTAGATATAAGAATTCTGAAATGAATGAAAATTTTAATGTACATACATTAAATGGTTCAGGATTAGCAACCAGTCGGCTGCTTCCAGCTATAATTGAACAAAATCAGAATAAAGATGGGTCTGTAACAATCCCTAAAATTTTAAGACCATATATGCAGGGAGAAAAAAGATTGGTATAAATACACATAAACTGCTTGATTTAATTTAAAAATATGATATTATTTTTCTGCTTAAGGAGGTAAGAAGAATGGCTAAAAAATGTTATTTTTGTGGAAAAAGTTCTATGATTGGAAATAAAGTTAGTAAATCAAATAATAGAACAAGAAGAAGATTTAAACCTAATTTACAGAAGGTTACAATAGAAGTTGATGGCCAAAAAAAGAAAGTTTTTGCTTGTACAAAATGTATAAAAGCGGGGAAAACTATAACTTATTAAGGGTTTTGTTATTCCCCCTTATTCTCTTTTTTTTTATCACATTAAATTTTTCTCAAAATTATAAAATAGATAATATTACTATAATTGGAAATAATTATTTTAAAGAGGAAAAATTAAAAGATAGATTAAAGCTAAAAAAAGGGGATTTATTTTATAATTCAATACTGCAGGAAGATATAGCTGAGTTAAACAAATTTTATGAAGAAAATGGATTTTTTAACAAACAAATTTCTACCAAATATAGTATAAAGAATCAAAAGGTATTCATAGAATATCAAATTTTTGAAGGTAAACAGTCTTTTTTAAAACAAATAATTGCAGATCAACAGTATGACAGTATTGTAAAAAAATATTTATCTTCCAGGTATACAAGAAACAAACTCAACACTATAAAATCAGAGATTATTAATAAATTGAATAACAAGGGCTTTTTTAAACCGGTTGTAGATATTAAAGATATCTCGGATAACGATTTTGAAAAAATAATAAAAATTAAAGTAAAACCGGGAGAAAAGTATTACTTTGGACAGTTATATATTTCTGGTTTAACTAATATTAAAGAAAAAGCAATATTTAGAAGAAAAAATTTTGAAAAAGGGGATCTTTTTTCAAAATCCAAAGTTATCAAGTTTAAAGAAGAACTTTATAAATTAAATGTTTTCAGTGATCTTTCAATAAAATATTATGAAACTGATTCAAACAATATAGATATTTTTCTTGATGTTAAGGAAGACAAGTTTAAGTGGATTGGTATGAATATTGGATACACCACACCTGCAACAACACGATTGGGATTTGAATGGGGGAATAATAATTTTTTAAATAATCTTCTTGTTGTAAAATTAAACAATGAAAATGAATATGATTTTGAGAATGATTTTTATAAATTTAATCTGGATCTTAGTTTAATTAAAAAATGGTTTTTATTTAAAAAACTAGATTTGAATAATTCAATAGGAATGGAATTTGAAAAGGATTCAAAAAGTAAAAACAGTAAAATATATTTTCAGTCAAATTTAATCAAAGAAATTTCTGAAGATTTTACTCTACAGCTGGGATATGAAAAAAAATTAACTTTTTATGAGGAAATAGAAACTGAGGAAGCTGAAGAAAATATTGATAAATGGTTAACTGCAAATAATATTATTGCAAAAGTGTACTTTGATAATATAAAAAGAAAAATTAATCCTGTTAATGATAGTCTTTATATTTCTTTTTATAATCGTTTATCTGGTGGTTTTATTGGTGGGGATTGGCGATATTATTATCATAATATTGAATCTGCAATTTATAAGAATTTATATAAAAATAAATTTATCACTTTGCTCCATTTAAATTATAAAAAATATTTTGAGTTTAATAATGAATTATTAGTTCCATATGATGAACTAATTTCACTTGGTGGAGTTTATGATATAAGGGGATATAATTACAGTGGAATAGGGGATAATTTTTACTCCTCTTATGTATTTAATTTAGCTGAAAGAATAAAATTATACAGAAATCTATGGGTTGAATTATTTTTAGATGGAGGGAAGGGTTTTAGAAAAAACAGGGAATTTAATTTGACTAATATTAAATATTCTACAGGATTGGAATTCAGATATTTAATATCAATATTAGTTTTTAGAGTTGGTTATGCTAAAAAAATAACTGATAAAGGATCTCTGATATATTTTAGTTTAGGACAAATGTTTTAATAATGAAAAAATTATTAAAAACAATATTATATGATTTATTGTTTATATTAATTATTATTTCTATATTTTTCTTTTTTGTGTCATATTTCAATATCGAAAATTATATAACTAATAATTATTTAAATTTATTTTTCAAAGAATATGGAATAAAAACCAATCAGAAAAATATTAATTATGTTTTTCCTTTCAAATTAGAATTTAATAATGTACTTATTGGAAATAATTCAATTATAAAAAAAGCAGGGGTTTCTATATCTCCGATATCTTTGTTATCAGGAGATAATATAAAATTTTATAATATAGATGTGGATAGTGCGATTCTTTATAAGAAAGATTTTAATTTTTTGATAATAAAAAATAATGGAAAAAAGAGAAAAATTAAAATCGATGTTAGTAATATTAATATTAAAGATTCATATATTATTATAAAAAACAGGAAAAACAATTTTAAAATAGAAAATTTGGAAGCATCTTTAAATACCGAAAAAAATAAAACATTTTTTGAAATTAATAATTCCAAATTTGAGTATAAGAATAGAGAATTTGGAATTGATAAAGGGTTAGTTGAAAAAAATAATAATAATTATAAACTAAATTTATTTTATAGTGATAATATTTTAAATTACAAAATCGATGGAAAGATTAATGAAGACAAATTGAATCTTCAACTTGTTAGCAATTCATTCCCTTTAAAATTTATTAATAGAAATTTTATGGGTAAATTAGCCGGTAGAGGTGTTATAACTGGTAATATTAGATCACCAGTTTTCAACGGTAATATAAATACAAAAAATGTACAGTATAAAAATATCAAGGTAAACAATAGCAGGTATAATGTTACTTTTAGTCCGGAATATGCTGATGTTAAAAATATAAATCTTTTATGGAAAAATGGTATTTTAGAGGGGAATTTGTATTTTGATTTTAGAAGACAGAAGAATTTTAAAGGAGATTTTATTTTTAAAAATATTAACATCACAGAATTAATTGAAGGAATAGATTATAAAAGTAGTTTAAATGGTAATTTGAGTATTGATGGTTATGGAAATAATTGGGAAAATTTTAAAGGAAGTGTTTCTCTTCAAAATTTAAATGGTAAACTTTCTAATGAAAAAATTAAAAATGGCAAGTTAAATTTTAATAAAGAAAAAAGTCTTTATGAAATAAAAAAAGCTTATGCTGAAGTCGGTAAGGGAAAAGTAGAATTTGATGGTTATTATTTAAATAAATCATACAGTTTAAAATTGAATCTGGATAAAATTAATCTTGGTAAGATATATAACAAAAAAGAGATTTCTGGTACTATCGATTTTCAGGGGATTATTGATAAATCGAAAAAAGAAGGCTTATCATTTATTGGATATTTAAAGGGAGAAGATATTAGTTATGAAAATTATTTTAAAATTGATCATTTTACCTCTCATGTTTCCTACGAAAATCAAATAAAAGCTAATTTCCTATTTTCTAAAATGAAATTATTTAATTCTGATTTTTTTAAAAGTGGAAAAATTAAAATAAATTATGATCATGAAAAGGGAATATTTCATTCTTATGATACAGAATTTTATATCAATGAAGAAAATAAAATTACATTTAATTTTAAAGCCGAAAAAAATGAAAAATACTGGGTTGTTAATAAGTTTAATAACAAATTTTCTATAAAAAATGATAAATATCTTTTTCTAATTGATAAAATTAAAACAAACAGGGATATTTTCAAAATGGATAACTTTGTTATAAAAGGGGAGGATGATAATTTCAATCTTAATCTTGAAACAGGATATAGTTTCAAAAAATTAAAATTTGACATAAAAAGTGATTTAAAATTAGATAATTTTGCAAACTATTTTTCTTTTATTAATGATCTTCAGGGCGATCTTTCATTTGAAATGTTTTATGATTCTTTTAGTAGTGAAAATATTGAATCAAAAATTAATGTTTCAATACCAAAATTGCAGGCTAATACTTTTCAGTTAAATACGGTTGAATATAATAATTTATATATTAATGCAGAGTATACTGATAATAAAGGTTATAAATTAGATAATACATCATTTTTTGTTGATAATGTTAAGAATTCAATCAATGGCATGATTAATTTTGATATAAATGATAAATATTTAAAATTAGAAGAATCCACAGTTAATATATTTTTTAACAAAATGTATTCATCATTTCTTGTAAATCCTTTTACTGATGCTGTTTCTGTTGTATCAGGATATTTTAAAGGTCCATTTAAATTGAAATATAAAGACACTCTTCTTATTGATGCTGATGTAGAAGTTTTTGATACAGATCTTGCTGTTTATCAATTTGGTAATTTATATCTTTCAAAAGTTCAGGGAGATGCGTCATTACAGAATAATAAGTTAACAATAGATAAGTTTATTGGTTTTTCAGAAAATAATAGAAAAGTTGAATTTTATGGGTATTTATTAGATATTTTTTCTAATAATACACAAAAATTTACAATCAATTTTGATAAAGTATACTTTCCCGAATTTTCATATTACTCAGGTTTAGTTGATGGGAAAATCAATTTAATTAGAAAAAATAAAATTAGCAGAATTGAAGGAGAATTATTCCTTCCAAATGGTGTTGTAAATGAATCAGTTGATAGGTTATTAAAAGCCGGAGGATCCGGATATCCGGTAGATAAATCTTTAAATTTACATATAACTTCAGATAAAGGATTGTGGTTAAAAAATGAAAATGCAGATATTGAATTTGAAGCTGATATGTATTATAGAAATGATCATGGGAGTGATAAAATATATTTAGGCGGGAGTCTTGAGGCAATTAAAGGGAATTTAAATTATCTTACGGTTCCATTTAAAATCCAGAAAGGTGTGATTAATTTTCCAAATACTGAAGGAGGAGATATTACTGTAGATATTTTAGCAAAAAGTTCTGTTTTTTATGAAGGAGAAAATACAATATTTTTGAGTATTGTGGGTAATGCGGATTCTCCTGATGTAAATCTTTATAGTGATAATCCTAATCTAAATCAAAATGATATTGTATCTTTATTATTGTTTAATTATACCTATGATGAATTACAGAATGAAAATTTTATTGGAGAAAAAGCTGGAGAGCTTGCGACACATTTTTTACAAAGGGAAATTACACAACCAATCAAATCGAGTATTGATTTGGATATATTAAATGTAAGGGGAAATTTATTAACAGAGGAAGATCGATATTTAGATGTAGAGATTGGAAAATATTTACAGGAAGATTTTTATATTTTATATAAAGATGAATATATTAAAAGTGAAAGAAGAAGCTTAAATCTAATTTATTATTTTAATAACAATATATCAATTGAATCGGGGGCTGTTGAAAAAGAGGGAGATTTAAAATATAATATTGATTTAAAATTCAAATATAAATATTAATAATAATTTAAATTATTATTAATTTGTGCTAATATATTTCTGAAATAAAAAAAGGAGGATTTATGGATTTTTCTTATGCAGAACCATATAAAATTAAAGTTGTTGAAAGATTAAAACAAACTACAAGAGATGAAAGAGAAGAATATATAAAAAAAGCAAAATATAATTTATTTAATTTGAAAAGTGACTGGGTTTATGTGGATTTATTAACTGATTCCGGTACTGGTGCAATGAGTGATGAGCAATGGTCAGAAATAATGGTTGGAGATGAGAGTTATGCTGGAGCAAGGTCATATTTTAAGTTGAAAAACACTATTAAAGAAATTTTTGATTTTGACTATTTTCTACCCACACATCAGGGTAGAGCAGCAGAAAATGTTTTATTTTCTGCTCTAATAAAAGAAGGAGATATAATTCCAGGAAATACTCATTTTGATACTACCAAAGGACATATTGAATCAAGACAGGCTAAACCTGTTGATTGTACAATTAATGAAGCTTTTGATACCCAGATTGATCATCCCTTTAAAGGTAATGTTGATATAGAAAAATTGGAAAATACTATAAATGAATATGGAGTAGGTAAAATACCATTTATTATTATAACGGTTACCTGCAATTCTGCAGGTGGACAACCGGTATCCATGAAAAATATCAGAAAGGTCAAAAAAATTGCTGAAAAACATGGGATCCCTCTTTATTTTGATGCTGCACGTTTTGCTGAGAATGCTTATTTTATAAAAGAAAGAGAAAAAGAATTTAAAAATAAAACAATTAAAGAAATTGTTAAAGAGATGTTTGCTTATGTAAAAGGTTTTACCATGAGTTCAAAAAAAGATGGTATTGTAAATATTGGAGGGCTCATTGGTCTCAGAGATAAAAAAGTTTTTGATCAGGCAAAAGTTTATAATATTATGTATGAAGGATATATTACTTATGGTGGAATGGCCGGGAGAGATCTTGGAGCTTTATCTCAGGGTTTAAGAGAAAGTACTACTTATAACTATTTAAATTCACGAATAAAACAAGTTGAATTTCTGGCAGAAAAATTAAAAAGCTATAACATACCAATTCAGCATCCACCTGGTGGGCATGCAGTTTTTATAGATGCTAAGAAATTTTTTCCTAATATACCTCAAAAAGAGTTTCCAGCTCAATTATTAGGTGTGGAACTATATATTGAAGGTGGAGTAAGGGGTGTAGAAATAGGAACTATTTTAGCAGATAGAGATCCTGAAACAGGAAAAAATAGATATCCTGAACTCGAATTTTTAAGATTAGCAATCCCAAGAAGGGTTTATACAAATAATCATATGAATTATGTAGCAGATGTTTTAAAATACATTTATGAAAATAGAAATAGTTATAAAAAGGGTTTAAAAATTACTAAAGAAGCGCCAATTTTAAGACATTTTACAATTGAATTGGAAAGATTATAAAGTAAAAAGCTGATATAGCTCAGTTGGCAGAGCAGCGGTTTCGTAAACCGCAGGTGGACGGTTCAAATCCGTCTATCAGCTTTATCATTTATAAATATCTTGATATAATAATAAATTATTGTTAAAATCAGAAAAGAGTTTGATTATGGAGGAATAAATGAGATTTGGAATAATTGGTGCTGGTATTTGGGGATCGGTTTTTGCAGATTATTTAGCAAAAAATCATTATAAAGTTCTTATTTGGGCTTATGAAGAAAGTGTAAAAAAATCAATTAATAATAAAAATATAAATGAGATGTATTTTAAAGGGCATTCATTAAACAAGGATATAGAAGCTACACGGGATTTAGAAGAAATAATTTCCAAATCTGATGTTTTGATTAATGCTGTTCCTGTTCAATATATGTCCGGTGTTTGGGATAAAGTAAGGATACCTGGAGACAAAATTTTAATTAACTTATCTAAAGGTATAGAAATTGATACTTTAAATTTCCCATATGATATTCTAAAAAAGAATTCTGAATGTCCGATTTATATCTTATCAGGACCTTCTTTTGCAAAAGAAGTATATCAAAAAATGTATACAACTGTGGTTTTATCTGGAGAAATAAATAGAACTGCAAGAAAAATTCAGAATGTTTTAAGCAGTAATTATTTTAGGGTTTATTTAAATAATGATATTTTGGGTGTTGAAATTGCAGCAGCTTTAAAAAATGTTATAGCTATTGCTTCAGGAATTGTAGATGGAATGAATTTGGGAAAGAATACTCAATCCGCAATAATTACAAGAGGAGTTGCAGAAGTATCCAGACTTGGAAAAAAAATGGGGGCGAAACTAAAAACATTTTCCGGATTAGCGGGATTTGGTGATTTCATTTTAACCTGTACAGATAAAATGAGCAGAAATTATAATTTTGGATATTTACTAAGTAAAAAAAACAATCTTGATGAAGCTCTTGAAAATGCCGGGGGAGTGGTGGAGGGTTATTATACAGTAAAAAATGCAAGAGCACTCTCAAAAAAATATGAAATTGATATGCCTATAACTGAATCGGTCTATAGGATAATTTATAAAAATGTTGCAATTCAATCTGTGGTTGAAGAATTAATGTCAAGAGAGTTAAAAAATGAGTTTTGGGGTATGCAATAAATGATTAATGTAAGTATAATTCATGATGATATTACCAATAGAGAAACAGAAGCTATTGTAAATCCAGCAAATAAAAATTTGATTTTGGGAGGTGGAGTTGCTGGAGCTATAAAAAATAAAGGAGGTAATATTATACAACAGAGATGTAATGAGTTATCGCCAATAAAAATTGGACAGGCCGTAATTACTCCTGCGGGAAATCTTCCCCAGAAATTTGTTATACATGCAGCAGGTCCCAGAGCTGGTGAGGAAAATAGGGAAGTACTGCTTAGAAATTCAGTATTAAATTCTTTAAAAATAGCTGAAAAAAATAAAATTAAATCTATTTCTTTTTCTGCAATAAGCACAGGAATTTTTGGTTACCCGATGAAAGAAGCAGCAAATGTAATTCTGGGATCGATTAATAATTACAGAACAAAAAATAAAAAAAGTAGTTTGAAACTAATTGAAGTTGTTTTATATGATAAAAATAGTTATAATATATTTAAGAAAATATGGAAGGATATTAAAAATTAATGTATTCAAACGGTGATTTGAAAAAAATAAAAGAAAATAAAGAAAATATTGCAATTTTAAAAAATGAAAAAATATATTCATTATATGAATTTTCCAGTGAAAAGATCGAGGGAGAATTTGAGATTATTAAATTAAATTCTGAAATGGGTTACAGAATATATGAGAAAAGTTTGATAATTATTATGGCTGAAGCTGTAAAACAATTATTTTCCAATGCAGATTTTTTTGTAGAACATTCTCTTAGTAATGGCATCTATTGTCGTGTAGAGTCAGAAGAAATACCTTTTCTTAAGATTTCTCATGTGAAAAAAATAAAAAATAAGATGATAAAATTAATAAATGAGGATTTAAAATTTAGCATAGTTAAAGAAAAAAAAGAAAAAATTAAAACAAAATTAGAGAAAAATGGTTTGCCATTTAAAGCTAATATTTATTCAAACTTAAAAACTGATGAAATTATATGTTTTAATGATAGTATATATGAATTAAACCACTTCAAAACTGTGCCATCTTCTTCTTATTTAGAAGTTTTTGATCTTTTATTTTATCCTCCTGGTTTGGTTTTACAGCTTCCTAAAAAAGATAATATGAAAGAACTTGCTTATTTTAAAGAAAGCAAAAAATTATTCAGGATTCATCAGGATTATGAACACTGGACTGAAATTATTGATATTAAATATATACCATCATTAAATAGCAAAATTAGAAATGATAATTATAAAGAGATGATCTTAATATCTGAAAAGATGCATGAAAGAAAAATTGTAGATATAACAGAAGAAATCTTGAATGGTATAAAAAGATCAAGGGTAATTTTAATTTCAGGACCTTCGGCTTCAGGCAAGACAACTTTTTCAAAAAGAATGTCCTTGCATTTAAAAGCAGCTGGTTATAATCCATTATCTGTTAGTATGGATGATTATTTTTTCCCCAGAAAAGAAACTCCAAAAGATGAAAATGGAGATCACGATTTTGAATCAGTTGAAGCTGTTGACATTAAAAAATTTAATGAAGATATAATGAAACTACTTGAGGGGGAGGAAATTCAACTTCCCAGGTATGATTTTGTATCAGGGAAAAGATTGAAAGGGGATGCTGTTAGTATTGACCGAAAAGATCCCATTATTATCGAAGGAATACATGCATTGAATCCAAAATTATCACAGTATATACCGGATAATATTAAATATAAAATTTATGTTAGTGCTTTAACCCCTTTAAATATGGATAAATATAATAGAGTGAAAACAAGTGATGTTAGATTAATAAGAAGAATTGTAAGAGATGCCCAATTTAGAGGTCATTCAGCATTAGAAACGTTAAAACTATGGGAAAAAGTCAAAAAAGGAGAAGAAATCAATATATTCCCTTTTCAGGAAAAAGCTGATGTAATGTTTAATTCAGCTCTTCCTTATGAGCTTGCTGTACTAAAAGATTTTGGACTTAGATTTCTTGTTCAGATAGGTAATGATTCTAAATATGGACATAAGGTAAAAGAACTTAAATTTTTGTTAAATATGTTTGAATCCATTGATCCTTATTATACACCAAAATCATCAATAATTAGAGAATTTATAGGAAACAGTATTTTTGAATATTAATAAATAGAAGGAGAATATATGGAAAATATTCTTGAAAAAGTTAGTAGTAATGAAGAAAAAGGCATTTTGAAAATATTTCCACAAAAAGAGGGAGATCTTTTTAAAATGGGTACCCAGATTGAAGTTGATGAAAAACATAGAGCTGTATTTATTAAAGATGAGAAGCTTTTTGATCTACTTGGTCCGGGTAATTATATTTTATCCAATAAAAGAATTCCTAAATTATTTGATTATCTTGAAAGTTCTCAATATGATAAAACCCAGTTTAAATCCTACTTAGTTTTTATTAATGTAGATGTTTTAGAAAACCTGAAATGGGGTGCAAATTGTGAAATATCTGAAGATGAAAAACAATATATTATAAGATCATTTGGTAATTATTCAATTAAAATTGCTCAAATTATTGTTTTTTTAAAAAGATTTTTGCATAATATCAAACGGATTGACGATGATTTTATGAAAAATTTATTCAGAAATGTGATAAATAAATCATTTAATGATTATATAAAAAATAATTTCTCAGAAATTAAAAATGAAGATTTTTCAGAAAGTAAAATTAATGATGAGCTTGAAGAATATCTAAAAGATAAATTTAAAAAAATGGGAATTATATTAAAAGATTTTGATTTGATTAATTTAAAGATGGATATAAAAAACAATAATAAAATTGAAAAAAGAACCAATGAAGTAAAAGAAAAAAAGGTGGATAAAACAAAAATTCAAAAAGAGGAAAATCAGCTTGATAAACGTTTAAATATTGGAACAAGTTTGAAGGAATTGTTACCAACAGGAGAAATTTATGAAGGTGAAGATGAATCAAAAAAAATTAAATGCAGCAATTGTGGAAAAGAAATTTCTTCTAATAATTCGTTTTGTCCTTACTGCGGAGAAAAAGTAATAAAACAGGCTGACAAGAAAAAATGTTCTCATTGTAATAAGGAAGTGGAGATTGATTCAAAATATTGTCCCCATTGTGGAGAGGAATTATAAGTATAATTTATGAAAAAAGCTGACATGAGTGATATAAAATTTGTAAAAAGTAGAATTAGAAGACTTGAAGATTTGATAACCGACTTATTTGAAGCTCCAAGCTATAAGAAATCAAAAATTGTAAAAGATATAAGAGATATACAGGATGAAATTGAATCCAGACTACAGTATATTTCAAGCCATCTTCAGCTATCCAGCACCAAAATAAAGTTTAATTTTGAAACTGTTAGCAGAAGTTATAGATCTAAGCAGGGTAAATATGAAAAAAGTATAAATAAGGCTCTTTTTAATAGAGGAGTTGCAAAAAAAGTTTTATCGGGAAATTCAGAGAGAATAAATTCTAATGTTAAACAAAATAAAGATACAAAGAAATCAAATAAAAGTGAACAGGATAAAATTGATAAAAAATTAGATCATTTGTTTAAAAAAATTGATATGGATGAAAACCGGTCAAAAAAATATAAGAGTAAAATTAAGAATAAACTATCAAAAATTGATCAAAATAAGCTAAAGAATTATAAAGTAAAATTTAAAGTTAATTATAAAGATAAAACTAAACCAACAATTAAAGTGAAATTAGTAAAAAAAGATGGATAAATATATTATAAGTGCTTGTTTACTGGGATTGAGAACAAGATATGATGGTACAGATAAAAACAGAAAAAAAATAATGAAAAAATATGGAATGAATTTAGTTCCGGTATGTCCTGAACAATTAGGAGGATTATCAACACCCCGTGAACCTGCTGATATAATTACAACTAATAAGAAAAAAAAATTGTTAACAAGGGAAACCAAAACGGATGTTACTGGAAATTTCAAGAAAGGTGCTTTAGAAACATTGATGATATGTAAGAGGTTAAATATACGAAAAGCTATTCTAAAATCTGAAAGTCCATCCTGTGGTATTGGTGGAATTACATACGATTTGTTAAAAAAAAATAATATTGAAATAATAATAGAAAATTAAGGGAGGTTTTATGAAAGCTATAGCAAAAACGAAAAAAGATAAAGGTGTTGAAGTAATTGATATTGAAAAACCCAAAATAAAGCAAAAAAATGATGTTTTAATCAAGGTTAAAAAAGCATCTATTTGTGGATCTGATGTACATATATATGACTGGAATGAATGGTCTCAGGCAAGAATTGAGCCCACAAGAGTTATTGGACATGAATTTGCCGGAGAAGTTGTTGAAACTGGCGAAGATGTTACATCTATAAAGAAAGGAGATTATGTTTCAGCAGAAACTCATATTGCATGCGGGAAATGTTATTATTGTAAAAATCACATGAAACATATTTGTGAGAATACTAAAATACTGGGTGTTCATGTTGATGGGGCTTTCACTAAATATCTTATTGTTCCCGAAGAAAATTTAGTAATTAATGATAATGAACTTCCCCCAAAAATTGCTTCAATTCAGGAGCCACTGGGAAATGCTGTTTATTCAACTTTAGTTGAGCAGGTTACAGCAAAGAGCGTGCTGGTAATGGGATGCGGGCCTATAGGTCTCATGTGTGTTAATATTGCAAAAGCAAGTGGGGCTTCAACAGTAATTGCTGTAGATATTAATGATTTTAAACTTGAAAAGGCAGATGAATTGGGCGCTGACTATACATTTAATCCCAATAAAGATAATGTATCAGAAGAAATTTTCGAAATTACCAATGGTCTTGGAGTTGAAGTGGGTCTTGAGATGAGTGGTAGTGTTATAGCCGCTGAAACACTCTTCAAATCAATGCGCAAAGGTGGGAGAGTTTCATTATTAGGAATTTTTGATAAAAAGGTTCCTCTTGATTTTAATGAAGATATTATTTTCAAAAGTTTAAGAATATATGGTATTAATGGCAGAATTATGTTTGATACATGGTATCAAATAAAAGGGCTTTTAAAATCTGGTAATCTCAATCTTGATCCCATTATAACGCATGAATTACCATTAACTGATTTTGAAAAAGGTATAGAATTAATAAAAAAAGGTGAAGCAATTAAAGTTATTTTAGATCCTTATAAATAAAGGGAGGAATTATGTTTAATAAAAAAGGTAAAAAAAATGATTATGAATGGGATATGCTGGTTCATAGTAGACTTGAGTATCTGGCACGTGATCTATCAATATTCTTGAAAGATATTGAAAATGTAAAAAATAGGATAGAAGCTTTTCATCAGGAAGTAAAAGAATTGCAGAAAGAATTTGAGAAATCACTTTATCCTAAGAAATAAAATTAAAAATTAGATAAGGAGTAATAATGTCTGAAAAAAAGAAAGAAAAAAACAAAAAGGGTTGTTTTATATCCTTTACAATATTTTTTATATTTATAATTCTTGGTATAATTTTCATAGTTAGTACATTTTCTAAATTTACTGCCGGACCCAAGGTGGATATAGGAAGTAATAGCTGGATAGAAATAAATATAGGTGGGGATCTTCCTTATTTTACTGAAGCTTCGGTTTTAAGTGGAAAAAGGCAGTTTACCTATTTCGATCTTTATAATTCACTTGAAAAAATTAAAAATGATGATGATATAAAAGGTATCATAATAAAAAATTTAAATATTTCCGGTTCAAAAATTGAAGAGATATATGACAAAATTAAGGAAGTAAAAAAGAGTGGAAAAAAAGTCTATGCATATCTTGAAAATTTTGATAGAAACAAATATGTTAAAACTGTTATTGCTGATAAAATTTATTTAAATCCATCAGAATCAAATTTTATAAGCTTAACAGGTTACTATCATTCACAAACATTTTATAAAAGGATGTTTGACAAAATAGGTATAAAATATAATGTCATTCATGTTGGTGATTATAAAGGTACAGGTGAAACATTTACAAGAAATAGTATGTCTGAATATTTAAAACAAAATTTAAAATCTATATTTGATGGATTATTTGAAAATCAGATTGATAGAATTGTAAAACATCGTGGATATGATAGAAATAAATTTTTACAAAAAATTCTTGATGGAGATTATTTTTTAATCAGTCCAAAAGAAGCAAAAGAAAATAAGCTTGTAGACGATATAATTTATCGTGAAGAATTTTATAATAAATATAAAATAAAAAATAGAAATATTGTTAATATTGCTTCTTATGCCGGTACTGTGAAAAATGATATTTATAAAGATAAAATTGCTGTAATAATTGCTGATGGGGCAATTTCAATGGGCAAAAGTAAAAGGTCTTTTAATCCTTTAATGGGATTTCAAAAAACTCTTGGAGCTGATACCTTTACAGAACAAATTAAAAAAGCTGCAAATAGAGAAGATGTAAAAGGAATTGTTTTAAGGGTTGATAGTCCAGGAGGATCAGCACTTGCAAGTGATATAATGTGGAATGCCATAATTGAAGCTAAAAAGAAGAAACCGGTGTATGTTTCCATGGGTAACATGGCTGCATCCGGAGGTTATTATATTTCAGCTCCTGCTGATAAAATATATGCCAATAATAATACTATATTGGGATCAATAGGTGTTGTTATGATGGTTCCCGATCTATCAGATTTTATGTCCAATAAATTATATTTAAATACAGATTCGATAAAAAAAGGAAAATATAGTGATTTTGGAAAAAGATTTACAATTCCACCAGAACAGCAGAGAATAATAAGAGAATCAATGATAAGAACATATAAAGAATTTAAAAAACATGTATCAACAGGCAGAGATTTACCTATGGATTATGTTGAAAAAATAGCACAGGGTAAAATATATATTGGCGAAAATGCTAAAGAAATTGGTTTGATTGATAGTATTGGCAGTTTGGAGAAAGCAATTGATGATATGAAGAACCGATTAAAATTAAAAAAAATTAGTTTAAAATTTTATCCAGAAGAAAAAACTTTTTTTGAAAAAATAAAAGAAGGAAAATTATTAAAACTTAGCAGAGAAAATATTGATCTAATAAAAATATTAAAAGAAGTTAGTGAAAAAGAGATGAAACCCCAATATGTTTTACCTTTTAGTTATAAATTAAATAATTGAAAGGATAATTTATGGAAATATTTTACTTAGGACATTCAGCGATATATTTTAAAGGAGAATATAATATATTGGTTGACCCATTTATTTCAAATAATCCATGGGTAAAAGAGGAATTTGATTTCACTCCTGATTTTATTTTGGTTTCTCATGGACATGGTGACCATTTAGGAGATTGTTTTGACATTGCAAAAAGAAGTGGAGCTACCGTGATAGCTCCATTTGAACTTGCAAAATTTTGTTCAATGAATGGGGCCAAAACTCATCCAATGCACATAGGAGGGAAATTTGATTTTGATTTTGGCTGGCTTAAGCTTGTTAATGCTGTTCATGGTTCAGGTTTGATTACCGATAGTGAAATTATATATTTGGGAAATCCCTGTGGTTTTTTATGGGAAACAGAAGGTATAAGATTTTATTTTGCAGGAGATACTGGATTGACAATGGATATGAAGTTGTTAAAACCATATAAAATTGATTATGCATTTCTTCCTATTGGAGGGAATTTTACAATGGATATACAGGATGCATTAAAAGCTGCTGAATTTATATCTCCCAGAACTGTTATACCAATTCATTTTAATACATTTGATGTTATTAACACTTCTCCAGAAGAATTTACAAGAAAAATTAAACATAGAGGCATGGAATCAATATATATAAAACCAGGAGAAAAATTAAATATTTAAATAATTTCTTAAAGGGCGGCTTTTCCCGTCCTTTTTTTTATTGTAAAATCAATCATTTTAATGTATAATAAATTATTGTTTTTAATTATAAGGGGGCATTATGAAAAAAATACTATTATTTTTTATTATTTTTTTTAATATTGTAGTTTTATTAAATTCATTTCCAATAATGGGAGCAAGATCACTTTCCATGGGTGGTACTGGTGTTGCTTCAACAAATAATGTATCTAATATTTACTGGAATCCCGCTAAGTTAAGTTTCATTGATAACAATATATTCTCAATTAAATTTGATGCAGGTGCAGGAGTTATGCAAAATATGAGTGAACAAATATCTATGCTGGATAATTTAGATGAGGATTATGAAGAATTTATAAGTAATGTTGAAAATTCTCTAAACTGGACTGACAGTGCACAACTTGATGAGTTGACAGAATTTTACAACCATTATAAGGGTGTATTTTCAGAATTTGATAATGCGGGAGTTGGCGGAGATTTAAATTTAAATGGAGGAACTTTTTTTAAAGTTAAAGATTTAAAGTTATTTTTTGATATGGGTTTTGGAATTATTGTTACTTCAACAAATCAATTTTATTCTGAGTCTGTTGATACAAGATTTTCAAGAATAATCCCAACAGAATATTTATCCAGAAATGAAATAAGCAATGCCTATCCTTCTGCTACTCAATCAGAGATTACTGCAATAATAGAAACTATTCTTAATGATTTAAATTCAAGAGGTGTTTTAGAAACTGATGAATATGATAATTTATATGATTATCTTGTTGTTCAGGAAAATGACATTAATTCACCAGGATCTCCTTTTGGAATAGATAATAATGAAAGTAAAGTTACTGTTGATGGTATATTACTAAATGAAATTGCGGTTTCATTATCAAAAAAAATTAACATAGAAAAATTAATTGGTTTTTCTGTAGGTGGAAATATAAAATTGATAAATGGATATAATTATTATCAGCAATTTGGAGTAGAGGAGTTCAAAGAGGATTCTTCAGATACTAATGACAACGATGATGTTTTTGATAAATTTGATGACCCTTTAAAAGGGAATACTTATGGAATAGATATGTCTGTTTATGTTAAACTACTTGAAACTTTACATGTTGGTATTACAGCAAGAAACATTGTTGCTGGTGAAATCGATTGGAAACCTAATAACGGAATTGATAGACCTAATTATAAACCTGAAACTTCAGTTAGAATTGGTGCCATGATGGAACCAACCCAGAACATAAAAATTGCTGCAGATGCAGATTTAACAAAAAGAGATGGCGAATATTCTGATATAAGAAATATTGGTATTGGAGCTGAATTCTGCATATTTAAATTTTTAAATTTAAGAGCAGGTTCAATAATAACTCCCGGGCTTGAGAATAAACTTGATAAGTCTAACATGCTGATTACCGGTGGTTTTGGACTGGATTTTAAAATTATAAATATTGATTTAGGAATTGCTATGTCACCAAAGGATACAGGATTTAATTTTGATGAAGAAAATTTACCCGAAAGAGTTCAGGGTGCTCTGAGTGTTGGTATAAATTTTTAAAAATTAAGTTGAAATTGTTTGTTATTTCCTTATAAATGTTCTTCTCTTACAGTCATTTTTACTTGACTTTAGGCGAAAAGTATTTAAAATTTGAAGAAAAGAGAAGGAGTTAGTGTAGAATGAAAAAAATTAAAGATGGTATAATATGGATTGTTTTATTTTTTGTAGTTTTACTGCTTTTTCATTTTATTGAAACATGGCAGGGTGAATCTAAAACTGCTGATATAACATATAGTGAATTTATAAATTACATAGAAAAGGGAAATGTACAAAAAGTTAAGATTCAGGATATGGAAGTTGAAGGGGTTTTTAAAAATCAAATAGAAGATGGTGCGACTAAATTTAAGACAATTGTCCCCCAAAATGATCAATTTTCAATACAGAAATTACTTGATAAAGATTCAAATATAAAAATAGAACAGCCATCATCAGGTGATTTTAAATTATTTTTAATATACGTATTACCTACTATAATTATATTTGTTTTTTTTATTTATTTTTTAAGAAAGATGCAGGGAAAAGGAAATCAGGCTTTTACATTTGGCAAAAGCAAGGCGAGGATGATTGGAAAAGGGGATGTTGATGTTTCCTTTGATGATGTTGCTGGTTGTGATGAAGCAAAAGAAGAGCTTGAGGAAGTAATAGAATTTTTAAAAAACCCTAAAAAGTTCAGAAAAATAGGAGGAAAGATTCCTAAAGGTATACTTCTTGTAGGTCCTCCAGGAACCGGTAAAACACTTTTATCTAAAGCTGTAGCTGGTGAGGCAAATGTTCCGTTTCTTTCTTTAAGTGGTTCAGATTTTGTTGAGATGTTTGTTGGTGTTGGAGCTTCAAGAGTTCGTGACCTTTTCAAACAGGCAAAAAAACATTCACCTGCTATTATTTTTATAGATGAATTAGATGCGGTAGGAAGAGCAAGAGGTGCTGGACTTGGAGGCGGACATGATGAAAGAGAACAAACTCTTAACCAATTACTATCTCAGATGGATGGTTTTGAGAGAAATGAAGGTATAATTCTTTTAGCAGCAACTAATAGACCTGATGTTTTGGATAAAGCATTATTAAGACCGGGACGTTTTGATAGGCAGGTTGTTGTTGATATGCCTGATGCAAAAGGAAGAGAAAAAATATTAGAAATTCATACCAAGGAAAAACCTTTAGATGATGATGTTGATCTTGAAATTATTGCAAGATCTACTCCAGGAATGAGTGGAGCTGATCTTGCCAATATGGCAAATGAAGCAGCTTTAATAGCAGCCAGAAGAGGAAAAGATATTATTCAAATGGATGACTTTGAAGAAGCTAAAGATAAAGTTTTAATGGGTAAACCAAGAAAAAGTCTTGTAATACAGGATGAGGAGAAAAAAAGAATTGCTTATCATGAAGCAGGACATACATTTATTGGTAAAAAAATGCTTAAAGAAGAACCTGTTCATAAAGTAACAATTGTTCCAAGAGGGAAAGCACTTGGAGTAACACATTTTTTACCTCTTGATGAAAAACATATCTATCCTAAAAGTTATATTTTTGCTCAATTACACAGATTATTAGGTGGTAGAGCTGCAGAAGAAATATTTTTTAATGAAGTTAGTACAGGAGCACAGGATGATATAAATAGGGCAACAGATATAGCCCGAAAGATGGTATCTAATTGGGGAATGAGTGATGAATTGGGACCGCTATCATTTGGTAGAAAAAAAGAACATGTATTTTTAGGTAGAGATCTTGGAACACAAAAAGATATTTCTGAAGAAACTGCAAGAAGAGTTGATGAAGCTGTGGAAAATCTTGTTAAAGAGGCATATTTAAAAACAAAAGAAATTATAGAAGAAAGCAAATCTAAAATTGAAAAGCTTGCAGAAGAGTTGATAAAAAAAGAAGTTTTAAATTCTGATGAAATTGATGAAATACTGGAAATGGAAAGTTAAAAATTTATGGATAAAGATAAAATAAAAAAATCAATTAATCTTCTTATTGAGGCAATAGGAGAAAACCCTAAAAGAGAAGGCTTAAAATATACACCTGATAGAATAGCTGATATGTATGAGGAGATATTTGAAGGAATAAATATAACTGAAGAAGATTTAAAAAAAATTGTGGTGGATTTTCACACTGATTACGATGAAGATGAAATGATTCTTGTTAAAGATATACCATTTTATTCAATGTGTGAACATCATTTACTACCATTTTTTGGTGTTGCTCATGTTGCATATATTCCTCAAAATAATAGAGTTACCGGATTGAGTAAAATTGCAAGAGCTGTTGATACACTTGCCAAAGCACCACAACTGCAGGAAAGATTAACTACTCAAATTGCAGATATGCTTATGAAATTTTTAGACCCCATGGGTGTTTTTGTGATTGTAGAAGCACAACATTTATGCATGGTAATGAGAGGAATAAAAAAACCCGGTTCAAAAACTGTTACTTCTGCGATGAGAGGGGTTTTTAAGAGTAAAGCTACAAGAGAAGAGGCTTTATTTTTAATAAAGGGAGGGAGTTAATATACCTCTTTTAACCTATATACAGAGTATAAATCTATTAGATATTCTTGATATTCTAATTGTTTATCTGTTTTTATATTATATTTTTATTTCATTTAAGGGGCTAAAAGCAGTACAAATTCTTTTGATTGCTTTAATGATTCTTTTCTTAAATCTTTTAGCTGAATGGTTGAATCTTAATATGTTTTTATCACTGGTTAAGATATTTCAGTATATGTTAATTTTTTACTTTGTTTTCAATTTTCAACCGGAATTTAGAAAGTTATTATTTTCTATTGCAAATTTACCTATTTTTTCATCAATTATCAGGAAAGAGGTAGTTGAACAGGAAGAATATATTCAGCAAATTATTGATGCGGTTATGGAGATGTCATCAAAAAGAATTGGTGCTTTAATAGTATTTGAAAAAAATATGGATCTAACAAATTATGTTCAAAATGAAGTAGTCATTGATGCAAAAACAAAGAAAGAATTGTTAATTTCAATCTTTTCACTAAACACACCACTTCATGATGGAGCTGTTTTAATAAAAAATAATAAAATTCATGCAGCGAGAGCTCTTTTGCCATTAACGGAAAGTAGTAATATTCCAAAAAAATATGGAACAAGACATAGGGCAGCTCTTGGGATAACAGAATTAACAGATGCTGGAGTGATTGTAGTTTCTGAAGAAACTAAAAAAATATCTTATGCATATAAAGGACAGTTTATAAGCAGGGGTGTTGAAAAAGAAGAATTGGAAGATATGCTTTATGATCTTCTTTTACAGGAAAAAGCAAAAGAAATTGTAAAAGAAGGAGCAAAGCAGAGGGAACAGGAATGAAAATACTTGGTAAAGAGTCATTCATTTATAAAATATTTTTTAAAAATATTAATTATAAAATACTTGCATTAATAATTACACTTTTGTGGTGGACAGCATCGGTAAGAAACAGGGTTATAACACAGGAGATTAAAATACCGGTTAAATTTAGAAATCTTTCAAAAAATCTGGTAATTGCAAAATATTATCCCATAAAAATTCCATTTGTGATTAAAGCTAAAGGAACAGAAATTTACAGAATAAAAAAACAAAATCTTTATTATGATGTAAATTTGGATGGCTATGAAAAAGGTTCTTTTTTATTAAAAATTTCTAAATATAATATAAAAAATATAGACAATTATAATGTTATTCAAACTACAAAAGAAAATAAAGAATTGAAAATTAGTATAGATGAAAAAGTAGAAAAGAATGTAGATATAATTCCCAAAATTATTGGTGAATTGCCAGAAGATTATAAAATGATTGATAATATTAAGTTGAAACCCTCAAAATTATTAATTAAAGGACCAAAAAGAGTTGATAAGGTGGAAACATATCCAATAAATATTTCTGGAATTAAAGAACCCGTGGAAAAAGAGGTTAAACTTAAGCTTCCTCCAAATACATCAATGGTAAATGAAAATTTAAAAATTTTTGCTAAAATAAATGTTGCTAAATTAAAAAGTGTTACTATTGATAATGTGAAAATTCGGGTGGATGGGGAATATTCTTTAATATATCCCAAAACAATAAATTTAAAATTCAAAATTCCTGTTTCTGAAAATATTATTGAACTGAAAAAAAATATTGATGTTTTTATCAAATTAGAAGATTATTCACCAGGTGACTATAACCTCGTACCCAAAATAAAATACCCTGAAAATGTTGAATTAGTTGATTATTCACCAAAGAAGATTCAAATTATTATCAGATAAAAAACTTGATAAATTATATTTTGATGATACAATTTAAATAAGTATAATTAATTTTAAAAGCGAGGAACTATGCCTGAATTGATAACCAATATTGACTATTTAGAAGATAATATTATCGCAAAAGTAGCTCTTCAGGGCTATATTAATCCAAGCAATATTGATAATTTAAAGAGTACTGTTACCGAATTAATAAATAACAATGTATATTTAATTTTACTTGACTTGCAAAAAGTCAAATTTGTTGCTTCAAATGCATGGAAAACTCTAAAAAATTATAAGTATGAACTTGAAAAATTAAAAGGGGATATTAAAATTTTAAAAATGCAGGATGATGTTGAAATAGTTTTCGCTCTTCTGGGTTATGACAAGGTTTTTCAATATTTTAAAAATGAAGATAATGCTATAAATTCATTTAAAAACAATGAATTTACAGCCTATGAAATTGATGAAACTTCTCAGGATAAAATTAGGGATTTCTCTTATGTTTTAGATTTAAGTACTGAAGATAAAATAAAAAAAATATTGTCTACTTATGGTAAAATTTCGTTTTGGCAGATAAAAAAAATACTTGATACTCCAATGTATTCAAGAAAAAAAAATAATATTTTAAAAGTAATTTTTCTTACTAAAAAAATAAAAAAAAGAGGTAGTTTATGATAGACCCCAGGAGATATAAAAATATTTTTTCAAGAATGGGAGAAATTCTTGTAAAAAAGAATTACATTACACGAGAACAATTAAATGATGCTTTAAATTATCATGAATTACAGGATGTAAAAATTGGAGAAGCACTAATTGAACTTGGATTTATTGATAGAAAAACATTCATGAAAGAGTTAGCAAAACAATTAAATGTTGATGTTTTAGAGGAAAATGATATTTATGACATTAATCCAGATGTTGTTAATGTTATTTCTAAAAAAACCGCTGAAAGATTTTCAATACTTCCAGTTAGATTTGATGAAGATAATAATACTCTTTACATAGCTACAGAACATCCCGAAAATATAATCGAAAGAGAAAATATAAAAAAAACATTGAATGTAAATATTATATCTTTACTTGCTAACAAAGAAACCATTAATAAAGGGATTCAGCATTTATATTCGGAGATTCAAAAGGTTAGAGAAATTGAAGATGATAGCATTAATGGGTTGGATATAAAAAAGGAAGATGAAGAAGAAGAGGATGAAATTACTATAACCGAAGAAGAAAGTGCTCCCGCTATTAAATTTGTTAATTATGTTTTAATTGAAGCATTAAATCAAAGAGCTACTGATGTTCATATAGAACCAACTAAAAGTTCCTTAAAGGTTAGGTTTAGAATTGATGGAAGATTGAAGGATATTATTACACCTCCAAAAAGATTACAGGCGGCAATAATTTCCAGAATTAAAATCATATCAAATATTGATATAGCAGAAAAAAGAGTGCCTCACGATGGGAGGTTTTCTTTTAGTTACAAAGATAGTAATGTTGATATAAGAGTTTCAACTCTTCCAACATCATTTGGAGAAAAAGTTGTAATGAGATTGTTAAATAAATCAGAGAAACTTTTGAATTTAAATAAATTGGGTATAAGCTCTAAGGATTTATCAGTTTTCTTGAAGAATATAAAAAAACCCTATGGAATAATTCTTGTATCCGGACCTACAGGCAGTGGTAAAACTACTACTCTATATTCCATTCTAAAAGAAATAATTACTTCCGAAAAAAATATTGTAACAGTAGAAGATCCAATAGAATATAATATCAATAGGGTTAACCAGGTTCAGGTTAATCAAAGAGCAGGTTTAAGTTTTGCAAAAGGATTAAGATCAATTTTAAGGCAGGACCCTGACATTATAATGGTAGGAGAGATAAGAGATCAGGAAACCGCTGAGGTGGCTATAAGAGCAGCTCTAACAGGTCATCTAGTTCTTTCAACAATACATGCTAATGATGCTTCAACTACAGTAACGAGATTAATTGATATGGGGATTCCTCCATTTCTGGTAGGTTCTTCTTTGATAATGG
>CAZUKV010000007.1:0-33490 GCA_964621075.1 uncultured bacterium | reverse complement strand
TTAAAGAAAAGAGTGAAGATTACAGTATAAAATTAGCTCCGGATTATTTTACAGGAATGCTTGAGTATAATACTGGTGGATACTTTAGAAGTTATACTACTATCATGGGAATGGATATGTTTGGAGACTACAGATATCAATTGAATTTGGATATAACTTCTGTAGAAGAAATTGATGATATAGATTTTCAATTTAATTTTGCTTATTTAAAAAAGAGATATTCTCTTGGAATATCTTTTTATTCCTGGACAGATTATTTTTTTAACATTAATAATGTATTATATGACTATACAGAAAACAATTATGGTGGGATTGCAAGTATTTCATATCCTTTATCTATAAAAAATAGAGTTGAATTTTATATTAATTATAATAGAAAAGTAGTTGAATGGGTTTATGGAGATGCGGAAAAATATAATGAATATTCTTTATATGGAGCTTTCATCAGAGATTCATCTAAATGGTGGGGATATTACCATCCTTTAAGTGGCTATAGATTTCGAATATCCTACCAGAAAAATTTTGAACTGGATACTCAGAGCTTAAACTATGGGATGCTGCTTTCAGACATAAGATATTATTTAAAACTTACACGAAGGGGTTCTTTAGCACAGAGGCTTGTATATGGAGAATACAGAGGAGAGGACCCTCAAAATTTTAAAATCGGTGGTATTAATACTGTAAGAGGATATGATTATCAGTCACTTTTGGGAAACAAAATATTATTATATAATGCTGAACTTCGATTGCCTTTAATAGATTTACTGCTGTTTCCAATTAAGGATTTTTATATACCTTATATAAGAGGTGTATTCTTCTATGATATGGCTTTTGTTGGAGATAGTAATGAAGATATTTCCATTTTTAGTAATTATACCACTGATAATCTTAAATTAGATGAAAATATAAGTGCGAGTGCTGGATATGGTCTCAGATTATATTTGAATTCTTTTTTAAATTTAAAATTTGATTGGGCATGGAGAACCGATTTAGAAAGTTTTGAGGACAAGTCCTATTTTCATTTTGGTATAGGATCAGATTTTTAATTTTTGAAGGAGATTGTTATTAAAAAAAAATCATTATTAATTATAGCAAGTGTATTTATATTTTTTTTATTTGCTGGTTGTTCAAGAAAAAACTTAGTTAAAAGGGAAATAAGTTATCAAGATTCTCAGATATATATAAATTATTTAAAATTAAAAGAAAAAGATAAAAATACTGACAAACAGAAAAAGATACTTTTAAATTTAAAAAATAAATATCCTGAAAATAAACAAATTAAAAGGGATCTCATCAATTTATATTTTCAGTCAAAAAAATATAAAAAAGCTCTTAATATTACAAATGAACTTCTAAAGGTTGAAAATAATAATGTTGAAATACTTTACAAAAAGGCTAAATTAATCGAGATAATTTATAATAAATTTCCAAAATCAATATATAAAAAAATAATTGAAATTGATAAAAATATTCAATATGCACTTGTAAAGTTATCAAACCATGAACTGGAGAATAAGAATTTTAAGATAGCTCTAAAATACTATATACAGCTATTTAAAGAAAGTAATAATAGATATGTATTTAAAAAAATAGTTTATTTGTCATTTGTTACCGGACAACATTCAAATTTATACACATTGATTGAAGAAAACAGCAATAAAAAAGAGTTAAAAAAAGAAATTATAAATTATATTATTTTAACTGAAAATGAGCTAAAAATTTTTGATTTCATTGTAACAAATTATAATAGATTTGACGAAGATTTTAAAATTCAGCTTATGTTTTCATTTTTTTACAAACTTGATAAGAAAAATAAAATATTAAATTATTTTCAAAAATATTTGGATTCAAAACTGGATATAAATGAAATTAAATTTTTTCTTGCTACATATTTTTTCCAAAATAAAAATAAAAATGATGATATTAAAGGAATGGGTTTAGTAAAAGAATTAATAAAAGCTAAGTATAAAAATAAAGATATTTATACCTATTTGTTCAGGTATGATATTGATAATAAAAGTTACGAAGAACTGTTGATTCATTATGATAAATATAAAGACAAATTCAGTGATGAAAAAATTGGATTAAAAATTCTATATCAGCTTGTTGTAAAAAATTATAACAAAAAAAAGATATTAAATTTTGCTAATAAGATTAATTACAATGAAATTGAAGAGCAGTATTTACTCTCGTTATTTTATAATTTTATTAATTTAAGAAAATATAAAATTGCTAATAACCTGGCAGATATAATAAATCCAGAATATTTCTCTTCGAAGTACCTTTTTTCATACTATTTTATTAGATTACAATTATCTTCAAATTTAAAGAATATTAAAGAAATGAGAGATTATTTTTCGAAAGCAAAAAAGATTGAACCAAATAATAGTAATTTGTTAAATTACTATGGATATTCATTATTGCTTGTTAATGGTGATTATCAAAATGCTTTAAATATTTTATTAAAAGCATTGAAATTGGAACCTGATAGTCCTGCTATTAATGATTCAGTAGGATGGGCCTATTATAAAATGGGAATGATTGAGAAAGCTGAAAAATATATTAATGTTGCTATTGAAAAAGTTAGTGATGATCCTGAAATATTATATCATAAATCACAAATAGAATTAGAGAAAAATAACTTAGAAAAAGCACTTGAATATTTAAAAAAAGTAAAGGATATTGATGATGAAAGATTATACTATATTGATATTGATGAAGAGATTAAAAAAATTAATCGCCTTATTAATAATTAATATTTTGCTGTTTTCATGTACTCATAAAAATATAAAAAGGAAAATAGTTAATCAATACAAAGGCAGAATATATTTTAAGGACAGTAATCGTTCACTAAAAGCATATTATACATTGAGGTACAATGATGAAGTTTTTAATTTGTATATATATTCTAAATTTGGGAATGATGTTGGAAAAGTCATTTTGAAAAATGGTAGATTAAAACTGTATGATCAAAGCGGAACTAAACTAAAAGCTGATAGATACAAAAAAATTATAAAACAAGTCTATCAAAAATTAAAAAATGAAAATTTTAAAAATGAAAAGGTTGATAATATAATAATGAATTTTTCTGATAAAACTGTTGGATCTAATATTCCAAAAATATGGGTGTTTAATTATTATAGTAGTGAATTAAAACTGGTATTTTATAATGATTAAAACAAAAGGGTATGCTAAAATTAATCTATTTCTTGAAATAGTAAATAAAAGAAAAGATGGATATCACAATATTGATAGTATTTTCCAAACAATTTCAATTGCAGATCAGTTAAAATTAGAAAGAAGAAAAGATAAGAATATTGTGATTAAAATGGAAAATTTTAAAATTCCATTGAAAAAAAATATAGTATATAAAGTATTGGAGTTTTTTAAAGAATATTTTGATATTTCTGATGGTTTTAATGTATTTATAAAAAAAAATATACCAATAGGTAGTGGATTGGGAGGTAGCAGTGCAGATGCTGCTGCAATATTAAAAGCTTTAAAAAAATTATATTCAGTAGAATTTGATTATAAATTTTTTAATAAAATATCTTTTCTTGGAGCGGATATTATGTTTCAATACTATCAAGGATTAGCAAAAGTAGGAGGAATTGGAAATAGAATCAAGTTAATACCCCATAAATTAAAAGGATACCTTTTAATTGGCTATCCAGGTTTAATAATTGAGAGCAATTGGGCCTATAAAAATATAAATTTAGTGTTGACAGAGAATAGGTTTCATAGTAATATACTCGTGCGTTACTTGAAACAGGAAGATTTTGAAGGTGTATTTCAAAGTCTTTATAACAGGTTTGAAGATATAGTTTTTGATGCTTACCCACGTGTTGAGAAATTGAAGAATGATTTCTTAAAAGAAGGTGCTTTGACCGCTTTAATGAGTGGTAGCGGATCTTCAGTTTTTGCAATATTCGAAGATTATGATGACGTTAAAAGAGCTATGAGGAATTTGCAGAAACAATGGGATTGGTTGAAAATAGCAGAATTTGTTTATTGAAGAAAGGGTGATCTTAGATGGAAATTACTGATGTTAGGATTTATTTGAGAGATAATGAAAAGTTGAAAGCATTTGTAACAGTTACTTTTGATGATTCATTTGTTGTAAGAGGAATGAAAGTAATTGATGGTAATAAGGGTAGATTTGTTGCAATGCCAAGTAGAAGAAGGAACGATGGAACATTTCAGGATATTGCACATCCAATCAATAATGATATGAGAGAGTACATTGAAGAAAAGGTATTTGAAGCTTACGATGAAGCAGTTGAAAAAAGAAAAGAAGAATTAGAAGCAGAAACTGAAGAAGCAGATGTAGAAGATACCCAGCCAGAAGCTGATCTTGAATCTGAAGAAGAATAAAATTATCTTTTTATTATAATAAATGGGGTGTCGCCAAGCGGCAAGGCACAGGACTTTGACTCCTGCATCGGTGGTTCGAATCCACCCACCCCAGTCTTTTTTATTTAAGACTTTGATATGAGGTATATCTATGCTCGGAATAATACTTGCTGCCGGTAAAGGCACAAGAATGAAATCAGAAAAACCAAAAGTTCTATTTGAAATTTGTGGAAAATCAATGATAAATCATATCTTGGACCTTTTAAATAATCTAAATATTGAAAACAAGGCTGTAATTTATGGTTATAAAAAAGATCTCGTAAAAAATAATATTAATAATAAAGCAGTAGATTTTTATGAGCAGGAAAAGCAGCTTGGTACAGGACATGCCTTAATGCAGGTAAATCTTGAAAAATATGATGATAAATATGTGTTTATTATGCCCGGAGATGTTCCCATTTTAGATGAAAATAGAATATCAGAGTTTTTAAAAAGAGCTAAAAAGAAGGATGTTGATGCTTCAATTCTAAGTACAATTGTAGACAATCCTCATGGTTATGGAAGAATTATTAGGAAAAAAGATTTTCTAAAAGGTATTGTAGAAGAAAAAGATGCGACAAAAAAACAAAAAAAAATAAATGAAATTAATACCGGGGTATATATCATTAAAAGAAAATACATAAAAAAATATTTAAATGAAATTAGCAATAATAATAAACAAAATGAGTATTATTTAACCGATATATTTAAAAATATGATAGAATCCGGGTTAAAAGTAGATAGTTTTATTTATCCTGAAGAAAAGGAGTGTATCGGTGTAAATTCCCGAAAGGATTTGTTTAAAGCACATCAATATATGAAAAATAAAATTATTGAAAAATTATTAGATAATGGTGTTACAATTAACAATCCATCGAATTTAATATTAAATGGTGCTTTAAATGTATCAGGAGATGTTGAAATTATTGGAAATGTTATTATTGAAGGTGATGTTACAATAAAGGATAATTGCCGAATTGGGCCTAATGTTCATTTAAAAAATTGTACTATTGACAATAATCAAAATATTAGTTATAAATATATCGAAGAAAAAAAAGAAAAGAGTTTTATTATACGGGAAGGAGAATAAGATGAAAACTTTAGATCTAAAAGTTAAATTTAGAAAAGAAACCGGGAAAAATGCAAGCAGAAGATTAAGAAATGAACAGTTAATTCCAGCTGTAATTTACGGAAAAGATGAACCTCAAAATTTAATGGTTCTTACAAATGATTTCGATAGATTACTTGAAAATCCTGATGGAATTAATGTTCTTCTTAATATAAAGGGTGATGATCTTGAAAAAGAAGCTATCATAAAAAAGATTCAAAGAGATCCTGTTAAAGATACAGTAATGCATATAGATTTTATGGAGATTGATGAGAACAAGGAATTAAAAATTACTGTTCCTATTGTTTTAACAGGTACTGCAGAAGGAGTTTCTGAAGGCGGTGTTTTAGCTCAACAAAAAATTGAACTTGAAATTGAAAGTTTACCTAAAAATTTACCTTCTTCAATTGAAGTGGATGTAAGTGAATTAGGTATTGGGGATTCCTTAATAGTTGGTGATGTTGAGGTTGAAGAAGATATAAAAATACTGGAAGAGTCTGAACAACTTATTGCTAATATTGTTCTACCTACAGAAGAAGAAGAGGAAGAGGAAGAAGAAGAAGTATTAACTGCTGAAGAACTTGAAGAATTAGAAGAGCTTGAAGAAGGAGAAGAAGCTGTTGGTGAAGAAGGTGCTGAAGAAGGAGAAGAAAAAACACCTGCAGAAGATAAGGAATAATTTTGTTTTATATAATTGGATTGGGAAATCCTGGTATTAAATATATAAACACCCGGCATAATGCCGGGTTTCTTTTTTTAGATTACCTTAATTCAAAATTTATCAAAAAGAGTGAAAATCATTCTTTGGATTATTCCTATTTAGAAGGTAAGATAAAAAATCATAAGGTGACTCTTATAAAACCTCAAACATTTATGAATCTTTCAGGCAAAATAATAAATCAAATAAACAATGACTTCAAAAATAAAAAAAATTTTGTAGTAATACATGATGATATTGATATTGAACTGGGAAAAATCAAAATTAAAGATAGTGGTTCAAGCGGTGGTCATAACGGAATAAAATCAATCATCAATGCTTTGGAAGGGGATAGAGATTTTGTCAGGATTAGAATAGGGATAAATAACAGAAAAAATAATAACTCTACAACTGATTATGTTTTGCAAACCTTTTCTGATAATGAATTAGAAATTATTAATGAAGTATTTTCTCATGCTTTTAAAGGATTAAATGAAATAATGAAAGGTAATATAGAACATGCAATGAATATCTGTAATGGTATTAATGTAGTTGAAGATGATTCAGAATGAATATATTACTAATTTTTGAACATTATTTTGAAGCGGAACCGTTTCTTGAAAATGAAAAAATAGAAAAAATTAAATCTAAAAATTTTTTCAAGTTTAATAATAATGATATAGAATACTACTTGTTTATAAATCATGGGAAGGGTTATCTTTCCTTACTTGATAAATTATATAAATTAAATGATGAATATAGTTTTAAAATGATGATTAATATGGGAATTTGCGGTTCTCTTAATAAAAACTATAGAATAGGAGAAATATTTTCTATAAAAAGATTTATAAATGTTGATTTAAATAACAATAAAATATTAAATCCTCCTATTCTAAGCAGCATTTTTCTGGAAAAAAATAAAAAATTGATAACTCTTAACTATATACAGGAAGGATGTAAAAAGAACTGGCTTTACTATGGTGAATTGCTGGACTTAGAAGGATACTTTATAGCTTTTTTCTCAAAAAAGAACAAAATTCCATTTCTAAGTATAAAGGTTATCAGTGATTACAACAAAAACATAAAAAATAATCTTGATAAATCTGTTGTTAAAAATTTATATAACTATTTTAAAAAAAAGCTATCTTTCATTGGCAGGATTGCTGAGTATTCATATTACTTTGAAATAGTTAAAAGACTTAATATCCCTTTAAAATACAGTGAAAATATTATTGAACTAAATAAATATTTCAAAAAAAAAGATTTAAGCTTTACAGAAAGAAGTCAAATTTATAACAATATTAGAATAAAATTTGGCAACAGTATTGAGAATTATTTTGAAAAAAGAGAAAAACAAATTCTTAGAAATAATAAGGAAAAGGGATTTCTTTTTATTGAGAAAAAAATTAAAAATAAAAAAAAATACATTGATTATTTTAATAATTATGATTTTAAAGAAATTGCCAATTATCTGGATTACTTTCAATACTCAAATAAAGATTACCGAAACATCATTGTTGCTAATAAAAAGGGGAATGTCCTGAAAAAAAAGCCGGATAATTATGGTAAAGAGGGATTTTCCCATTACTCTATTACAAATGGATATAACTGTCCTTTCAATTGTTCCTATTGTTATTTACAGGGCTGGTTGAGAAGCAGTGACATTGTTATTTTTGATAATGTTAGTTATATCTGGAAAAAAATTAAGTTATTTCTTGAGAAAAATAAAAAAGAAAAAGTAATATTTTATTTTGGAGATTTTTTTGATGCTTTGGTTTATGAAGAATTAACCCAAAGTATTGATTTTTTTTCAAAAAAACTTAAAGATTACAATAATAAATATATGGAGTTTAGAACTAAAGCTACAGTTGAAAATTTAAATATCAAAAATATTCATGATAATATAATCATAGGATTATCATTTTCAACAAGGTATGTTATAAAGGAATATGAAATGTATACTTCAAGTTTAGAAGAAAGGATTGAAAGTCTCAAATATCTGAACAGGAATAATATTTCTACTTCAATTCACATAGACCCAATAATATATTATAAAGGTTTTGAAGAAGAATATTCTAATTTAGTTGAGAGGATATTTGAAAATATAACTGACGATAATTTGTTCTCGCTATCTATTGGTTCTTTGAGATTGACAAAGAAAACTTATAAAAGTATTAAGAGAAATAAATATAATGCAGCTGTTTTGAAGAATTTGGAATTTGATTCGGGTATGTATAGATATCCAAAAAAGATTCGAGAAAGAATATATAAAAAATTAAAAATGTTAATTAATAAAAAACTAAAAAATGATAAATTTTATATTTGTATGGATGAGGTTCTTTATGGATAAAACTGTTATTGTGGCAGGAGGAACCGGTGGTATTGGTTCTTCAATAACTAAATTACTGGAAAAGGAACTAATTAATAAATTATATATAATAGGTAGAGATAGAAATAAGTTTGAAAAATTGAATTTTAAACAAAACACCTGTTTTTTGGAGATTAATCAAAATCTTATTCTACCTCCTCATGATATTTTTATAAACTGTGTTGGAGCTGGGTATTATTCTTTATCTACAGAATTTAATTCTAAGGATCTGGATAAATCATATAGAGATAATTTAAAAATTCCCATGCTACTAATAAAAAAGTCGTTAAATTCTTTCATAGATAACAAAATTGAGGGATGGATAATTAATATTAATTCAATGGCTGGGCTTGAAGGATTTTACAATGGTAGTTTGTATTCTACTTTCAAGTTTGGATTAAGAGGATTCCTTCAGGTTTTGAGAAAAGAAAATAAACGGAATAATATCAGAGTTTCGGAAATATATCCGGGAATTGTTGATACAAAATTAAGTACTAAAATGCCAAAAAAAGTAAAAAAAGAGTGCATGATAGATCCGTTTCAAATTGCTTCTGTAGTTGAGAATGTTATTAGAAACAACTTGTATGTTGAAAAAATGGTTATAAAAAATGATAAAATCATATGGGAATGAAACTTCTATTGATTTTTAATTAGATAACTTTATAATGATAGAAATAATCGTATAAAAGGGAGGAATATTTAATGAAAAAAATATTTATAATTATTATAGGGATATTATTTATATTTAGCTGTGCTAAAAAAGTAGAAGTAGCTACAGTAGGTGAAAAAAGAATATTTGAGAGTCAGATTGAAGAAAGACTCAATGATGTTAATCCACAAGCTGTTCAGAATCTTGGCGAAAATGAGGTCAAGAAAAGGATATTGAATGCATTGATAGCTAAAGAATTAATATTAAAAGAATTGAAAGATAAGAAAATCAATCAAAAAAAGGAAGCAGTTAATGATTGGAAGCAGATGGAAGAAAGTTTTAAAATAAGATATTTCATAAATAGATATGTAAAGAATGAAGTAGATCTTCCGGAAGAAAAATTGAGAAAAACCTATGAAGATAAAAAAGAATTATTTAAAGAAAAAGAAAAAGTAAAAGCTAATCAAATATTACTCAAAACAGGAAATGAGAACCACACTGATGAAGAAGCAAAAAAGATTGCCCAGGATATTTTAAAAAAATTGGAAGAAGATAATAGTTTGAAAAATTTCAAAAAATTGGCTAAGAAGTATTCTGAAGGACAAACAGCTAAAAATAGTGGATACATGGGATATATTACAAGAGGAAGAATGGTGAAACCTCTGGAAAAAGCTGCTTTTTCACTAAAACCGGGTACTTTTAATAAAACCCCAATTAAAACGAGATTTGGATATCATATTGTTTATGTAGAAGAGCATAAGGAAGAAGGATATAAAAAATTCGAGGATGTCAAAAATGATTTAACCTTTGATACATACAAGAGGGTAATGAAAGAGAAATATCAAATGAAATTAAATAATGTTGATATAACTAAAGTTGATAATGAATCAACTACTTTAGGAACAGTAGAAAAACTTGGAATAAAATATCAGTATAAAGATTTGAAGAAAGATTTAAAAAAAATTGTTCCCAAAAAGCATATAGATACAATTATTAAAAATAAAACAGCTGTTAAAAATGCTCTTGAGCAGCTTCTGATGAGAAAAATATATGAAAAAGAGATTGAAGAAATTAGTTTATCAGAAAACAAAGATTATCAGAAATATCTTCAGGACAAAAAAGATGAATTTTTTGCTAATTATTATGTAGAAAATTACATTTTTGCTGATGTAAGTGTAACCCAGCAGGAAGTTGATCAATTTTATAATTATATAAGAAACAGTAATAAATATGATATGGATAAAGTTTCAAGAGAGCAAATTAAAAATAGTTTGATACAAAGAAAAAGGGCTCAAAAATATCAAAATCATGTTGAAAAATTAAAATCTCAATATGATGTAAATATCAAAGCTGATTATAGTTCTGAGAATAAGAAATAAAATATTATGCTTACCGGATTTTTTCCGGTAAGCTATAAATTATGTCGGATTTAGATAAATTTAAAAAAATAATTAAATCATCATCAACAAAAAAAAGTTTTAAAAAATATTCAAAAAGAGAAATCATTTCAAAACTATCATTAAAGTATAATAAAAATGATAAAGGTGAATATTTTACAAAAAAATATACGTATAACCAAAAGTATCCAGAAAAATTAAAATATACACAAAAATTAGATAAAAAATTATATGGATCAGAGATTTCTATAAGGGACCTTATATTTTTTGACTTAGAAACTACATCGCTCTCACTTGGAGCAGGGAATTATCCTTTTTTAATTGGAATAGGTTTTTTAAAGAATAAAAAATTTGTGATAAAACAATTTCTTTATAGTGAAATGGGATCTGAAAATGCAATAATTGATGAATTGAAATCTTACATAAAAGACAAAGTATTTGTTACCTATAATGGAAAATGTTTTGACATACCACTTCTAAAAAATAGATTGTTAATTAACAGTACAAAATATTCAGCTAAAAAGAAATCTATAGATCTTTTATACATTATGAGAAGATTATTTAAATATAAGCTTAAAAAATTTGATTTACAAACAGTATCAGCTTATTTAAATACAGCAAGAGACAAATACATTGATATACATGGATCAGAAATTCCAAAGGTTTTCAAGGATTATATTCATTTTGGTGAAATAATTGATATGAAAAAAGTTTTATATCACAATGAAAGAGATATTTTTTCACTTTTTAAAATGCTTAAATTTATTGAATTTGAGTATAACAGTTATTCAAGTGATAAAAAATTAATTTTGGGTATAATAGAATATGAACTATTATCGAATAAGTATTTTTTATTAAAGAATATTAACCATGATAAATTTCTTAAAAAGGATAATATTAATTATAAAATATTAAAAAATATTATTATTTATTATAAAAGACAAAAAAAATGGGAAAAGGTAGAAAATATTATTTTAAAATCATTAAAAGTATTTACTCAAAATTTATTTTTAATTAAGGAAATAACAAAAGTTTATTATTTGAGGTTAAAAAAATATAAAAAGGCTGTAATATATGCAACAACTGGTTATAAAATTGCTTCAAAATATGGATTAAATAATGAGAAAAAATATTATTTGAAAATAATCAATCGATATAAATCTTAAATTCAGTTATTATGTTTTTTCTTCATGATCAGATAAAAAATAATTGAACCCGGTATAATTGAAAGAAATAAAATAATATATTTTAAATTAATTAAAAGTGAATTAAAATTAATAGTTTTTAAAAGTTTATTTCCCATTAAAAGAAGTGTAGAAAAAAAGTTGAGATTTTGAGCAACAACTATACCGAATAGTAACATTAATATTCCAAAAATGCCAAAAATATAATTATAAATTTTAATTTGTGACTTTTCATTTTCAGTTTCAATTTGTTTTAATTTTGAAATTTTATTTAAAGTTTGAGATTTTAAATCATCTGAAATAGAGGGTTTCTCCCTTGAGAACAATAGTTTTTCTATATAATATTCATCAAAAGAATTTTTATTATTTTTGTCATCAATATTTTCTTTCATAACAACTCCTTTTCATGTTTTTCTAATAAGCCTGATAATTTTTTCTTTGCTCTATACAAATAAGTTTTTATAGTACCCATTGGAAAACCTGTTATTTTTGATATTTCTTTGTAGGAAAAAGAATTAAAATAATAGAGGTTAATTACTGTCTGCCAGTTAGGGGGTAATTGATCGATATAAGTGTCAAGAAGCTTCCTCACATCTTCTTTTTCAACATTTTCTCCTAAATCATGTTTATATTCAATTTTATAATCATCATCAAGTTCATAAAAATCACGATTATATTTTAATCTGAAATAATTCTTTACCCTATTCATTGCAATCCTATAAATCCAAACTGATAGTTTTGATTCTTCTCTAAAAGAATCAATATTTTTATATATTTTAATAAAAATATCCTGAAATAAATCATCAATTTTATTTTTATCATTAAAATATCCATTCAAAACCTTATAAATCAAACCACCATAATCTTCAATAAGTTCTTCATAAGCTTCTTCTTCTTTTTTTCTTAATCTTTTAAGTAGTTTTTTTTCCTTATTCATATAATAGACACCTCTAAGGTTTCAAATGTTTCAATATGTTAAATATTTTTTAAAAGGTTGTATATTTCTCTTCTATTGATATCATAAAGTTTGCTTAATATTTTTGAAATATCTGAAGGGGAAAAATCGTTTTTTAATTTAAGAGCTTTTTCTACAATATTATTTTTATCTTCATAAGCTTCATATTTAATTTTTGGTATTGCTATTGTGTATTCACCTCTTATATTATTTGTTATTTTATCCTCAATATCATTTATTTTTCCTCTGGTAAATTCTTCATGTAATTTCGTTAATTCTCTACCTATTACAATTTCTCTGTTTCCAAATATTTCTTTAAATAAAGTAATAAATTTATATATATTATGTTTAGATATGTAAAAAATTGTTGTTATATTAAGACTCTTGATTCTATAGAAGATATCTTTTATTTTTTTTGTTTTTTTGGGTAGAAATCCTTGAAACATGAATTTATCTGTTGGAATTCCTGAACCCATTATAAAAGTAGTTAATGCAGATGCTCCGGGTACTGGAACAATCGGGAAGTTAAGTTCAATTGTTTTGTTTATTAACCTGTATCCAGGATCTGATATGCCTGGAGTTCCTGCATCGGATATATAGGATATATTTTTATTATTTTTAAGATATTTTAATATTTTTTGAACAGCCTGTTCTTTATTACCTTCATTATATTTTATTAATTTTTTTCTAATATTAAGCTTATTCAAAAGTTTTTGAGATTTGTTGGGATTTTCACAGGCAATTATGTCACTTTTTTTTAATATATCAATGGCTCTTAGGGTAATATCATCAAGATTACCTATTGGTGTGGATACAATATATAGAGTGCTCATTTTTTCTTTCCCTGCTTATTTTGGAATATTATAATTTGATTTTTTTGTTTTTTGTTTGAATAAAATTATTATATTCCCCAAGATTCTAACAACTTCTGCGTCAATTTCTTCAGAAAGATAATCAGCTGCATTTTTCTTTTTCACGGGGGAATCATTATGTACTTTTACTTTTAATAATTCATTTTTGTCAATATTTTCTTTTGCAGCATCGATTATATTTTCGTTTATTCCATTTTTACCAATGTAAACTTCTGCTTTTAAATCATGAGCCTTTTTTGTTAAATAATTTCTTTGCTTTGAATTCATAAAATAATTCTCCTTAATCTATTTGGATTATATATTATATTTATCTTATATTCAAGATATTATTGTTAATTCAGTATATTCTATAAATTTTGAAATAAGTAATCAAAATATTATTATAATTTAAAAGTGAATATCTTTTACAATTTGAATGTTACTATTATGAAAAAGGGGAAGATTTTGATCTTCCCCTTTTTTAATTTTTAAGCCTCAACTTTAGATTTTTTTGATGTTAAAATTGAAACTATAATTGTCAATGTTATTGAAATAATAAAAGCAGCAAATCTATGAGAAATTATACCTTCCAGAGCTGCTACATTTTTCCATATAAGAGTTGCTAAAGTACCCGTAATTAAACTCGTAAGTACACCAGCTTTTGTTAGTTTTTTCCAGTATAGAGATAATAAGATCACTGGCCCCATTCCTGCTCCGAGTATTGACCATGCATACGAAACGATATTGAAAACAAGTTCCTTTGCAAAAACTGCAAAAATAAATGAGGCTGCTCCAAGAATTACTGTAAACACTCTTGACCACATTACAAGCTGTTTCTGTGATAGTTTCATGTTTAACAGTTTTGTCATAATATCCTCTGTTAAAGAAGAAGTCATTACGATTAGCTGTGAATCGGCTGTTGACATCATAGCAGCAATTGCACCTGATATAAATATTCCAGCAATTAATAGTGGCAATAAATCGATTGCCAGTGTAGGTAACAATTTTTCAGGATCATCTAAAAATGTTGTGCTTCCATGAAGACCTATTCCTACAATACCAATTAAAAATGCTCCAATAAATGCGGGAATAGTCCAGGCAGCAGCAACAATTCTACCTTTTTTTGCTTCTTTTTCATTCTTTAATGCAAGGAATCTTATAAGCAAGTGGGGTTGTCCCATGTAACCAAATCCCCAGGATAAACCACCTAAAACGAATGCAATAGCAGCCCATCCGGTTTTACCCGATAAGAATGAAGTTAAATGCTGACCTGCTTCCTGCATTGGGGCCAATATATTTGCATTGGACTGTGCTATTTCAATAAACCCAATTATAGGTAAGATTATTAGAGTCAAAAACATAATAATACCCTGAACAACATCGGTCCATGCAACAGCAAAGAAACCTCCAAGCATTGTATACAGAATAATTACAGATGCACCAATAACAATACCCCAAAATTGAGGAATACCAAATGTTACATTTAAAACTTTTCCTGCACCATTAAATTGAGCTGCAACGTAGAAAAAATATGCAAGTATAATAACCAAAGTAGAAATTAGTCTTACAGAAAAACCACCATCATCAAATTTTTCTGAAAAGTAATCCGGTATTGTTAGAGATTCACTTACTCCAACAGCTCCACGTAATGGTCCTGCAATAAAAAACCAGGAGAACAAGATACCTAAGATGCAACCTAAAGCAGTCCATATTTCACCAAAACCTACTGTCATGGCAGCACCTGTCATTCCTAAGAGCAACCATGCAGATTCCCCTGATGCTCTTTCTGAAAGGGCGAGTACCCATGAACTCAATTTCCTACCACCCAAAAGGAAATCTTCATTGGTCTTATTAAATTTTGCAAGATAAATACCTAAAAAAAGCATACCTGCAAGATAAATAAAAAACCCAATCATTACACTAAAATTAACCATACACCTACTCCTTTCTAAATTTTTTATTATTACAGTTATTAGATTATAATAATAATTCGTTCATGTCAATCTATTTATTAAAAAGTTAAGTTATAAGCATAAAAAAACACTGTATTTTAATATATTAAGGTATAACTTAATACTAATTAATATTATAACGTTTGTATCAATTATATTATAATAAAGTATTTAGTTTTTATCTTTTAATAAATCTTGATAAATCACGTTTTTTGTATTAATATCAAGTGAAAGAAAGGTGTGTATTAGTGATTCTTTTGGAACTTGCAAATAATTTCTAAATTTTATAATTAAAAAAATAAATAGTAATAAATTTTGTTGTTATAATTTGTAATTATGAAAGGTGTGTGAATGAAATATTATGAAATTTCTTGATAAATTAAAAATATTACCAAAGTACTTAAAAGCAAAATATTATACAAAAAAAGCTAACAAACTTTTACAAAAAGGAGATATTAAAAAAGCAAGAGATTACTATGAAAAATTGGAGAAGATGGGGTTTGTTAATTATATGATTTATCATAATTTAGGATCAATATACTTTCAGTTTGGTAATTTAGAAAAGGCAAAAAAATATTTTGAAAAATCCATTGATTTAAATAATGAAAATGTTGTTACTTATTCAACCTTATCAGAAATATATTTAAGAGAAAGAAAATGGGATAAAGCAGAAAAGGTTATTGATAAAGCTTTAGAGATTGAACCATTTAATTATTTTTTGAAAAAAAGAAAGAAAAGAGTTTTCAATAAAGAATGGAGAAAAAGTTATGTGGATTCACTTGAAGAAACAGAAAAAGGTTTAAAAGCAAAAAAAGAGGGAGATATTAACAAGGCAAAAAAACACCTCAAGAAAGCTGTTAAATTAAATAATAAAAATTCTACAGCTTCGTTTGTATATGGAACTATGTTGTTTAATGAAGAAAAATATGAAGAGGGTATTAAACATGTATCAATGGCGGTAGAATTTTCTCAAAATAAAAGATACTCTGCAGTTTTAAGCAGCATGCAAAAAAAATTAAATGAAATTAAAAAAAAGAAATAGGAGTGTTTTTAAATGGAAATATATGAAATTAATAAGATACTTGATGAAAATTACAATAGAATGTTAAAGATAAAGGAGTATCTTTGACATAGAAAATGCTAAAAAAAGAGTTGAAGATATAAAAAAGCTGATGACCAAAAGGGAAATATGGTCAGATCAGGATAAAGTAAAAAAACTTGGCAAAGAAAGCAGCAGGTTGAAAGATTTTATTGAAATCTATGAGAATCTTGAAGAAATATATAATGAAATATCAGTTATTTTGGAGTTATATGAAGAAGATAAAGAACCCGATTTAAAAGAGGAAGCTGAAAAAAAGGTTAAATTATTAAAGAAGAAAGTAGATAAAGTAGAAATAAAAAGTTTATTAACTGGAGAAAATGACGATAATAATGCTTATCTTGAGATTCATCCAGGAGCAGGGGGGACTGAATCTCATGACTGGGCCTCAATTCTTTATAGGATGTATAAAAAATGGGTTGATAATAATGATTATAAAATGGAGATTGTAGATTATCAGGCGGGGGAAGAAGCAGGTATTAAAAGTGTTACTATCAAGGTTATTGGAAAATACGCCTATGGATATTTAAAATCAGAGAATGGTGTTCATAGATTGGTAAGAATTAGTCCTTTTGATGCAAATAAAAGAAGACATACTTCTTTTGCTTCCGTTTTTGTTTACCCTGAAATAGAAAAAGATATTGATGTTGATATTAATGAAAAAGATTTAAGAATTGATACTTATAGGGCTTCTGGAGCTGGTGGTCAGCATGTAAATGTTACCGATTCAGCAGTAAGAATTACACATCAACCTACAGGAATAGTAGTCCAATGCCAGAATGAGAGATCACAGATGCAAAACAAAAAACAGGCTATGAAAATTTTAAAAGCAAGATTATATCAAAAAGAACTGGAAAAAAAGGAAGAAGAAAGAAAAAAACTTGAAAATAATAAAATGGATAATGCATGGGGAAGTCAGATTCGGTCTTATGTATTACATCCCTATCAAAAAATTAAAGATCACAGAACTGATGTTGATATTGGAAATGTAGATTCTGTATTAAATGGTAATTTAGATAAATTCATGGAAGAATATTTAAGACAAAAGAAACTGGATTAAATTATGGGTCTAATGTATATTATAGCTATTGCTGTTTCAGTAGCACTTGATGCATTTATTGTATCTATTGCATATGGGGTTGAATTAAAAAAATTAACAATAAGACATTTTTTTATTATTTCTCTGTTTTTTTCAGGATTTCAGGTTTTGATGCCTATCTTTGGAATACTTCTAACAAATTCAATAAAAAAATATATATTGAGTTTTGATCACTGGGTTGTTTTTGGGATTTTGTTAATTATTGGATTAAAAATGATTTATGATTCAATTTGGGTTGAGGAAAAAGTTTTTAATTTAAAAATTTTTAATTATAAAATTTTGTTTTTTTTAGCAGTAGCTACAAGTATTGATGCTTTTTCAATAGGGTTAACTTTGTCCCTTTTAAGCTGTAATATTACACTTTCCTTATTTCTGATAGGTATAATTACATTTTTATTCGTATTTACAGGGATTTATATTGGTAAGACTATTGGGAATATATTCAATTTAAAACTTGATATTTTTGGAGGGATAGTGTTAATTTTAATTGGGGTTAAAGTTCTTATAGAACATTTGTCAGGTGGTGTTTGTTAAATGAAGAAAATATTTTTATTTTTAATTATATTTATTATAAATTTTAATATTTATGGTATAGATATCAAAAGTTTTATTAATTACACACGGATTAATGATCTTGAAAGTGATAGAAATAAAATTTATTGTGCTACAAATAATGGAATTATATTTTATAATAAAAGCAGGGAAAATTTTGAATTTTTTGCTGATAAAAAAAGCAATCTTGCAGGTCAAAATATTTATTCAATAATTTATAATCAAAACAGTGATGAACTGTTCCTTTTTTCAGATGAAGGGGTCTATCTAAAACATCTCAGTAGTTACTGGGATAAAATTTATAATAGTGTTGGTAAAGTAAATAAATATTATTTAATGGAAGATCAGACATATTTTAAAAATATCCAGGGTGATATATACATATATAAGAGAGGTAATTTTTATCCAGAAAGAAATAATGTTTCCATGGATATAGAATTTAAAAATATTCACAATGTTAATTATAGATTTCCTAAAAATTCTTACAAAATGAATGATAGAGTTGATGTTTTTGAATCTGAAAAAATTAATAATTACAAGTATATAGTTGCTACTAAAAAAGGATTTTTATTGATTTATGACAGAATGAGAGGGCAATATCAAATTAATCATGGGAGTATCTTTGATAGAAAAATAGTTAATGTATTTTCTTCTAAAAATGCTGTATATTTTTTAGGAGAATATATAAATATATATAAAGATAATAAATTCAATTTTTTAAAAATTGATGAACTTAAAGGTAATATTAATGATATAGCAACCAATACGAACACCAGTTTTTATATTGCAACTAAATCAAATGGTTTATATTTATGGGATAATAGTTTAAAAAGAGCCTACATGAAGAAAGATGGTTTACTAAGCAATAATATTAAAAAAGTTTTAAATGAAAATGGATATATAATAACTCTATCAAGATATGGAGCAACAATAATTAATAAATATAATGGAAATAAAAAAAATCTGAAAGATTTTAAATATTATAATTTAGATAATATTTCTTATGAAAACAATTATTTAGCCATGCATAAAAAGGACAAAGTCATTATTTACAATATGAAAAAAGAAACAGCAATCGAAATTTCAGCAGTTGATTTATATAATGATGTTATTACAGATGTTTTTATAAAAAACAATATTGTATATGTGGGGGGTAATTCAGCTTTATCTAAATATAGTATCTATGACCAAACAATCGAAAATATTAAATCATTTAATAGCTCTATTAATGATATATTTATAAATGGAGAATATATATATGTAGGAAGCAACAGGGGTTTATATTTATACAATTTTAAGGAAGAAATAGTAAAGTTATATGATGAGTTTGAGGGGTTGTCATCAAATATTGTGAAAAAAGTATTTGTTTTTGATGGAAAAATATTTGTTAAAACAGATAAAGGACTTGATATAATTGAATAAGGGATTTAAAATATCTAAATCAGCAGAACAAACAAAAAAAATAGCAAGAAATTTTGCAAAAAAGCATATAAAAGGTAATGATATTATTGCTTTGTATGGAGAACTTGGGGCTGGAAAAAGTGTTTTTGTAAAAGGCTTGGCTTCGTATTATAATATTAATGAGAGAAAGGTAAAATCACCTACATATACAATTTTAAATATTTATGATGGAAATATGAAGATATATCATCTTGATTTATACAGGATAGGAGATCTTGAAGAAATATATTATCTAGGATATGAAGATTTTTCAAATTCTGGAGGAATTACAATAATTGAATGGGCGGAAAAAATTGAAGATATATTACCCGCAGATATATATAAAGTTAAAATATTAATAGAAGGTAAAAACAAGCGAAAGATTATAGGAGTATAGGGGTTTATGTATATTTTAAGTATAGAAAGTTCAAGATATATGGGCGGAATTGCATTACTGGAAAATGACAGTGTGATTGATTCTTATATTTTTAATGTAAAAGCAACATATTCAGAAAAATTATTATATAATATAAATTTTTTATTGAAAAATTCAAAAATTAAATCAATTGAAAATATTGATTTAGTTGCCATTTCTGAAGGTCCTGGTTCTTTTACCGGGTTAAGAATTGGATTTTCAGTTGCTAAGACAGTATCCTATGTAAAAAATATTCCGATTATTGGAGTAAATTCACTAAAAGCTATGACCTATCCATATTTATTTGATAATAATTTGATTGCTCCATTAATTGATGCAAGAAGGAATGAGATTTTTGCATCTGCTTACATTGAAGAAAAAGGAAAAATAAGAGAAATTGTAAAAACGGGGGCATATAAATTAGAAAAATTTCTAAAAATTTTGAAAGAGTATGATTATAGAAAAATATTTATTGGAGAAGCATCAAGAAATCGTTTTAAAAGCAAAATTCTTAAGCATTCAAAAAATTCTAAAATAGTTGATTTTAATACATATATATATACTCCAGTTACTATTGGGAAACTTGCTTATAAGAGATATAAAAAAAATGATTTTGAAAATCTAATTGAGTTTGAGCCAGCTTATTATAGGAAATCTGATGCAGAAATAAATTATGAGAATAAAAAAACTTGATATTAATTTACTTGAACAAATGTATGCAATAGAACAGGAAGTCTATAATGAACCATGGGACTACAATTTTTTTAAAAAACAGATAAATTCTCCAAATTGTTTTTCTTATGGGTTGATAGATGAAGATTTTTTAATTGGCTTTATTATGATTAAAATATTAAAATATATGGGATATGCACATATATTAAATTTTGCAGTTAGAAAAAAATATCAGGGAATGGGACATGGTAAAAATATATTAAAAATGACACACATGCTATTAAAAATAAAAAATATTTCAACAATTTATTTAGAAGTAAGAACAATAAATAAAAAGGCTATTAATTTATATAAAAAATATAACTATAAGATAAAAAAACAATTAAAAAATTTTTATAAAAATAATGATGATGCACTTTTAATGAGTTTAAGTCTTGAAAAATAATTTGAAAGTAGTATCATCTTATTATAATAGGAGGGGTATATAAATGATTCCAGGAAAAAATAGTAACCTGATGTATGAGAATAGAGAAATACATATACAAACAGAATTCATAGCGAGTAAAAAAGTAATTTTAACCCTAATTTTTGACAAGGGTGCTATTGTAGGGAGCAAGAAAAAGAAACTTATTTTTGATGGTGAAACTGAGACGTATAAAGAAAAAATAACAAAAAAATTATTGAAACAACATAATGAAGTTCTTAACAAGATAAAGAAAAGTCACAAAAAACCATCTAAAGTTGGAAATAACCTTGATACTGTTGAAAATGATGAATTGATGGAAAATTTTTTAAATGAGGTCTTTGATGTGGGAGAAGATCAGGATTAAAAAATATTTACCTTATATTATTATTCTTTTAATCCTAACACTTTTTTTAAATCTATTTGTAAAAAATAAAATTGATTCATATAGAAAGATAGAAGATATTAAAATATCTGAAGCTGGTATTTTTTTTCTTGATTCTGAAAAATTAAATTATTATTCTCTCAAAAATGAAAGTAAAAAAACATTATCAATCAGAGATCATAATTACCTGGTTCTTACTGATAAGAATAATTTATATATTTTCAGCAGAAAAAAAGAAAAAATTATTGTTTATAAGAATTTTAAAAAAGAGAAAATTTTTAAAATAAAAGGTATTGATAAAGTATTCTATTATGAAAATGAATTTTACATTCTTACAGACAAAAAATTATTATTATACAACAAAGAGTTAAATTTATTGGATAGTTTTAGTGTTGGAAAAAAAATAGATTTTATTTATAAAAAAAATGAAGAATATTATTTTTTTAACAAAAAAACAATGAAGATAGAAGGGTTTTATAACAAAAAAGAAATAAAAACTTTGCAAAATAAAGTAGCTAAAAAATTGGAAATATCAGATATAGGTTATTATAACGATAAACTGTTTTTTCTTGCCCGTGAAAATAATTCAATTTACACAAGATTTTACATTTTTGATTTTAAATTAAAGAAAATTTATGAGTCAGATAAAAAATTTAGTAAGAGCAGTTCCATATCAAAAAATAAAAATGCAGTTTTTGTTTTTGATAAAGAAAGAATTAAAGTATCAGGATATAATATAGATAAAGTTAAGGAATTGGAAAAAACGAGGATAAAAAAAATTAAAAAAGCATTTAGAGATTATTATAACATAAGAATCTTTGTGTTGTTGGGAATTATATCTTATATTATAATAATTATATTAATGTTTTTAGTTTTATTGTATTTAGCAAGGATTAAACTTTTTAATAAAGGAGGATCTGATGAAACTGAAAAAAAATGAAAAGAAAAATTTATTGAAATTATCAAGAGTTGTTTTAAAAAAAGAACTTGGTATTAATAATGAAGAACTTCCTCCAAAAAATGAGAAATTTGATGAGAAAAGAGGTGTATTTGTAACAATAAACAATAAAGGCAGTTTAAGAGGATGTATAGGCTATATTAAAGCTGTTGATACTATCTGGGAATCAGTTAAAAGAATGACAAAACAGGCTGCTTTTCATGACCCAAGATTTTCTTCAATTAAAAAAAATGAAGTAGATGATCTGAATATTGAAATATCTGTACTTTCCAAGTTAAAAGAAGTGAAAGATAAAAAAGAAATTAAAATAGGCAGAGATGGTCTTCTTATTAGAAAAAAATTTTATTCAGGTGTTCTATTACCACAGGTAGCAACAGAATATAATTGGGATCGAATTGAATTCCTTCAAAATACATGTAAAAAAGCAGGTTTACAATCGGATTGTTTTAAAGATGAAACGGTTAAGGTCTACAGATTTAGTGCTGAAGTTTTTGATGAAAGAGGGTTGAATGTTGATTAATGGTAAAAAATAAAAAAAATTTATTGTATTATTTTCCAATATTTGATAATAATTATAATATTTATTCAAATTATGCAGTTTTATATTCTGATATTCTTAATAAAATTTTAAAAAAGGAAAAATCATCAAAAAAAGAAATAGATTTTTACAATTTATTATATTTAAAAAGTAGTGATAATATTAATTATTATAAAAATTTCCTGGAACGATTTTCGCTGGAATTTGATGATAGAGTTATGATTGAATCTAAAATAAGAAATCTATTATATAAAATTCTACTCAATGTTAAGAAAAATAAATTACTCAAAAAAGGCATGATTAGAAAATATTATTGTTCGGGGTGTGACCAAATAGTAGATTACTGTAATATTAAAACTGAACAGAAGGAGAAAACAGTTCATACTGTTAATATTCATGTAGAAAGAAGGGTGAAGTCAATTTCTGTAAAAGTGAACAGATTGATTAATATTTTAAAATCTAAAGCTATAGGAATTAAAGGAACTGAATTCGCAGGAGAAAAAGCTATTCTCCCTATTTTAGGGAAAAAAATACCAATTTACAATGTTGACAATATAGAAAGGCCTGTATTATTTACCAAATTATTCGAAATTAATAAACAAAAGGGAAAAAATAGCAAACAGAAAAAGAAATATGCAGATTTAATTAAAAATTATGAACAGAAACCAAATAAACTCGAAAAAGATTTAAGATCTTACGGTGTTTATGAGAATAAAAGTAAAATGAGCCATAAAATTTATAAATGCAAAATTTGTGGGGCCGAATTGGAAAAAATATTATCTGAAAGTTTTTATATTAATATGGGAGAACTTGATCAGGAAATGGATATAGATAAAAAAGATTTTATTTTTTCATTCAACTGTAATAAAAAAAATGAAAATAATGATGATATAAAAAATATAAGTTATTATCAATGTCAGGTATGTGGCAATCTTAAATTTAAAAAAGCTGATATTTGTGAGGAATGCGGTAATGATTATATAAAGAATACATTCGAACTTAATTACAATATTCTTAAATATTTATTACCTTATGTTATAGAAAAAAATATAGAATATCTTGTTTCTTATAATAAAGAGATATCTGTTTTCTGCGATGTTATTAAAATGTTAAATAATAATATTAAAAAGGAAATAACAATTAATAAAAAAGTAGAGTTAAAAAGACCCAATCCCTATACTAATTTAGAACAAAAAAAAAGTTACAATAAGCTAAAATACCTCGGTGATTTAGAAAGAAAAAATCTCAGTGATATTTTTTCTATTGAAAAATCATCAGTAATAGGAAAATTTTATCTTAAATGGAAAAAGTTTTTTCCCGGTGAAATTTTGGAAGAATTAAAAAATATGAAAGTAAGAACTGATTTTTATATTGAAAGATTAATAACAACAAATCTTCATAGTTTTATTAAAAAGCAAAACAAAAGTATTGAAAATGGTTGTCTTTATTCCTATATTGAAAATATTATTAATGCAATAGAAGAAATTAATTATTTTGTTTATCCATACCTGAAAAATATTAAATTTGAGGATGATAAATTAGCATTTAAGACTGCCAAGTATTATTTTGATAAGATGCTGCTTTTTATTTCACCATTATTAATTCAAAAAAATAAATTTCCAGGAAAATTTCCATCTTATAGAGAAGATTATTATTTTGAAGAAGAAATAGAGAAAAATAATTTTATTAAAAAATTTATATTAAAAGTAAAGGAGGGAGAAAATATATTAAATCTTCAATATGATAAAAAAATTCCTCTATGGATAAAAAGTGACGATAATATATTAGTTGAAAAGATTTTTACCAATAAAAAATATTTAAAAAATTATTTGGATTTAAGTGATATAAAAGAATATGATGAAAAAGAATTATCTACAACAAGATTGGAAATGAACTTAAAAGATTTTACAATTTTTATACCAATTTATGATTTAAGTAATGTTAGAAATTTAATAAATAAGTTTGATAGTGATTTAGATGATTTTAATAATAGAATAAGAAAACAAAAATTAAGATTGATGGATTTTGATTTTTTAGAAAAAGCTCCAGAAAGAGTTGTAAAACAAAAACAAAAAAAACTAAATAATTACCTGGAAAAAAAAGAGAAAATAAAAAAATATCTTGAGAAATTAAAAGATATTTTAAGGGAGGGTAGTGATGAGAATTAATTTAAAACAATATGATGATTTAATTAAAGTTGTAAAATTATTAAACTCTTCACTGGATTTTGCTGAAATAAAAAATGTTATTATTGAACAGGCCAAGAAGATATTTAATGCGGAAGCAAGTTCTTTAATGTTTTTGGATAAAGGGAGTAATGAACTTTATTTTGATGTTGCTACAGGAGAAAAAAAAGAAATTGTTAAAGAGATAAGAATTCCTTCTGATAAAGGTATAGCTGGCTGGATAATAAAAAATAAAGAATCAATTCTTGTCAAAGATGTAAAAAAAGATGGTCGTTTTTATAATAAAGTAGATGAAAAATCTGAATTTATTACAAAATCAATTATCGGAACTCCTGTATATGTTGAAGGAGAAGTAATTGGATTAATTGAGGTTTTAAATAAAAAGGATGGAGGAAATTTTAAAGAAAAAGATCTCGAATTATTAGAGATATTTGCTGATTTAGCCTCCCTAAATTTAAAAAATGCAATCTGGCATAATAAAGCGATAGAAAAAGAACGATATGAGAGCGAGTTACGGGTTGCTGAAAAAATACAGAAAAAACTTATCGGCGATCATAATATAGATATTGAAGGATATGATTATATTTATAAATATAAAGCATGTAAGTCGGTTGGGGGAGATTATTATGATATCATACCCTACGGAAAAGATAAATACCTCTTTACAATAGCTGATGTAAGCGGTAAAGGTGTCCCTACATCAATGATTATGTCCTCTTTAAGATCATATTTGAAGACTTTTGTTCATTTTAATTTAAGCTTAAAAGAATGTATAAATTTTATTAATTCAAATATATATAAGGATACTGATGTAAAAAGATTTATAACAATGATAGTGGGAATTTTGGATATCAAAAAACATATTTTTAAATTCATTAATGCCGGACACCTGTTTCCCTTAGTTTTAAGTTCTGAAAATATTATTAAAGAAGTAAAAAGTAATGATATTCCTATTGGAGTTTTTAAAAATTATGATTTTTCTATCAATTCTGTTAATGTAAATAAGGGAGATAAGGTTCTTATGTTTACAGATGGACTAATAGAAGCAATGGATGAAAAAAATAATTTGTACGGTGAAGATAAATTAGAAGAAGATATAAAGAAATTAATAAAAAAAGGTTATTTTGGATTAGAAAACAAAATTTTTGAGTGTATTAATAATTTTTCTAACAAAAAACAGCATGATGATATGACTTTTTTGAGTTTTAGAAGGAGAAGTTGATGAAATTAAGGAAAAATATTCAGAAAGATAGTATTAAAATAATAATTCCAAGTGATTTTATATATTTGAAAATAATAGAAGATGTTTTCTGGGAATTTTTAAAAATAAACAAGTTATTACAAAAGATTAAAGCTGATGAGATTTTACTTGCAATTGTAGAAGGGGTTGTAAATGCAATAAAACATGGAAATAATAATGATTTAAAACAGGATGTTTCTTTTTTTTTATTTCTTGAAAAAAAATATTTAAATATTATTATAAAAGACAAGGGTAAAGGATTTAATTTGAAGGACCTTAAAGATCCCACAAAGGGTAAAAATTTAACCAATAAAAATGGCAGGGGGATATTTATAATGAAAAATTTCATGGATAAGGTTAATTATAATTTTTCAAGTGATGGAACAGAATTACATATGAGGAAAGAAATATTATGACAAATTTAGATTATAATATAAATATTGATAAAAAAAGCGGAGTGGCTGTTGTAATATTTTCGGGAAGTATTGATATTAATAATAAAGATAAGATTTTACAAATTGTTAAGAATCGACTTGTACCTGAAAATAAACAGTTTGTATTATTTGATTTAAATAATCTTCAGTATATTGATAGTTCAGGATTGGGTATTTTTTTAACAGCAAGGTCAATTTTAGATAAACATAATGGAGATTTGGGATTGGTGGTTACAGACAAAAACATTAAAAAAATATTGAATCTAGCCGGGTTTAATAAAATTTTTAAGATATTTGATACAAGTAGGGAAGGATGTAGGAAATTAAAATGATGGAAGCTTTACGAGACATTTTAAAAAACTCCTCCGAAAAATATAAGAATAATGTTGCTTTGAAAGTTAAACGTGATGGTAGCAATAGATATGAAACCATCAAATATGGAAGATTTTATGAACTAAGCAGAAAACTATCAAATTATTTAAAGGGATTAGGATATAATAAAGGTGATAAAATAGGCATCATTGGAAAGAATTCTCCTGAGTGGAGTATTGCTTTTTTTGCTACACAGATTCATGGTTTTGTATCCATACCTATAGATAGATTTTTGAGCAAAAATGAGGTTAAACATATAATAAATGATTCCGGATTGAAAGTTATTTTTACAGATAAAAAATATGAATCAATGCTTGAAGATATTAAAGATGAAGTTGAAGGGCTGGAGAAAATTTTTATTTTAACAAAAGAAAGTAAAAATAATATATATTCATTAATTGAATCTAATAAGAACGATTTTGAAATGGAAAACATTAATAAAACAGATGAAGCTGTTTTCTTATATACTTCCGGTACTACAGGACAAACCAAAGGTGTCGTTCTCACACATAAGAATTTTATTGCAAATATTACAGATATAGAAAAAAGATTAAATATTTTTCCCGGGGATAATTTTTTGTCTTTTCTGCCTGTAAACCATGCATATGAATTAACTGCAGGTTTTTTTACAATAGTATATAGTGGAGCTACCATAGTTTACTGTCCTTCTTTAACAAGCAGAGATATCATAAATACAATGAAAGAAGCAAAAATTACTAAAATGATTGGTGTGCCTTTAATTTTTGAAAAAATATACAACAGTATTAAGAGAAAATTAAAAAAATTACCTAAATTAAAGAAATTTTTCATCAATTTATTATTTTTATTAGGAAGAATAAAAAGAAAATTTGATCACTCATTAAATGGAACTAAACCTATTTTTAATATTTTATTAAAGCAAACTGGATTTACTAATATTGATTTTTTTGTCTCTGGTGGAGCAGCACTGCCTTCTTATATATCCAGATTTTTCTATTTATTGGGAGTCCCTATTTTACAGGGTTATGGTTTAACCGAGACATCTCCAGTCTTATCATGTGTTAGCCCGGAGGACATTGATTTTTATTCAGTAGGGGAGCCTCTGGAAAGTGTGAAAATAAGAATATACAATCCCGGTGAAAATGGAATTGGGGAAATAGTTGCAAGAGGGCCGAATATAATGCAGGGATACTACAAAGAAAAGAAGAAAACAGATGAGGTTTTAAAAAGGGGCTGGTTTTATACCGGTGATTTCGGATACATGGAAAATAATAAACTCTATATAAAAGGAAGATTAAAAAATGTTATTGTTTCTAAAGGAGGAAAGAATATATATCCTGAAGAAATCGAGGAAAACTTATTAAAAAGTGATTATATTGAAGAAGTTATAGTAGTAGGTACCGGGGAACCTGTTGCTATTATATTTCCAAATTATGAGCAGGTTGACAGCTGGGCCGAAGAAGAAAAAGTTGAAAATATAACAGAAGATACTATTTATAAACTTTTAAAAAAAGAAATTAACAGTATTAACAAAACTATGGCAAAATATAAAAGAATAAGAAAGATAAAAATAAGAAGTGAAGAATTTCCTAAAACTTCAACAAGAAAAATAAAAAGATATTTATTCACTGAAAAGAAAAAAACAGTATAAATCTTGAAAATTAAGGAGGAATTATGGCCGATTGTCCACTAAGTGATAATTGTAAATTTGTGAAAGGATACGAAAACAGTAATAATAAAGTGTTGTTAGAAGGTTTTTATAAGAGATTTTGTAATGGTAATTATTCACAGTGTACAATAAAAAAAATAGCTGAAGATTTAGGAATGGACCATGTGCCTGAGAATATGACTCCAGATGGAATGCCGGAACCCGGAACTGATGATTCGGAGTGGTCGGATGAAGTTATTAAATATATGTAATTTCAGTTGATGAATCAATTTACTTCCTTAGGACATTTTAAAAATTATTTAGAATCAAAAAAGAATCCATGTATTATATTTTTTGAAAACTTTGATAATGCTATTGAATTTTCGGATCTTTTAGGTGATACTGATATATATTATCCATGGGAATTACTTCCTTTTGAACCTTATTTTAATGATATCGAAAAAACATCTTCAAGATTTCATGTTATAAATAAATTAATTAATAAAAAAACAAAAAATATAGCAACTTCTATTTTATCTCTATATCAAAAAATTGGAGACATGCATCTTTATAAAAAATATTTTATCGAAGTAAAAAACAATATAATTATTGAAAATAGAGAAAAATTTATTGAGAAATTAATAAGGATGGGATATGAGAGGCAGTATGAAGTTAGGTATCCGGGACAATTTTCTGTTAGAGGCGAAATAATAGATATTTATGAACCATCCCATGACCTTCCAACAAGAATTATATTTGATGATATGGAAGTAGAAAAAATTAAAAGTTTCAATCCTGAAACCCAATTATCTGTTGAAGAACTCAATTCTTTATTACTGACCCCATTAAAAGAGATTGTTTTTGATAAAGAAATTAATTTTGATCGTTTAATGGATTATGATTTGCCTGTTTTGGAGTTTATGGAAAATGAAACTTATACAGGAATTGAAAAGGATTTTCCATTGATTTATGAAAGGTATAACAGAATCAGTAATTTAATTCCTAAAAATTATAATATTTTTGTTGAAAAGGGTAATAAAAGATTTGACATTTTTCATAGAAATATAGAGAAATTAAATAAACTGGATAATAACATTAGTAGATTGAAATCATTTTTTTGGAATAAAGATAATTTACAAGATTTTAGTAATTTTGAAATTATTGATAAAACAGAAAGATATGAAAAATTAGAATTAAATATTACCGAAAAAAAATTAATCCAAAATCTTGATTTATGGATAAATAAAAATTATAATATTACAATTTATTTTGATAATCAGGCAAAGTTGAATTACTTTAAAAACAATATTTATAAAAATGAAAATTTAGATTCAGTAAATTATAAAATAGATTATTTTTCTGGAAGTTATATTGATAAGAAAAGTAAGGAAATATTTATATCGGAGAATGAGGTTCTTGGTAGAATAGTAGAGGACAGGAATATAGAATATGCCAAGGGATATAAAAGCAAAGAAAATATAATTGGACAATTAAATAAAGGGGATTTAATTGTCCATATTGATTATGGTATTGGAATATATCGCGGAGTTATAAATGATACAATTGCGGGTAAAAAAGGGGATTATGTATTAATTGAATATAAAAAAGAATCAAAAATTTATGTTCCTGTTGATAATTTAGATAAGGTTGAGAAATATATTGGAAATAAAAAAAATGTTAGAATTAATTCATTGGGAGATAATTTATGGCGTAAAACTAAAAAGAAAGTTAAAAATAAAGTTAGGGATTTTGCTGTTGATTTATTAAAACTTCAGGCAGAAAGAAAATTAAAAGAAGGATATTCCTATTCTGAGGATACAGAATGGCAGAAAAATTTTGAAGAAAGTTTTATTCATGAAGAAACACCTGATCAGATTAGAGCTATTCAGGAAATAAAAAATGATATGGAATCAAGTAAAGTAATGGAGAGATTGCTTTGTGGGGATGTAGGATTTGGAAAAACTGAAGTTGCCATGAGAGCTGCTTTTAAAGCGGTACAGGATGGGAAACAGGTTGTTTTATTAGCACCAACTACAGTCCTTGCGATACAGCATTTTAAAACTTTTAAAGATAGAATGATTGAGTATCCAATTAAAATTGAAATGTTATCAAGACTTGTAAAAAAAAGTAGAGAGAAAAAGATTGTAAAAGGTATTAAAGAAGGTACTGTTGATATAATCATTGGAACTCATAAAGTTTTAAATGAAAAAATATTATATGATGATTTGGGATTATTAATTATTGATGAAGAACAGAGATTTGGCGTAATGCAAAAAGAAAAGTTAAAAGATAAAAAGAAAAATGTAGATATGCTAACTTTAACAGCAACACCAATTCCAAGAACTTTATATATGTCGCTTGTTGGAATTATGGACTTAAGCCGTTTGGAGACACCTCCCAAAAACAGACATCCTATAAAAACTAAATCAATAAAATTCGATGAGGAATTAATTAGAGAGATAATATTTAGGGAATTAAAAAGAGAAGGGCAGATTTATTTTATACACAATAGAGTTAAAGATATTAGATCTATTACGGAGCACTTAGAAGAGATTACGGATGAACGGGTAAGTATTGAATATGTACATGGTCAGATGAATCCTAATAGAATTGAAAGCAGAATATTGAATTTTATGCATGGAAAGATTGATCTCCTTGTATCAACTACTATTATTGAAAATGGGATTGATATTTCAAATGTTAATACAATTATTGTAAACAATGCGCATCATTTTGGATTATCTCAACTTTATCAATTAAGGGGAAGGGTGGGTAGAAGAGAAGTTCAGGCATATTCTTATTTAATAGTTCCTCCTGTCACAAATAGAATTGCAAAACAGAGAATAAATGCATTATTAAATTTTGAACATCTTGGTGCAGGATATGAAATATCTATGAGGGATTTAGAAATTAGAGGAGCAGGGAATCTTATTGGACAGGAACAAAGTGGATATATGAATATGATAGGTTATGAATTATATACAAAATTATTAAAACAGACTGTAGCAGAACTAAAAGGTGAAAAAATTGAAGAAGAAATTTCTGTTAACATTGATATTGGTTATGAGGGATTAATTCCCGATTTTTACATCAAAAAAGGAAGTATAAAAATTGAATTTTACAAGAGAATATATGATGCTAAAGATGAATCCCGGCTTGAAAAAATTAAATATGAAATGGAAGATAGGTATGGACCTTTACCTGATGAGGTTGAAGATCTATTTGATTTTGCAAGAATAAAGTTGTTAATGAAAAAAAATAAAATTCTTTCTATAGAAAAAAAAGCTAACAGATTATATTTGGTTTTTACAGAAGAAATGGAAACAGATTATCTGGTTAAAATTGTTGAGTATTATAAAGATAAAATTGAATTTGATGTAACAAACAATTTAGAAGTAATTTTAAAGGTGCAAAATAAAAATATTATTAAAGAGATTGAAATTTTCATGAAATTATTGAATAATTAAAAAGTTTGGAATGGAGTTTATTTGATTTTTAGAATAATTATTAAATCTATTAGAGATTTTATTAAAGATGAAGGGACAATACTTGCTGGATCTATTTCATTCAATTTCCTCCTATCTTCAATTCCTTTTATTATTTTACTTGGTTCTTTGATGGGATATACTTTTGAGTATTTACAAAATATTTATGAAATTAATTCTATAGAAAGTTCAGAAATTATTTTAAATTATATTCGTAATATTTTTCCAATGGTAAAAGATGAAGCATTGAATCAATTGTTTAATATAAAAAATTATAGATTCCCGCTTAGTATAATTGGATTTTTTGGTTTATTATTCACATCAACTCTTTTATTTGAAGTAATTAAGCATTCTTTTATTAAAATTTTAAAATGTAAATTAAGTCCTCATTTTTTAATTGCCCGTCTTGTAGGATTTCTTGTTATATTCATAATAATAATAATTAGTTTTTTTCTCGAAAATATATTTTCAATATTTTTTGATAAAATGACCATGATGGTGGAAAAAGTATCTTTTGCAGGAAAACTTCTACAAACTATTGAGATATATGGGTTTTTGATATCTTTTGTAGTAACAGCATTATTTAGTTTCATTTTATATTATATATTTATCAGAATTTTTGCAAGGGATAAGAACTATTCTTTGTTTACTATTGGTGCCGGGACTTTATTTTTTTCATTAACATGGAATGCTTTTAAATATATTTATACTTTTTATCTTTCTAAAGTTACCTATTTAAATATTATATATGGATCTTTTACATCTATAGTTATTATATTCATCTGGGTTTATTTTACTTCAGTATTATTTTTGGTTTCAATTGAAGTAATTAAGAATACTCATTTAGAAAAAGATCGTGGAGAAAAGTTAAAAATATAGTTATTTCGCTTTACAAACTAATTATTTGGTTTAGTATCTACGAAAAAGGAGGTTTCAATGAATAAAATGAGATGGAAATTGAATAATTTATAT